>JBDHTL010000116.1:0-10956 GCA_039808645.1 Rhodoblastus sp. | reverse complement strand
TCGTTCATGGTCACGGGCAGGCCGAGGTCGGCGAGGCTGGTGACGCCGTAGTGGGATTCGCGCACGCCGCAGGGCGTGATGCCCGAGAAATGCGCTAGGTCCGGCTCCACGTTCAGCGAAATGCCGTGGAAGGCCACCCAATGCCGCACGCGGATGCCGATGGCGGCGATCTTGTCCTCGGCCATGTCGCCTGCCGGGCCGGCGGGCTTGTCGGGACGGCGCGTCCAGACGCCGACCCGGTCCTCGCGCCGCTCGCCCCTGACGTTGAAGGCGGCGAGCGTCGCGATGAGCCAGGCCTCCAGCGCCGCGACGAAGGCGCGCACATCCTGCCGGCGACGCTTCAGGTCAAGCATCACATAGGCGATGCGCTGGCCGGGCCCGTGATAGGTGAACTGGCCGCCGCGCCCGGTCTCGAAGACGGGGAATCGCGCGTCGAGCAGGTCGCCCGGCCTGGCCGAGGTGCCGGACGTGTAGAGCGGCGGATGTTCCAGGAGCCAGACGCGCTCGGGCGCCTCGCCACGGGCGATCGCGGCGGCGCGCGTCTCCATCTGCTCGAGAGCTTGCGCGTAGGGAACGAGCGGGTCGGAAACCGCCCATTCCACGGGCGGCGAGCCGGGGCGGGCGAGAAATTGCGCGGAGAGCGCGTCGCGGGAAATCTGCATGGTCAATGGATGCAATAGCGCGGCGTTCAGGCCTTGTCAGTCACGGATGCGTTTGCTAGACGACGCCTGCCGATGCGCCGGTCCCAAACCGGCGCATTTGAGTTGCGGTCGTGGCGGAATTGGTAGACGCGCTAGCTTGAGGTGCTAGTTGGGCAACCAGTGGAGGTTCGAGTCCTCTCGACCGCACCAAGCGCTTCAGGAACAGCGCAAACGAAAGCCCGGTTCGTGAGAACCGGGCTTTGTTGTTTTGCGCGCGCCGCGGTTCGCGTCGTCCGTCAGTTCGACGCGAAGCAGTAGAGCAGGGCGCCGCCGCCGGTGGCGTTGAGCGCCGGCAGGCTGCACCCGCGGCTGGGATGCGACGAGTTCCAGGACTTAGAGGGGACGTCGTCGCGCAGGCCGAGCCGGTCGGAATGGCCGACCATGGCCGAACCCTCGCCGCCCTTGGTCCAGTTGCCGCAGGTCATGTCCTTGTCGGCCGGGAGCGCCTTGCCGTCCATGTCGGAGCCGGTCAGCACGTCGTGGTTGTTGTTGTTGAAGCCCGTGCCGGCGATCTTGCGGCCGCCCTCGGTCAGCGAATTGTCGATCGAAAGCTTGGCGTCCTTGTGCAGTTCGTCGAGATCTTTCGCGATGACGACGCCCTTTGCGTTCTTCCACGGGCCCTTGCCGATCCGGTCGCGCGCGTTGACCGCGCCGGCGCCCTGTGTCGACAGATAGGCCTTCCAGGTCTTCGCGCCCGCGCCCGCAGTCGTGGCAAGCGTCTGGCAATGCTTGTCGGCGCCCTCCAGCCCGCCGAGATTGGCGCCGTCCGGGCCGGGTTTGGAGCTGACGAAGAAGGTCATGTCCGGGAATTGCGGCGGCTGCTGCTGCGCGTTCGCCGCGCCCGCCCAGGCCGCCGCCGACGCAATGGCCGCCACGCCGACCGCTTTGGAAATCCGCATGTCGTTGTTCCCTCCCTGTTGTCTCCCGATGACATGACGCCGGCGGGGCGCCCGTCAAGTGCGGTCAGGCTCCAGCCATCGGCGCCCGCGCCAGCGTCGCCTTGCCATGCTGCAATTGCGCTTGTCGCCCGATCGGCGGCTGCGCCACTATGCTTGCAAACAGACAGGGAATCGTCCGACATGAGTTCATCGACCCGGCCCGTCGCCGTCGTCACGGGTTCGTCCGCCGGCATCGGCGCCGCCACCGCGATCAAATTCGCCGCCAGCGGCTTCAATGTCGTCATCAATTATTCGCGCGATCCGGCGCCGGCGCTCGAGGTCGCGACGGCCTGTCGCAAGGCGGGCGCGGAAGTCGAAACGATCAAGGCGGACGTCTCGTCGGACGCCGAGTGCCGGGCGATGGCCGAGACGGTGGAGAAGCGCTGGGGCGGCGCGCGCTACCTCGTCAACAACGCCGGACGGACCAAGTTCGTCGAGCAGCGCAATCTGGACGGGCTCAGCGCCGAGGATTTCCAGTCGATCTATGCGGTCAACGTGATCGGCGCCTTCCAGATGTCGCGCGCCTTCGCGCCGCTGCTGCGCAAGGAGAAGGGGGCCTCGATCGTCAACGTGTCGTCGATCGCGGCGGTGGCCGGGCGCGGCTCGTCGATCGCCTACATGGCGTCCAAGGGCGCGCTCAACACCATGACCATCGCGCTCGCCCGCGCGCTCGGTCCCGAAATCCGGGTCAACGGGGTCGGCCCCGGCATGATCGAATCCGATTGGCTGAAGAACGGCTACGGCGCCGAGGCCTACGAGGCGATGGGCAAGATGTATCGCGGTCTGTCGGCGCTCGCCGCCACGATTTCGCCCGACGACGTCGCCCAAACGATCTATGCGCTCTGCACGGCTTTTCCGAAAACCACGGGCGAAACCGTGCTAGTGGATGCAGGATTCCGCATCCAGAAGGCATAGCGACTTGGAAAACCAGACGACCGGCGATCTCGCCGGGATGAAGACCACGGTCGGAGACCGGGTCGCGCGGCGCGGCAACGCCTTCTCGCAATGGCTGGGCCGCACGATGCTGCGCCTGATGGGCTGGACGGTGCAGGGCCCGATCGCGGACCTGCCCAAGATGGTGATGATCGGCGCGCCGCACACCAGCAACATGGACGGCGTCCTCGCCATGGCCACGCTCACCGCCTACCGGCTGCGGGCGGGCACGATGATCAAGGACACGGCCTTCAAGGGCGCGATGGGCCCGGTGCTGCGCTGGTTCGGGGCAATTCCGATCAACCGGCGCGCGGCGGGCGGCGTGGTCGGGGCGAGCGTGAGCGCCTTCCGCGACAACGAGAAACTGATCCTGCTGATCGCGCCGGAGGGCACGCGGAGCTGCGCCGAGGAGTGGAAGCGCGGGTTCCACCTCATCGCGTCGGCGGCGAAAGTCCCGATCCTGCCGGCGTCGATCGACTACGTCCGCAAGCGCATCACCTTCGGCGCGCCGGTCTTCACGACGGACGATTACGAGAGCGACCTGTCGCGCATCCTCGATTTCTATCGCCTCTACGGCTCCCCCCGGCGCCCCGAGCGGGCCTCCGCGCCGATCTGCCGGGCGCTCGGCCTGCCGTGGAAGGCGCCCGCCTCGCAACCGAGCGCATGACAACCGAATTCGCACGGAGCCTTCAGCCATGAGCAACGTCACGTCCACGCACGGCGCCGGCCACAACGAAGTCCTCTACGAGATCGAGGACGGCAACATCGCCCTGATCACGCTCAACGCGCCGGAGCGGATGAACACGATCTCGGGTCCGATGCTCGGCGAACTGACGCGGCTGCTGGTGAAGGCCAACGAGGACCCGGCGGTGCGCTGCGTGATCCTGACCGGCGTCGGCCGCGCCTTCTGCGCCGGACTCGATCTCCGGCAGGAGCGCGACGGCGGCGGCATTTCGTCCGCGGCGAGCCCGACCAATCTCGACCTGCGCAACACGCCGCCGACGGTGATGTTCGAAATGGACAAGCCGATCGTCTGCGCCGTCAACGGCGGCGCGGCCGGCTACGGCATGGACACGGCGCTCGGCTGCGACATCCGCATCATGGCCGAAAGCGCCAAGATGGCGGCGGCTTTCGTCAAGCGCGGCGTGGTGCCGGAATCCGGCGGCACATGGTTCCTGCCGCGCATGCTCGGCTGGGCGAAGGCGTCCGAGCTGATCTTTACCGGCCGCACCCTTTCGGCGCGCGAATGCCTGGCGTGGGGCCTCGCCAACGAGGTTGTCGCCGATGGCGAACTGATGGGCCGGGCGCGCGCGCTCGCCCGCGAGATCGCCGCCAATGCGCCGCTGGCGGTGCAGGCGTCCAAGCGCATGATGCGCATGGGCCTGAACGAGACGTTCAAGGACCATGTGCACCACGTCTACCTGCAGCTGCTGCCGCTGTTCCGTTCGGACGACATGAAGGAAGGCGTGCGCGCCTTCATGGAAAAGCGCGAGCCGAAATTCTCGGGGAAGTGACGGCGATGGCCGGGCGCGCCCCGGCCATGACGGCTAGGAAGTTTTTGCTTCCTGCAACACGAACACCCGCAGGGCCGACGACAGGTTCGCTTCGCCGCGCGCCGCATCCACGTCCGCCACCAGCGAAGCGACGGACCGGCCGCGCCGCGCGGCGATGGCGCGCAACTCGCTCCAGAAGATTTCTTCCAGCGATACGCTCGTGCGATGGCCCGCGACCGACAGCGAGCGTTTGATCACGCGCTGCGGCGCGGCGTCAGTCATCTTTCCTGTCGGATGTCTCGCGCCTGTGGCCGTCGAGCTTGCGCGCGTCGAGCGCGCGCAGCGCCTCGGTTTCCTGTCTTTCCGCGCGCGTGCGGCCGAAGGCGACGCGATTGTCGGCGGCTTTCGTCTCGGCCTCCTTGCGCGCGCGGTCCTTTCGCGAGCGCCGGAGGTTCACGACGTCGCCCATCGCGTCAGGTGTTCTTCTTGCGAAAGGCGTCGATCGAGACGACTTTCGGCGAATCGTCGGCCGGTTCGGCCGGAGGCTCGACGTCGGGCTCCGAGGCGCTGCCGCGCGGCGGGCGGGCCGCCGGGGCGGCCACGGGCGCCTTTTCCACAGGAGCAGCGATCTCGGCCGGCGCCGGCTCCGCAGGCACGGCCACGAGCGCGGGCCCGGAAGCCGGCTTCTCGTCCTTGGGGGCGTCCGGATCCTCGGCCGTGAATTCCGCGCCGAAATTCACCGAGGGATCGAAGAAGCCGGTCACGGCGGCGAAGGGGATTTCCAGCTTCTCGGGCACGCGACGGAAGGACAGGCCGACCTCGAAATTTTGGTCGTGCACCCTCAGGTCCCAGAACTGATGCTGGAGGATGATCGTCATCTGCTCCGGATATTCGGCGCGCAGGCGGTCCGACATGACGACGCCCGGGGCGCCGGTCTTGAAGGTGATGTAGAAATGATGCTCGCCCGGCAGGCCGTGCTGCGCCGCGTCGGTCAGCACCTTGCGGAAGATGCCGCGGAAGGCGTCCTGCACGAGCAGGTCGTATCGGATGTGGTCGGTCGCCATGGTCGAGGCGTTCGGCTTTCGGTTACCCGCCCGATTCGCCGGGCGATTGCGACGCTATACCCGAACAGTCGCAATGAGAAAACGCGCGGAGAAAGTGGAGGCTTCTGTTGCCAGGCGCCTCCGAGCCCCGCCTAGAAGGTGCTAACCCACCAGGGCTTTATTCCCAGTACCGGAACCGCATTACGCGGCGACGGCCACCGGAGCATAGTTGTCGTTGGCAACTATAGGTTTGACCCGATAACGGCGGTATCATGCCGGGCAAAAGAACTTCCTTTACGCCCCCGTCGATCCTGTTTCGCCCCCGCCGCAACCCAGAGGCGCGGTCTCCGCGTTCTGGGCTGGGGTGGAGGCGCCGGGTACCGCCCCCGGGTCCGGATGGTTTATTTCGAAGCCTGTTTATCGCCATAGCCTTCTTGCGAAGGCGTCCCGAATATAGTGCGAACGGGGGCGGCGCGAAAGGGCGCCGCGCGGCGCGAGCTTTGCCGCAGGCCAGATTTTTGTCGGGCGCGCGGCCGAAACGGTTTTTTCCCTTTCAGATCGTGATAGATAGTGGCCAATGATCCGCTCACCTTCAGCGCCTCCGCCACCGCCGCCCGGGCCGCGCTCCGAATATGTGTCCTCGGGCCACACGCACGGCGGCGCGGCCTGTCCGAACCAGACGGCCGAATCCCATTGCGCCTATTGCAGCGTGCGGCCCTATTCGGCCTGCGGCGCGCTCGAGGATTCCGAACTCGCCAAGCTCGAGGCCCTGTCCCGCTCCAGTTGCTACGCGCAGCGCCAGCAGCTGTTTGCGCAGGACGAGGACGCGCATTCCGTCTACAATGTCACCTCCGGCTCGGTGCGTCTCTACCGGCTTCTGCCGGACGGGCGCCGGCAGGTCGTGGGCTTTGCGATACCCGGCGATTTCCTGGGCCTGTCGCTGGCGGAGCGCACGGTCTACGGCGCGGAAGCGCTGACGTCGGTGACGGTCTGCCGCTTCGATCGCGCGACCTTCGCGGGCTTCGTCGATGAGCATCCGCAACTCCTGCGCCGGCTTTACGATCTCGCCAATCACGAGCTCAGCCTCGCCCAGGAGCAGATGGTGCTGATCGGCCGTCGCACGGCAGAGGAACGGGTGATCTGCTTCCTCATCGGCCTGCGCAAGCGCTGGGCGCACATCAACAACAATTCCGTGACCGTGCCGCTGCCGATGACGCGCCAGGACATTGCGGATTTTCTCGGCCTGACGATCGAGACCGTCAGCCGCGCCATTTCCAAGCTGGCGCGCGAAAAGGCGCTGCTGGTGGTGCCGGACGGGGTGCGTCTGCTCGACATTCCGCGTCTGGAAGCGATCGCGGCGAGCTGACGCCTATCCACAGGCCGGTTAGGTTCGTCGCGGCCGGGAATCGCGCTAGATTGGCTTCATGCGCCAATATCTCGATCTGCTCTCGCTTGTGCTGCACGACGGCGCGCCCAAGGCCGACCGCACCGGCACGGGCACGCGCTCGATCTTCGGCCACCAGATGCGCTTCGATCTGGCGGAAGGCTTTCCGCTGGTCACGACCAAGAAGCTCTACCTGCGCGCGATCGTGCACGAGCTCCTGTGGTTCCTGAAGGGCGACACCAACGTCGGATATCTCGCCGACAACAAGGTGACGATCTGGGACGAATGGGCCGACGCCAACGGCGATCTCGGCCCGGTCTACGGCAAGCAGTGGCGCTCCTGGGCGGCGCCCGACGGCCGCACGATCGACCAGATCGGCGAGGTGGTGGAGGAGATCAGGCGCAATCCCTTCTCGCGCCGGCTCGTCGTCAGCGCCTGGAACCCGGCCGACATTCCGGCGATGGCGCTCGCGCCCTGCCATTGCCTGTTCCAGTTCCACGTCGCCGAGATCGCCGGCAGGAAGCGCCTGTCGCTGCAGCTCTACCAGCGCTCGGCCGACGTGTTTCTCGGCGTGCCCTTCAACATCGCCAGCTATGCGCTGCTGCTCGCCATGGTCGCGCAGGTCACCGGCTGCGAGGCCGGCGATTTCGTGCATTCGTTCGGCGACGCGCATCTCTACGACAACCACGTCGAGCAGGCGCAATTGCAGCTCACGCGCTCGCCGAAGGCGCTGCCGACGCTGCGGCTCAACCCGAACGTGAAATCGATCTTCGATTTCACTTACGAGGACATCGCGATCGAGGGCTACGAGGCCTGGCCCGCGATCAGGGCCGACGTCGCTGTCTGATTTCGCGTTCTCGATTCTCGTCGACGCCGACGCCTGTCCGGTCAAGGACGAGGTCTACAAGGTCGCGAGCCGCAAGGGCGCGCGGGTGTTCGTCGTCTCCAATTCCTTCATGCAGATTCCGCGCGCCGATTTCGTCGAGCGCGTGATCGTGGCCGCCGGTCCCGACGTCGCCGACGACTGGATCGCGGAGCGCGCGACGCCCGAGACGGTCGTCGTCACCGCCGACCTGCCGCTCGCCGACAGATGCGTGAAGAAGGGCGCGCGCGTGCTCTCGCCCAAGGGGCAGGAATGGAGCGCGCAGAATATCGGCGCCGCGCTCGCCACGCGCAATCTCATGACCGATCTGCGCTCGGCCGGCGAGACGACCTCCGGCCCGCCGCCGTTCGGCCCGCGCGACCGCTCGGCCTTTCTCTCCGCGCTCGATCTCGCGCTGACGCGGATTTCGCGCGGGCGACGATAGGCGGATCGAAATGAAAGGGGCCGTTCCATCGGAACGGCCCCCCGCATTGTCTTTTGCCGGCTACAGCGGCGGATTACGCAGTCCCGAACGCCGCGTGAGGAGTCCAGGCGCCGCACAAAGCCCGCAGCGCAGACCTCGGCTGATGACAATGAGACACTGGATCACCTCCTTTCGGTTGGTTGACGACAAGGGAAGACTAGGGCGATTCTCTGGCCGTCGTAAACATGGAAGCGGCATGGCGAAGATCGTTTTGGTGGCGGCCGTGGCGCGCAACGGCGCAATCGGCGCAAAGGGCGGGCTGCCGTGGCGGCTGCCGAGCGACCTCAAGCATTTGCGCGAGACGACCTGGGGCCGGCCGATGGTGATGGGCCGCAAGACTTTCGATTCGATCGGCAGACCCCTGCCGGGACGCGAAACGATCGTCGTCACGCGCGACGAATCCTTTTCGCGCGAGGGCGTGCATGTCGCGCGCTCCGTCGACGAAGCGCTTGCGCTGGGGGAGTTGCGCGCGACGGCGATGGGCGTCGACGAAATCATGGTCATCGGCGGCGGCGAACTCTATCGCGCCACGCTTGATCGCGCGGATCGGGTCGTGCTGAGCGAAGTCGATCTCGCGCCCGAAGGCGACGCGTTCTTTCCGCAACTCGATATGACCCGCTGGCGCGAGGTCGCGCGCAAGACGCCGCCGCGCGGGGAGAAGGACGAGGCGGATTTCGTGGTCCGCATTCTGGAGCGGGCATAGGTTGGGCCGCGAGCCTTCCGATCCGCGCTCCAAATTGCTCGCCCCGCCATTGCAGGCTCGCCGGCGACTGCATATCTGACCTGAACGTTGCGGGCGCCGGGAGGGGCGCCTATAAGTCCGGGGCCGTTTCGGCGGCCAAGAGGGAAGGATCAGAATGCCCTGGAGCAATCAGGACGGGCCGCGCAGGCCCGGCGGCCAGAATCCGTGGGGGCCGCCCGGCCCGTGGGGCGGGGGCCCCGGCGGCGGGCAGGGCGGAACGCCGCCCGACCTCGAGGATTTGCTGCGGCGCGCCCAGAGCCGCCTGCAGGGCGCGATGCCCGGCGGATTCGGCGCCAAGGGGCTGATCGCGTTCCTGCTGGCCGGCGTGCTGCTCTGGCTGCTGTCGGGCTTCTACATCGTGGCGACCAACCAGGTCGGGCTCAATCTCGTGTTCGGCAAATTCGTCGGCAAGACGAAAGAAGGCCTGAACTACAATCTGCCCTATCCGATCGGATCGGTCGTGAAACTCGGCGTCACCGACTTCAACGCCATCGACGTGGGCTCCGCCATGCGGCTCGACACGCGCACGCAGGTCGACATTCCCGAAGAGAGCCTGATGCTCACCGGCGACGAGAACATCGCGGACGTGAAGTTCCGCGTGATCTGGAAGATCGACGACCAGAAGCCGGAAGACTACGCCTTCAACATTTCCAATCCGCCGGCGACAGTGAAGGCGGTGGCCGAAAGCGCGATGCGCGAGATCGTCGGGCGTTCGCAGATCCAGAAACTGCTGACCGCCGAGCGCAAGGTGATCGAGCCGCAGTCGCAGGAGCTGATGCAGCGCGTGCTCGACGGCTATCGCGCCGGCGTGAAGATCATGCAGGTGCAATTGCTCTCGGTCGATCCGCCGGCTTCGGTGATTTCCGCCTTCCGCGACGTGACCGCCGCGCAGCAGGATCGCGATCGCCTGAAGAACGAGGCGGAAGGCTACGCCAACAAGGTCGTGCCGGAGGCGCGCGGCCAGGCGGCGCGCATCCTGCAGGAGGCCGAAGCCTATCGCGAGCAGACGGTGGCCGAATCCAAGGGCCAGGCCTCGCGCTTCTCGCAGGTGTACGAGGAATACAAGAAGGCGCCGCAGGTCACCCGCGAGCGCATCTATCTCGAGACGATGGAGCGCGTGTTCGGCGCGGTCGACAAGGTCATCATCGACAAGGGCGCGGGACAAGGCGTCGTGCCCTATCTGCCGCTCGGCGAAATCAGCAGGCCCAGCGCGCCGGCGGGAGGCTCCAAGTGAAATCCTCGTTCGGATTCGTCGTCGCGATCGTCGCGCTCGCCATCCTCGCGGCGCTCTCGGGCGCCATGTTCCAGGTCGCGCAGACCGAGCAGGCGCTGGTGCTGCGCTTCGGCGCGCCGGTCGCCGGCCGCGGCCTCATCACCGAGCCCGGCCTGCACTTCAAGATTCCGCTCATCGAGACCGTGGTGCGCATCGACAATCGCATTCTCGATCTCGAAAGCCCGAAGCAGGAAGTCATCGCCGCCGACAACCAGCGGATCGACGTCGACGCCTTCGTGCGCTATCGCATCGTCGACGCGCTGAAGTTCTATCAGGCGGCGGGCAGCGTTCGCGCGGCCAACAACTTTCTCGCCTCCATCCTGAATTCGTCGGTCCGCCGCGTGCTCGGCGAGGCGACGCAGACCCAGATCGTGCGCGACGACCGTTCGGCGCTGATGGCGAAGATCAAGGCCCAGGTGAACAACGAGAGCCTGAACTACGGCATCGCCATCATCGACGCGCGCCTGCGCCGCGCCGACCTGCCGCGCGAAATCTCGGAAAAGGTCTTCAGCCGCATGCAGTCCGAGCGCAAGCGCGAAGCCAACGAATATCGGGCGCAGGGCAACGAGCAGTATCAGAAGATCACGTCCAGGGCCGACCGCGACGCCATCGTCATCAAGGCCGAGGCGCAGCAGCAGGCCGACACGACCCGCGGCAAGGGCGACGCCGAACGCAACCAGGTCTTCGCCGAAGCCTTCGGCAAGGACCCGGACTTCTTCGCCTTCTATCGCTCGATGCAGGCTTACGACCAGTCGTTCAAGGCCGGCGATACGCGTTTCGTCACCTCGCCGACATCGGATTTCTTTCGCTATTTCGGCAATCCCACGGGCAAGTGAGGCTTGCGGGCTTGTCCGGAACGGTCTTTGTTTCGCCGGGTTTCGATCTGATTTTCCCGCGCGAAGCGGGCTGATATTCGGGAGTTGAACATGTCGAACGCTGTCAAGCCGACGCGCCGCTACTTGCGTCCGGCTGCCGCCGCCGGCCTTGCGCTGGCTCTCGCGCTGGGCGGCGCCGCGAGCCTCGCGCCGCCGGTCGCGCCGGCCCATGCGCGCGGCGCGCCGGATTCATTCGCCGATCTGGCCGCGACCGTCAGCGGCGCGGTC
>JBDHTL010000115.1:0-11059 GCA_039808645.1 Rhodoblastus sp. | reverse complement strand
CAGCGGCACATAGGCCAGCCGCACGCCGGCATGGATGGTGAAATAATCGACGCCCTGCTCGGCCTGCTCGATGAGGGTGTCCTTGAACACTTCCCAGTCGAGCTTGGTCGCGTCGCCGTTCGCCTTTTCCAGCGCCTGGTAGATCGGCACCGTGCCGATCGGCACGGGCGAATTGCGCAGGATCCAGTCGCGGATATTGTGGATGTTGCGGCCGGTGGAGAGGTCCATCACCGTGTCGGCGCCCCAGCGGATCGACCACACCATCTTCTCGACTTCTTCCGCCACCGACGAGGTGACGGCGGAATTGCCGATATTGGCGTTGACCTTCACCAGAAAGTTGCGACCGATGATCTGCGGCTCGAGTTCGGGATGGTTGATGTTGGAGGGAATGATCGCGCGCCCGCGCGCGATTTCCGACCGCACGAATTCCGGCGTCACGAATTCGGGAATGCTGGCGCCGAAGCTTTCGCCGTCGGCGACGGTGGCGGCGGCATTCTCGACCGCGGTCTCGCGGCCGAGATTCTCGCGATGCGCGACATAGATCATTTCTTCCGTGATGATTCCCGCGCGCGCATATTCGAGCTGCGTCACCGGACCCGCGCCCACGCCGCGACGCGGCGCGCGATTGGCGGGGCACGGCGGCACGAGTCCGTCGGCGGAAACATTGCCGTTGTCCTCGGGCTTGAGCGCGCGGCCCTCGTAGCTCTCGAGATTGGCGCGCGACGCCAGCCAGGCGCGCGCGACCGGCAGGCCGGCGGCGAGGTCGGGCGTGAAGGCGGAATCGGTATAGGGGCCGGAGGGATCGTAGACGCGCAACGGCGGCTCGCCGCTCGCCGCCGACAGGGCGATCTCGCGGAAGGGCACGCGGAGCGCGGGATGGCCCGACGGCGTCGCATAGACCTTGCGCGAACCTTCGATCGGGCCGGTGGTGACCGTTTCGGGGCGCAGCGGGCGCTTGGCGTGGACGTTCATCGGCTTTTCCTCCACGTGACGGGACAGTCGAAGCTGGGAAGAAAAGCGGGAATTCCCCGGCCGGCCTTCCCTGCGCCGGCATTACCCGGATCAGGTTCTATGGGTCTCATCTCAGCCGCCGAAGACAATTCTGCCGGCAGCACCCCATGGCATGGCTGGAAACATAGACTTGCCTCATGCCCGCTTCAAGCGTAGCCCGACGTTCGATTGCGTTCCGCGGCGCCGGTCCCGGCGCGGGCGGGCGAAACAACGAGGCCGCATGCGCGAGCACGATCACGACCATTCCGGCCATGATCATTCTGGACATGATCATTCTGGACATGGCCACGCCCACGCTCACGGCCATGCGCACGCGCCGGCGGACTTCGGGCGCGTTTTCCTGATCGGCATCGTCCTCAACACCGGATTCGTCGGGCTCGAAGCGCTCTGCGGTGTGCTCGCGAACTCGATGGCGCTGCTCGCCGACGCCGGCCACAATCTCAGCGACGTGCTCGGCCTCGCCGTCGCCTGGCTGGCGCATGTTCTGGCGCGCCGGCCGCCGAGCGCGCGCTTCACCTATGGCCTGCGCGGCTCCTCCATTCTCGCCGCCCTGTTCAACGCGGTCCTGCTGCTGCTGACCGTCGGCGGCCTGAGCTGGGAGGCGATCCAGCGCCTGTCCCATCCCGAGCCGGTGGCGTCAGGCGTGATGATGGTCGTCGCCGCCATCGGCATTGTCGTCAACGCCGGCACGGCGCTCCTCTTCGCCTCCGGCCGGAAGCGCGATCTCAACATCCGCGGCGCCTATCTGCATATGGCCGCCGACGCCGGCGTTTCGCTCGGCGTCGTCGTCGCGGCGCTCGTCATCCGCTTCAGTGGCTGGCTCTGGCTCGACCCCGTGGCGAGCCTCGCCATCAACGCGGTGATCGTGTGGAGTTCCTGGGGCCTGCTGCGCGAGGGAACGCGCATGTCGCTTGCCGCCGTGCCGCGGCAAATCGACCCCGCCGCCGTGCGCGATTTCCTGCAGTCGCGGCCGGGCGTCGCGGCGCTGCACGACCTGCATATCTGGCCGATGAGCACGACGGAAGTCGCTCTCACCGGCCATCTGGTCATGCCCGACGGCCATCCGGGCGACCTCTTCCTGCACGAGACCGCGCAGGAGCTGAGAAGGCGGTTCGGCGTGCATCATCCGACCCTGCAGATCGAGACGGACCCGAAGAGCGCCTGCGCGCTGGAGCCCGAGACCGTCGTCTGACAAAAGGGCTTTTCCCGAAAGCCATATGATGTTTATGTCGGACAATCCAAAATTCGGGAGGAACGGATGACGGCGACCCCATTCAACGCTTCGCGGCCCAAGACCAGCCTCGGCGAGATCGAGGCGAGCGTCGGCAAGGAGGTCGGCGTCTCCAGATGGTTCACGATCGACCAGGCGCTGATCACCGCGTTCGGCAAGCTGACCCAGGACGAATATTTCATCCACATGAATCCCGAGCGCGCCAAGAAGGAGACGCCGTTCGGCGGCGCGATCGCGCACGGCTTCCTCACGCTCTCCATGCTCTCGGCCATGGCCTACGACGCCTTGCCGGAAGTCGAAGGCCGCACGATGGGCATGAACTACGGCTTCGACAAGATTCGCTTCCTTTCCCCCGTCCCCGCCGGTTCGCGCGTGCGCGGCCATTTCGTCATTTCGCAGGTCGAGAAGAAATCGCCGCAGCAGGTCGTCGTGCGCTATGCCGTCTCGGTCGAGATCGAGGGCAAGCCGAAGCCGGCGCTCGCGGCGGAATGGCTGACAGTGGCGTTCTTCGGTTAAGATCGCCGCAGACCAGACAGGACAAGAACAATGACAATCACGTTCAAGGATCGCGTCGCCATCGTCACCGGCGCCGGCAATGGGCTCGGCCGCGCGCATGCGCTGGCGCTGGCCGCGCGCGGCGCAAAGGTCGTCGTCAACGATTTCGGCGGCGCGCGCGACGGTTCGGGCGGCTCCTCCGAGGCCGCCGACAAGGTCGTGGCCGAGATCAAGGCGGCCGGCGGCGAGGCGATGGCCGCGCCCTGCAGCGTCACCGACGAAAAGGGCGTCGCCGACATGGTGCGCGCGGCCATGGAGAAATGGGGCCGCATCGACATTCTCATCAACAATGCCGGCATCCTGCGCGACAAGACCTTCTCCAAGATGGAAATGGCCGACTTCCGCATGGTGCTCGACGTGCATCTGGTGGGCTCGACCATCTGCACGAAAGCCGTCTGGGACATCATGCGCGCGCAGAACTACGGCCGCATCGTGCTGACGGCCTCGTCTTCCGGCATCTACGGCAATTTCGGCCAGGCGAACTACGGCGCGGCGAAGATGGCCATGGTCGGGCTGATGAACGTGCTCTGCCAGGAAGGCGCCAAGAACGACATTCGCGTCAACACGCTGGCGCCGACGGCGGCGACCCGCATGACGGAGGAGCTTCTGCCCAAGCAGGCGCTCGATCTCATGCGGCCCGACCTCATCACGCCGGGCGTGCTCTATCTCGTCAGCGACGACGCCCCGACCCGCTACATTCTCGGCGCCGGCGCCGGCGCCTTCGCGCGCACGATCATCTACGAGACCGATGGCCTCTACATCGACGATCCGACGCCGGAAAAGGTCGCGGCCCACATCGCCGAGATCGGCGATCCGGCGAAGCAGGAAGCGTTGCAGAACGCCTTCCAGCAGACCAACAAATTCGTCGGCAAGGCCGCCGCCGCCAAGGGCGTGGCGCTGAACAAGGGCTGACGCCGGCCCCTCCCCCGCTTCGCGGGAGAGGGAGTAAATTCGTCGCTTCATCAAGATGCGAAATCACGGGCGCCTGGCCTCCCCTCTCCCGCGAAGCGGGGGAGGGTCAGGGAGGGGGCCTTGCCGATGTTAGAATTTGAGGAATCGTCCGTGTCCCTCGACGTCAAAACCCTCGACGAACCCCGCCTCGCCTCGTGGCTCGAGAAGAACCTCGACGGCTTCAAGGGCCCGCTGAAGGCCACCAAGTTCGGCGACGGCCAGTCGAACCCGACCTTCCTGATCGAGGCCGCGAGCGGCGCCTATGTGCTGCGCCGCAAGCCGCCGGGCGTGCTGCTCAAATCCGCGCACGCCGTCGACCGCGAGTTTCGCGTGCAGCGCGCTCTGGCCGGCTCCGGCGTGCCGGTCGCGAAAATGTTCCTGCTCTGCGAGGACGACAGCGTCATCGGCACGGCCTTCTACGTCATGGAGCGCATCCAGGGCCGCATCTTCTGGAAACCCGACCTGCCTGAAGTCTCGCGCGAGGATCGCGCGAAAATCTACGACGAGATGAACCGCGCGCTGGCCGCGCTGACCACGCTCGATCCCCAGAAGATCGGCCTTTCCGATTTCGGCCGCCCCGGCTCCTATTTCGAGCGCCAGTTCAAGCGCTGGACCGACCAGTACCGGGCGTCCGAGACGCAAACCGTCAAGCCGATGGACGATCTCATCGCCTGGCTGTCCGGCAATGTGCCGCCCGACGACGGGCGCGTCTCCATCGTCCACGGCGACTATCGCCTCGACAACATGATCTTCCATCCGACCGAGCCGCGCCTGCTCGCCGTGCTCGACTGGGAATTGTCGACGCTCGGCCATCCCTTCGCGGACATTTCCTACCAGTGCATGCAATGGCGCACGGATTCCACGAGCATCTTCTCCGGCCTCGGCGGGATCGACCGCAAAGCGATCGGCGTGCCCACCGAAGAGGAATATGTCGCCGCCTTCTGCAAGCGGGCGGGTCTGTCAGGCATTCCCGACTGGAACTTCTACATCGCCTTCAACTTCTTCCGGCTGGCCGCCATCATCCAGGGCGTGATGAAGCGGGCGCTGGACGGCAACGGCTCCAATCCGGAGCGCGGGCTGGCGATGGGCGCCATGGTGCCGGTGCTGGCGCAGGCGGGGTTGGAGACGGCGGGCCTGGCCTGACGCCTCGCGGGCGGCGGACGACGGCGGCGATGGTCTACATGTGACCTTGTTTTCGCCGCCGGGCGGCCTATGTTGCACCGCATAATCTCCGCGCGGCGATATCGGGATCGCTCGCGTTCTTTCGGGCGTCACGACCGCGTTCGGTCGCGTCCCTCATTTTCAGGCGACCGTCGACGCATGAAACGCGCAGTCATTCTCGTTTTGGCCCTCGTCATCCTGCTCGGCGCCGCCGGCGGCCTCGGCTACTTCCAGCTGGTGACGAAGCCGGCGATGATCAAAGGCTTCATCCAGCAGGCCGGCCAGCCGACGAATTCCGTCGCGGCGGCGCAGGCCAGGACCGAGACCTGGACGCCGACCTTGACCGCCATCGGCTCGCTGCGCGCCACGCAGGGCGTGGAGATCGCGCCGCAGGTCGGCGGCGTCGTGCGCGCCATTCGCGTCGAATCCTCGCAGGACGTCAAGAAGGGCGCGCTGCTGGTCGAGATCGACGATTCGACCGAGCAGGCCGACCTCAAGGCCAATCAGGCCGCGCTGCTGAACACGCAGGCGACGCTGGAGCGCCAGTCCAAGCTGGTCTCGGGCGGCAACACCACCCAGGCGAGCCTCGATCAGGCGACCGCCGCGCGCGACCAGGCCGCCGCCGCCGTGGAGCGCACCAAGGCGATCATCGCCCAGAAGCGCATCGTAGCGCCCTTCGACGGGCGGCTCGGCATCCGCCGCATCGACATCGGCCAATACGTCTCGCCGGGAACGCCGCTCATCACGCTGCAGCAGCTCGATCCGATCTACGTCGACTTCCAGGCGCCCGAGCAATATTTCGCGCAGCTCGCCGTCGGCCAGACGATCGCGCTCACCGTCGACGCCTTCGCCGGCAAGACCTTCAAGGGCAAGATCAAGTTCCTCGACGCCCGCATCTCGACCGACACCCGCAACTTCCTCGTGCGCGGCGAGATCGAGAACGACGAGAAGAAGCTGCTGCCCGGCATGTTCGCCAATGTCTCGGTTTCGGCCGGCGCGCCGCGGCAGGTCGTCACCCTGCCGCGCACGGCCATCGTCTATTCGCTCTATGGCGACAGCGTCTACGTGCTCAAGCCCGCCGCCGCCAAGCCCGGCGAGGCGCAGGCGCAGACGGCTCAGCCGCAGTCCGACGCGCTCTACGAGGTCGAGCGCCGCTTCGTGCGCGTCGGCGAGACGCAGGGCGACCGGATCGAGATGGTCGACGGCGTGAAGGTCGGCGAAACTGTCGTCAGCGAAGGCCAGATCAAGCTTTTCCCGGGCATGCGCGTGCGCATCGACCCGAAAGCGGGCCTCGCGCCGATGAACCCCATGCCGCGGCTCTGAGGGTCTGACCCGTGGGCTCCTTCACCGACCTCTTCATCCGCCGCCCGGTTCTGGCGACCGTCGTCAGCCTTCTGATCCTGCTGATCGGCGCGCAGGCCGGCTTCAAGCTGCAGATCCGGCAATATCCGGAACTCTCGCAGACCACCATCACGATCACGACGTCCTATCCCGGGGCCAACGCCGACCTGATCAAGGGCTTCATCACCACGCCGATCGAACAGGCGGTGGCGAGCACCGAGGGCATCGACACGCTGGTCGCGAATTCGCAGCAGAACGTCTCGACGATCACGCTCAACATGCGGCTGAACGCGAATCCCGATCGCGCCGTGGCGGACGTGCTGTCGAAAATCCAGCAGGTGAAGAGCCAGCTGCCGCGCGAGGCGCAGGATCCCGTCGTCGTCAAGCAGACCGGCCAGGGCTACGCGCTTCTCTACATGTCCTTCAATTCGGACGTGCTGACCAGCTCGCAGATCACCGACTATCTGACGCGTGTCGTGCAGCCGCGCCTGCAGACGCTCGACGGCGTCGCCAATGCGCAGATTCTCGGCGGGCAGACCTTCGCCATGCGCATCTGGCTCGATCCGACCAAGATGGCCTCGCGCGGCGTGACGCCGGGCGACGTGCGCGCCGCGCTCGCCGCCAACAATTTCACAGCCGCCGCCGGCCAGATCAAATCGGACTACACGCAGACCTCGATCAATGCGCTGACCTCGCTCGACAGCGCCAAGGCCTTCGCGCAGCTCGTCGTGGTCGCGCGCGGCGACGCGCTGGTTCGTCTCGGCGACATCGCGCGCGTCGAACTTGGGCCTGAAAACGCCGAATCCTCCTCCGTGTTCGACGGGCTGAAGGCGGTGTTCATCGGCATCTACGCGACGCCGACGGCCAATCCGCTCACGGTGATCGACGAAGTGCGCAAGGTCTTCCCGAGCGTGCAGTCGCAGCTGCCCGCCGGCATCCATGCGGCGATCGCCTACGACGCGACCGAATTCATCCGCGCCTCGATCTGGGAAGTCGCCAAGACCCTGGCCGAGGCGGCGCTGATCGTCATCGTCGTCATCTTCCTGTTCCTCGGCAATTTCCGCTCCACCATCATTCCCATCGTCACCATCCCGCTCTCGCTGATCGGCGTGATGATGTTCCTCCTGGCGATGGGCTATTCGATCAACCTGCTCACGCTGCTCGCCTTCGTGCTCGCCATCGGCCTCGTCGTCGACGACGCCATCGTCGTGGTGGAGAACATCTGGCGCCATATCGAGGACGGCATGACGCCGCGCGACGCGGCGCTGGTCGGCGCGCGCGAGATCGCGGGACCCGTCATCTCGATGACGATCACGCTCGCCGCCGTCTACGCGCCGATCGGCTTCGTCTCGGGGCTGACGGGCGCGCTGTTCCGCGAATTCGCCTTCACGCTCGCGGGCTCCGTCATCGTGTCGGGCGTCGTGGCGCTGACGCTCTCGCCGATGATGTGCTCGAAACTGCTGAAAGCGCACGCGCCCGGCGAGAGCGGCGGCTTTTCCGCCTGGCTCGACCGTCGCTTCGAAGCCCTGCGCAACCGCTACGAGCGCCGTCTGCACAAGACGCTGAACTTCCGCGCGCTGACGATCACGATCCTTGTGGGCGTGCTCGCGATCACCGCCGTCATGTTCGTGACGACGCCGAAGGAACTCGCGCCCGAAGAGGATCAGGGCATCCTGCTGTCGATGGTCAAGACGCCACAGTCCGGCAATCTCGACTATACCGAAGCGGCGACGCAGAAGCTCTGGAACATCGTCGAGACGATTCCGGAAAAGGCCCATCTCTTCGTCATCAACGGGTTCCAGGGCGTGCACGCCGGTTTCGCCGGCATCCTGCTGAAGCCGTGGGATCAGCGCCAGCGCACGCAGAAGCAGATTCAGCAGAACGAACTGCAGGCCAAGCTCGCGACCATCGCCAACGCCTCCGCCTTCGCCTTTTCGCCGCCGCCGCTGCCCGGCTCCACCGGCGGCCCGCCGATGCAATTCGTCATCCGCACGACCGGCGACTATCAGCGCCTCGCACAGGTCGCCGCCGACATGCAGAAGGCGGCGACCGAAAGCGGCATGTTCATCTTCACCGACATCGACCTGAAGTTCGACACGCCGCAGATCGAGTTCAAGATCGACGCCGCCAAGGCCAACCGGCTCGGCTGGTCGATGCAGGAGATCGGCGGCGCGCTCGCCACCATGCTCGGCGGCAATTACGTCAACCGCTTCAACCTCTACGGCCGCTCCTACCAGGTGATCCCGCAGGCGCCGCGCGACTTCCGCGACGCACAGGACTGGCTGACCCGCTACCAGCTGCGCACGTCTTCGGGCGAGCTCGCGCCGCTCTCCACGGTCGCGACCATCCAGCGCACCGTGCAGCCGAACGCACTCACCGAATTCCAGCAGCTGAGCTCCGCCACCCTGTCGGGCGTGCCCTATCCCGGCCGCACGCTCGGGGAGGCCATCGACTTTCTCACCGCCAAGTCGAAGGAAATCTTCCCCGAGGGCTACACCTACGACTTCCAGGGCGACGCGCGGCAATACGTGCAGGAATCGAACGCGCTCACCGTCACCTTCATCTTCGCGCTGATCGTCATATTCCTCGTCCTCGCCGCGCAGTTCGAGAGCTTCCGCGATCCGCTGATCATCCTCATCGCGCTGCCGACCTCGATGTTCGGCGCGCTCCTGCCGCTCAACCTGATGAGCGTGATGGGGCTGGCGAGCCTGAACATCTATTCGCAGATCGGCCTCGTCACGCTCATCGGCCTCATCTCCAAGCACGGCATCCTCATGACGGAATTCGCCAACCGCATGCAGGAGGAACAGGGCATGAGCCGCCGCGAGGCGATCGAACATGCAGCCGGCGTGCGCCTGCGTCCGATCCTGATGACCACGGCCGCGATGGTGGTGGGCGTCGCGCCGCTGGTGATGGCGTCCGGCGCCGGCGCGCAAAGCCGCATCGCCATCGGCATCGTGATCGCGGCCGGCATGAGCATCGGCACGCTCTTCACCCTCTTCGTGACGCCGGCGATCTACACCTTTGTCGCCAAGGACCATTCCCACGACCGGGAGCAACAGGGCCTCGAAACGGCCCAAGCGCGCTCCGGGACGCCCTTGGCGCACAACGCTGCGGAGTGATAAAGAGCGCGTCGCGCCGACAGGCCCCCTCCCTTTCCCTCCCCCGCTTTGCGGGAGAGGGGACCGGCATTCGTGATCTGCCATCTGCGGGAAGCGAAGCATCTGCTCCCTCTCCCGCGTAGCGGGGGAGGGTCGGGGAGGGGGCGGCGCCGACGCCCGAGGATCTGAGAATTGAACGCCCCGCTCGCCAAAGCCGATCCCGTAGCCCGTCGCCGCACCTTCGCGATCATCTCGCATCCGGACGCCGGCAAGACCACGCTGACCGAAAAGCTGCTGCTGTTCGGCGGCGCGATCCAGCTCGCCGGCGAAGTGCGCGCCAAGCAGAACCGCCGCCAGACCCGCTCGGACTGGATGGGCATC
The DNA here is from genome assembly GCA_039808645.1 of Rhodoblastus sp. GTDB lineage: Bacteria > Pseudomonadota > Alphaproteobacteria > Rhizobiales > Beijerinckiaceae > JAJXWB01. The sequence continues at coordinate 1,327 of JBDHTL010000115.1, read as the reverse complement.
GAACGCGAGCGCGGCATCTCGGTCGTCACCTCGGTCATGACCTTCGAATACGGCGATTGCGTCTTCAACCTGCTCGATACGCCCGGCCACGAGGACTTTTCCGAAGACACGTACCGCACGCTGACCGCCGTCGATTCCGCCATCATGGTCATCGACGCCGCCAAGGGCATCGAGGCGCGCACGCGCAAATTGTTCGAAGTCTGCCGGCTGCGCGACATTCCCATCGTCACCTTCGTCAACAAGCTCGACCGCGAGGCGCGCGATCCCTTCGAGACGCTGGACGAGATCGAGAAGACGCTGGCGCTCGACACGACGCCGATGACCTGGCCGATCGGCTCGGGCCGCGCTTTCTGCGGTACGTACGACCTGCGCCACGACGTCGTGCGCAAGCTCGACGCCGAAGCCGATGCCGAACCGATGAAGGTTTCGGGCCCCGACGATCCGCAGATCGCCGCTCTCGCGGGCGAGGCGCTGGCCGAGCATACCGCCGGCGAGATCGAACTCGCGCTCGGGGCCTCCAAGCCTTTCGACAGGCAGGCCTTCCTCGAAGGCCATCTGACGCCGGTCTTCTTCGGCTCGGCGCTGCGCAATTTCGGCGTGCGCGACCTCATCGACGCCATGGCCGAACTGGCGCCGCCGCCGCGCGGCCTCGACACGGCCTCCCGCCACGTCGACCCCCGCGAGGCGAAGATGACGGGCTTCGTGTTCAAGATCCAGGCGAACATGGACCCCAACCACCGCGACCGCATCGCCTTTTTGCGCGTCACGTCTGGCAAGCTGGCGCGCGGCATGAAGGCGAAACTGATCCGGACGGGAAAGAACATGGCGCTCAACGCCCCGCAGTTCTTTTTCGCGCAGGACCGGACGATCGCGGACGAGGCTTTCGCCGGCGACGTCGTCGGCATTCCCAACCACGGCGTGCTGCGCATCGGCGACACGCTGACCGAGGGCGAGGAGCTGATCTTCAGGGGTGTGCCAAGCTTCGCGCCGGAAATCCTGCGCCGCGTGCGCATCGGCGACGCCATGAAGGCCAAGAAGCTGAAGGAGGCCCTGCAGCAGATGGCCGAGGAAGGCGTCGTGCAGGTCTTCACCCCCGCGGACGGATCGGGGTCGATGGTCGGCGTGGTCGGCGCCCTGCAGCTCGACGTGCTGGCCGAAAGGCTCAAGGCCGAATACGGGCTGGACGTGACCTTCGAACAGAGCCGGTTCGAAATCTGCCGCTGGGTTTCGGCCAGGGAAAAGGGCGAGCTGGAAAAATTCCTGCGCGCCTATCCGGCCTCCATCGCCGACGATCTGGACGGCGCTCCGGTCTTCATGGCGACCTCGG
>JBDHTL010000114.1:0-11176 GCA_039808645.1 Rhodoblastus sp. | reverse complement strand
CATCTCACCGCCCCAGATAGACTTCGATGACCTGCGGATCGGACGAGACCTGGTCGAGCGGGCCTTCCGCGAGCACGGCGCCTTCGTGCAGCACCGTCACCTTCACGCCGAGCTCGCGGACGAAATCCATGTCGTGCTCGACGACGACGACGGAATGGTCCTTCGCGATCTCGCGCAACAGTTCGGCCGTCTGCATGGTCTCGGCGTCGGTCATGCCGGCGACGGGTTCGTCCACCAGCAGGAGCCTGGGGTCCTGCGCGAGCAGCATGCCGATCTCCAGCCATTGCTTCTGGCCGTGCGAGAGATCGGCGGCCATGCGCGCGCGATGGTCGCCGAGTTTCGTCGTCTCGAGAATGCGGTCGATGCGCTCTGCCGTTTCCGGCGCGGGCCTGCCGAACAGCGTCGCGCGCGCGCCGCGCGGCGCCTTCAACGCGAGCAGGATGTTATCTTCCACCGACTGGCTCTCGAAGACCGTCGGCTTCTGGAACTTGCGGCCGACGCCGAGTTCGGCGATCGAGGCTTCGTCGAGCTGGGTGAGGTCCTGCGAGCCGCCGAACAGGACGACGCCTTCGTCCGGCCGCGTCTTGCCGGTGATGACGTCCATCATCGTCGTCTTGCCCGCGCCGTTCGGACCGATGATCGCGCGCATCTCGCCGGGTTCGAGCACGAGGGACAGGCCGCGCAGCGCCTTGTAGCCGTCGAAAGAGACCGCCACGCCGTCCAGGTAGAGCAGCGAGGAGGTGAGGATTGCTTCGTCCATGTTCTATCCTCCGCTCGCCTTGGCGGCCGGCTCGGCGCGGCTGCCGGCGACGCCGCCATTGGCGGCCGTCGCCTGCTTGCGCCTGAGATTGTCGACGAGGCCGAGCACGCCCTTCGGCAGGAACAGCGTGACCAGCACGAACAGGAAGCCGAGCGCGAACAGCCAGTATTCCGGCAAGGCGCCGGTGAACCATGTCTTGGCGAAATTGACGATGAGCGCGCCGAGCGCCGCGCCGACCAGCGTGCCGCGGCCGCCGACCGCGACCCAGATGACCGCTTCGATGGATTGCGCGGGCGAGAATTCCGAGGGGTTGATGATACCGACCTGCGGCACATAGAGCGCGCCGGCAACGCCCGCCATCATCGCCGAGAGCGTGAAGACCGCGAGCTTGTAGTTCTCGACGCGGTAGCCGAGGAATCTCGCCCGCGATTCCGCGTCGCGGATGGCGATCAGCACCTTGCCGAATTTGGACGTGACGAGAAGGCGCCCGATCAGGATGGAGGCGATCAGCGCGACCGCGGACACGGAGAACAGCGCCGCGCGCGTCGCATTCGACTGGATGTTGAAGCCCAGGACGTCCTTGAAATCTGTGAGACCGTTGTTGCCGCCGAACCCCATATCGTTGCGGAAAAAGGCGAGCAGCAGCGCATAGGTCATGGCCTGCGTGATGATCGACAGATAGACGCCCGTGACGCGCGAGCGGAAGGCGAGCCAGCCGAAGGCGAAGGCGAGCAGCCCAGGCACGATCAGCACCATCAGCATGGCGTAGGGGAAGAAGTTGAAGCCCCACCATGTCATGGGCAGTTCCTTCCAGTTCAGGAAGACCATGAAGTCGGGCAGGATCGGATCGGCGTAGACGCCGCGCGGCCCGATCTGGCGCATGAGATACATGCCCATCGCATAACCGCCGAGCGCGAAGAAGGCGCCGTGGCCGAGCGAGAGAATGCCGCAATAGCCCCAGACGAGATCGAGCGCGACGGCAAGGATGGCGTAGCACAGATACTTGCCGAGCAGCGCGACGACATAGGGCGGCATGTGCAGCGGGAAGGTCTGCGGCGTCGCCAGCAGCAGGATCGGCACGAGGACGGCGGCCGCCGCAAGCAGGCCGACCGCGATCAGCGAGCGGCGGTCGAGAAGGGCGAGGAGGCGGGAGGTCAGCATGGATCAGACCTCCACCGCGCGGCCCTTGAGCGCGAACAGGCCGCGCGGACGCTTCTGGATGAACAGGATGATGAAGACGAGCAGCGCGATCTTGCCGAGCACGGCGCCGGCGAAGGGCTCGAGAAACTTGTTGGCGACGCCGAGCGTGGCCGCGCCGAGCAGCGTGCCCCAGAGATTGCCGACGCCGCCGAACACCACGACCATGAAGCTGTCGATGATGTAGCTCTGGCCGAGATTGGGCGAGACGTTGTCGATTTGCGACAGCGCGACGCCCGCCATGCCGGCGATGCCCGAGCCGAGCCCGAAGGCCAGCGCGTCGATGCGATTGGTGTCGATGCCCATCGAGGAGGCCATGCGGCGGTTCTGCGTCACCGCGCGCATGCGCAGGCCGAAGGAGGTGAAGCGCAGCAGCGCCTGCAGGGCGGCGAAGACGACGAGCGCGAAGACGATGATCCACATGCGCCCGTAGGTGATCTCGAGCCCGCCGAGCTGGAAGGAGCCGGCCATGAAGGCGGGCGCGCCGACCTCGCGATTGTTTGCGCCGAAGATGGTGCGCACCGCCTGCTGGAGAACGAGCGAGACGCCGAACGTGGCGAGCAGCGTCTCGAGCGGGCGCCCGTAAAGGAAGCGGATGATCGTGCGCTCGATGAGAATGCCGACGAGGCCGGTCGCGACGAAGGCGAGCGGGATGGCGATGAACAGCGAATAGTCGAACATGCCGGGCCATTTCGTCCGCGCGAATTCCTGCACGACGAAGGTCGTGTAGGCGCCGATCATCACCATTTCGCCATGCGCCATGTTGATGACGCCCATCACGCCGAACGTGATGGCGAGGCCGATCGCCGCCAGCAGCAGGACAGAGCCGAGCGAGAGGCCGTACCAAACGTTCTGCAGATTGCGCCACAGCGCGAGCCTGCCCTCGATGGCGGCGACGGCGGCCTGCGCGGATTGCTTGACGATGGTCTCCGGGCCGGACGCAAGACCGGTGAGAATGGCGAGCGAGTCCTGGTCGCCGCGCGCGCGCAGCGTGGCGACGGCCTCGATTCTTTCGGCGTCGCCGGAATCGGCCTTGGCCAGGATGACGGAGGCGCGCGCCTGTTGCAGGGCAAGCTTGGTCCTCTCGTCGCCTTCCCTGGCGAGCGCCGCGTCGAGCGTCGGCAGCGTGGCCTCGTCGCGCGACTTGAAGACGGCGGCGGCGGCTTCGAGCCGGCGCGCCTTGTCGGGCGACATCAGGGTCAGCGCGCCGATGGCGGCGTCGACGACGCGGCGCAGGCGATTGTTGAGGCGCACGGCCTTGATGTCTTCGGGCGCGGCCGCGATTTTGGCGCCGGTCGCGGCCTCGGTCAGGACCTCGTCCTTGCCCTTGATGGCGACGAGCTTGCTTTCGGCCGAATACATGAGGCGACCGTCCTGCAGCGCCTCGATGATCGGGTAGGCGCGCGGGCTGCCGCTCTGAGCGATGGTTTCGACGGACGAAGCGGTGTCGGAATAGGAGTCCGCGAGGAAGCCTTGCAGCGGCGAGCCGATGTCGACATCGGCGGCGCGGGCGGGCGAGACGTTCGCGAGAAGCGCAAGCGCGAGACAGAGGCTGACGATGATTTTTTGCATTGTCCCGGCTTTGTTTTTCGACGCGGCCCCCTCCCCAACCCTCCTCCGCTTCGCGGGAGAGGGAGAAGATCGCTCGCTGCATCGGGTCATGGTGAGAGCTTGGCCGTCCCCTCTCCCGCGAAGCGGGGGAGGGAAAGGGAGGGGGCGAACCGATCGCCCCTTGTTTCGGCTATTGTGCGATCACGCGCCGCACTTTCCGGACTTCACGTTCCAGTTGCCGCACTTCTTGTCCTTCCAGTCGCCCACCAGGTCCTTCGACCCTTCGAGATACTTGGACCATGCGTCGCCAGGCACGAGGCCGTCGGTCTTCCACACCACGTCGAACTGGCCGTCGCCCTTGATCTCGCCGATCAGCACGGGCTTGGTGATGTGGTGGTTGGGCAACATCTTCGACACGCCGCCGGTCAGATTCGGCGCCTCGACGCCGACGATGGCGTCGATCACCTTGTCCGGATCGACGGTCTTGGCCTTCTCGACCGCCTTCACCCACATTTCGAAGCCGATGACATGCGCTTCCATCGGGTCGTTGGTCACGCGCTTCGGGTTCTTGGCGAAGGCCTGCCACTTCTTGATGAAGTCCTTGTTGGCCTTGTTGTCCACCGACATGAAGTAGTTCCACGCCGCGAGATGGCCGACCAGCGGCTTGGTGTCGATGCCGGCAAGCTCCTCCTCGCCGACCGAGAAGGCGACGACGGGAATGTCCTTGGCCTTGATGCCCTGGTTGCCGAGCTCCTTGTAGAAGGGCACGTTGGCGTCGCCGTTGATGGTCGACACGACCGCGGTCTTCTTGCCCGCCGAACCGAACTTCTTGATGTCGGCGACGATCGTCTGCCAGTCGGAATGTCCGAACGGCGTGTAGTTGATCATGATGTCCTCCTGCTTGACGCCCTTGGACTTGAGATAGGCTTCGAGGATCTTGTTGGTGGTGCGCGGATAGACGTAGTCGGTGCCCGCCAGCACCCAGCGCTGCACCTTCTCTTCCTTGGCGAGATAGTCGACCGCCGGAATGGCCTGCTGGTTCGGCGCGGCGCCGGTGTAGAAGACGTTGCGCTCGCTCTCCTCGCCCTCGTATTGCACGGGATAGAAGAGGATGTTGTTGAGCTCCTTGAACACGGGCAGAACCGACTTGCGCGACACCGAGGTCCAGCAGCCGAACACCGCCGCCACCTTGTCCTTGGCGATGAGCTCGCGCGCCTTTTCGGCGAACAGCGGCCAGTTGGAGGCCGGATCGACGACGACCGCCTCGAGCTTCTTGCCGAGCAGCCCGCCCTTCTTGTTCTGCTCCTCGATGAGCATGAGCATGACGTCCTTCAGCGTGGTCTCGCTGATCGCCATCGTGCCCGAGAGCGAATGCAGGATGCCGACCTTGATCGTATCGTCCGCCGCCCTGGCGCCGAAAGCCGACAGGGCGAGCGCCCCGCTGACCGCCATACCGGCGGCGCGCATAACAAATCGCCGAGTAAAGGACATACGCTTTCCCCATCGTGGTGCGGGACCGTTCCGTCGGTCCGGGTTGACGTCCGGCTGGACGCACAACGGGATTGCAACCGGCGTGCCAGATGAGCAATCCGTTGGAATCTCAGGACGATCTGCTGCGAAACGGGCGCGTCGGAAATATTTTGCGGCGACAATGCGCAAATTGCGCCGGCTTTCGCCGCGCGGCGCCTATACCCTTGGCGACATCGGCACAAAAAATAGTCAGGGGTCGGGCGCCTGCCTAAGGCGCGGGCGCCCGGGGAGAGAGCGGCGATGATCGAGATCGTCCCCGGCCTGTTTCTCGACGAGCGGGATATCGAGGAACGGTTCGTGCGCGCGGCGGGGCCGGGCGGGCAGAACGTCAACAAGCTGTCGAGCGCGGTGGAGCTGCGCTTCGATCTCTGGAACTGCGCCACCCTGCCGCCCGAGGTGCGCTGGCGCGCCTCGCAGATCGCCGGGCGCCGGCTGAACAAAGAGGGCGTGGTCGTCATCCAGGCGCAGCGCTTCCGGACGCAGGACGCCAACCGGAAGGACGCGATGGCGCGGCTGGCGGAGCTGATCGCCGCCGCCGCCGAACCGCCCGCGCCGCCGCGCAAGGCGACCAGGGTGCCGAAGGCGCAGAAGCGCGCGCGGCTGCAGGACAAGAAGAAGGCCAGCGAGCGCAAGGCCGGCCGTCAGCGCCCGCGTGGCGAAGAGTAATTCTTATCCATAGCGCGAAATGCCTGCGGAGTGTGGCTGCGTCTCTACAGGCGCGCGGCCCCGCGCATTGTAGATTCAGGCTGTTCTCCCCTCGAGGGATCGCTCCAGGTTCGCCGCGCCATGCCCGTGAAACCGTCCCGGCATCATGAAGACCCCGCCGCGGGCGCGGCCCATATCATCACGCGCCTGGCGATCGCGCTTCTTCTCATCGTGACGCCGATCGCATCGGTCGGGACGCGCAGCGCGATCTACGTATTGGCGCCGGTCGGCGTGGCGCTGACGCTGGTCGCCTGGCTGCTCGAGCCCGGTTCGCGCGGGCCGCGCCAGCTGCGCGCCGCGATTTTCTCGCCCACTGGCATGATCGCGGTCTTTCTCAGTTGCTGGGCCCTGCTGTCGCTGATCTGGACGCCGTTCGGCACGGGCCCGTCGGAACGTTTCGTCAAGACGGCGAGCACGTTCGTGCTGGCAGCGGTCGCCGCCGCCCTGCTGCCCGAGCGCACGCGCACCTCGAATCTCTACCTGCTGCCGATCGGCGCCGCAGCCGGCGCGATCGCTATCATCGCGCTCGCCGTCTTCTCCAGGTCGCCCTCGGTGCATTCCGGCAACCCGGAAGTATCGCTGCTCGCCCGCGCGGCATTCGGGCTCGCGCTGCTCGTCTGGCCGGCGCTGGGCGCGCTCATCGTGCGCGAGAAGACCCGCTGGGCGATCGGGCTCGCGGTCCTCGTCATCATTGCCGAACTCTTCGCCGGCGTGCCGCTCGCGCTGGCGGCGACCGCGCTCGGCGCGCTCGTCTTTGCGGCCTCCATGGTCGACAAGCAGACGACGGCGCGCTGGCTCGCCATCGCCGGCGCGGCGCTGTTCTTCGCCGCGCCCGTCGTCGCGCTCGTCGCCTACGCCGTCGTCGTCATGACCCCGACCAGCACGATCCTGCCGACGCTGGTCTGGGGCTCCTATCTGGCGCGCGATGGGCTCTACGCGCTCATCGGCCACGGTTTCGACGCGGCGCGGCTCGGCGTCGCCATGGGCTACCTGCCGCCGGCCACGCCGCGCTCGCTGCTGTTCGAGACCTGGTTCGAACTGGGCTTCGTCGGCGTCGCGGCGGCCGCGCTGCTGTGGGCCCAGATCGCGCGCCGCGCCGGCCGCGCCGGACCGACGCTCGCGCCGTTCCTGCTCGCGGGCCTCACGGCCGCCTATGTCATGAGCGCCTTCGGGCTCGGCGTAGCGCCGGTCTGGTGGGTCACGCTGCTCGCGCTTTCGGGCTTCGCCTTCGCGCTGCTGCAGCACGGCCACGGTCGGGCGCAACGCCCGAACGTGTCGAATTTGCCGCCGGGGGATTAGGTCGGGTCATATCCGGCGTATCACGCCTGAGCCTAATCGACACGGCCGCCCGGCGGCTGCCGCGGGCTGGCTTTCTGACGCAACAAAAAGCGTCCTCGGGCCTTGACGAAAAATTCGCGTATGACCACCTCGTTCCGCGGTTCGAGCGGACACGCCGAACGCAACCTGCGGTCTTGCCTCCGCATTCATCGCGGAGCGCGCGATGGCGGAGAATGGAGATGAGCTACATACGCGACGCCACCCAGGACAAGAAGATTTTCGGGATTCTGCTCGCGGACATTGTGCGCCCACCTAGAAGCCGAAGGATACCCGATCGCGGCAACGACAACGACGACGACGATCCTCCACCCGTCGGGGCGATCTCGCGTCGCCACCCTCCGTCGCTTTCGGGCGGAGCCGCGGAGCGCCCGCCACTATCGCTCGAGTTGGAATGCGCGGCGTAGCTTGGCGCCTTGCAAATAGCCGTGCGTCTCTCTCGTCAGTTCCCCGGCCGAGCGCCGGCCGGATTGTTGGCGGGCTAGTCCGCGCGGCCGACGCCGCGACGTCCGGGAACATTCGAGACCGGCGGGCTTGCGGGCCTTCGTCGCTTCGCGGCCGCCGGACGTGCTGACATGGGAGGCAGACGTGTCGATAAGCGCATTGCTCAAGGCCAAAGGACGTTTCGTTCCGAGCATTTCCATGAATCTGGCCGTCAGCGACGTCATTGACAAACTGGACTTCGATGAAGCCGGCGCGCTCGTCGTCGTCGACGAGGCTAACGAAATCAGAGGGATCATCACCGAGCGCGATATTGCGCGCGGGTTGAAGAAATTCGGACGCGACGTGGTGGATATGCCGATACGCGAACTCATGACCTCGACGGTCCATACGTGCCCGCTGTCGGAATCGGTGGAAGCCGTTCTGAGGCTGATGGACGAGCAGCAGATCGAGCAGGTCCCAATCGTGAACAACGGCCGACTTTACGGCATCATCAACATGCTGGACCTCGTGAAATACCGTCTTTCCCAGATCGACGCGGAAGCGGCCGCTCTAAAGGCATACGTCGCCGGCGTCCCCCCGGCTGGCACGGCGTAATCCCCATCAGGGGCGCGTGGTCTCGGGGAAAAAATTTACTCCGCTCCACTTGAATCCGTTGCAGCCACGACAAAATCGATCTCCGCCGGGGCCAAGCGGCCCGGCATCGGGCGCCGGCAGAAGTCCGGCGACCTCAGATCATGTTGCTCAATGGAGGATGTGATGAGGACCTTCGAGTTCGACCCATTCTGGAGAACGAGCGTGGGATTTGAGCGTCTCTTCGACCTTGTCGACCAAACGCTCCGGGATCAGCCAAGCGATAATTACCCGGCTTACAACATCGCAAGGACCGGCGAGGATACGTTCCGCATCTCGGTCGCCGTAGTCGGCTTCCGGCCCGATCAGGTTTCGGTTACCGCGCACCAAAACACGCTGATCGTCGCCGGACGGACATCGGAAGACAAGCCGAAGACCGAATATCTCTATCGCGGCATCGCTGGCACCCCGTTTGAGCGGCGGTTCAACCTGGCGGATTTCGTCGAGGCGAAGGACGCCTGGTTCGAAGACGGAATGCTGCATATCGATCTGGAGCGCCGTATTCCCGAGGCCATGAAGCCCCGCCAGATCGAAGTGAAGACGGCGGCGCCGTCGGATACGCGCACCATCGAGCAAAAGGTCGCCTGATTCTAGACTGGAAACGATCTGGCGCGGCCTGCGCCAGATCGCCTCTCCACAGGGCATGAACCGGATCTCCGCGTCGCGCGGGGCGAACGCGGATTCGAGCGTTGAAATGAGTCAGTTGAAGATCGATGAGGCGAGAGCCGAACTGGAGACCGCCCAATCAATGCTCGAGGCGGCCCTTCAGGCGTGGGATGAGAGTGTCTCGGAATTGTGGCGCACGTCGCTTGCGCTGACTCAAGCCCAAAAACGCGTCACGCGCGCGCATGAACTCCTGCGAGACGCCATCGCCGAGGGAGAATGACCGCGTTGGACGTTTTGGCCAGGATTGATTTTTGTCGCGCTCGTACCCGCGCATTCCGACTTTCAGTCGGGCGCGAAGCGACCACGCCGGATTCCGCCTGGGTGTTCCGCCAGTCCGGCTCCACGTCGCCTCAGCGCCGCTTCGTCTTCGCCGCCGGCCGCTCATCCGGCGGCGGGGCGGGCGGCAGGATGTGCGCCGCGATGGCCGACGAGCGCGCTTCGGTGAAAATCAGCGCGCAATAGCCGTGCTCGGTCTCGCGCTGGTAGTTGCGGCACAATTCCTCGCGCCGCGAGGAGAAGGCCGCCTGCTCGTGCGCGATGCGCGAGACGAGCGCGCGATCCTTGCCGGCGCTCCTGATCCATTCCTTGAACTGCTCGCGCACCGCCTGTTCGGCGCGATGGCGCTCTTTCTCGATCTCCTTGGCGCGCTTCGGGCCGATCTCGTTCGCCGGCTGGCCCCACAGGCCCGAGGGATCGACGCGGCAGTCGGCCGCCTTGAATTCGCAGGCGCCGCCCTCGCGCACCGCATTGACCGCGCCGTTGAAAATGTCGACCGCGAAGGGACAGGCCGGCAGTTCCAGCCGGTAGCGCGTGACGCCGGCCGGCTTTTCCGCCGAGACGAGCGCGATCGGCTGCGCCGACAGGTCGATCTCGCAGCGCTCGCCGACGCGCGAGATGAGATCGCCCGCAAGCCTCAGCTTGACGACCTGCAAGTCCTTGCCGCTCCTGGCGAATTCGATGACGCCGGCCGCGCCGTTCTGCATCAGCGGACGGCCAATCACGGCCTCGTCGGCAGGAACCTTGGGCGGCGGCGGCGGCTTCTTCGGGCCGGCCTTCTTCGGTTTGGCGGCGTCCGGCGCGGGGGCGACCGTTCCGGCGGGCGCGGGATTGAAGGCGCCGGGCAATTGCAGCTGGGCGCGCGCCGGGCTCGCGAAAGTCGCGGCTGCGACAAGGACGGCAAGAAGGCGCAGCGTCGTAATGCCCTGAAAAATGATGTTCATCAAACCCGAGACCATTCTCGTCCGCGAGCGCCAAGGCAGCATAAAACCCCTCCAGCCGCAAGACGCGCGTGTCGCGCCGGCGCGGCTTGACCCGCTTTGCGCGCGGGCCCTACATCATCGCCAAACAGACCATCAGCGAGGAGCGCGCCATGAACGTCCACACGACCAAGTCCGGCTTCCAGTGGGACGACCCGTTTCTCCTGAACGACCAGCTGACCGAAGACGAGCGGATGATCCGCGACACGGCGCACGCCTATGCGCAGGAGAAGCTGCAGCCGCGCGTCGTCGACGCCTATCTCAACGAGCACACGGATCCCGCGATCTTTCGCGAGATGGGCGAGCTCGGCCTGCTCGGCGTGACCATTCCGGAGGAATACGGCGGCGTCGGTGCGAGCTACGTCTCCTACGGCCTCGTCGCGCGCGAGGTCGAAGCCGTGGACTCCGGCTATCGCTCGATGATGAGCGTACAGTCCTCGCTCGTCATGTATCCGATCTACACCTACGGCTCCGAGGAGCTGCGCAAGAAGTACCTGCCGAAACTGGCGAGCGGCGAGTTCATCGGCTGTTTCGGCCTGACCGAGCCGGACGCCGGCTCCGACCCCGCCGGCATGAAGACCCGCGCGGAAAAGGTGTCCGACGGCTATCGCATCACCGGCTCGAAAATGTGGATCTCCAACGCGCCGATCGCCGACGTCTTCGTCGTCTGGGCGAAGTCGGAAGCGCATGGCGGCGAAATCCGCGGCTTCGTGCTGGAAAAGGGCATGAAGGGCCTGTCGGCGCCGAAGATCGGCGGCAAGCTCTCGCTGCGCGCCTCGATCACCGGCGAGATCGTGATGGACGGCGTGGTCGTGCCGGAAGGCGCGCTGCTGCCGAACGTGTCGGGGCTGAAGGGCCCGTTCGGCTGCCTCAACCGCGCGCGCTACGGCATCAGCTGGGGGGCGATGGGTGCGGCCGAAGACTGCTGGCGGCGCGCGCGCCAGTACACGCTCGACCGCAAGCAGTTCAAGCGGCCGCTCGCCGCCACGCAACTCGTGCAGAAGAAGCTCGCGGACATGCAGACCGAGATTTCGCTCGGCCTGCAGGCGTCGCTGCGCGTCGGCCGGCTGATGGACGAGCACCGCGAGGCGCCGGAGATGAT
>JBDHTL010000113.1:0-11237 GCA_039808645.1 Rhodoblastus sp. | reverse complement strand
CGTCGCGGCCTCGCCCTCGACCGAGTTCTTCCAGGCCATGAAGCTCTTCTCCACCATCTCCCAGCCCGCCATAACAGGCGGCTCCATGGCAATCGCCATCTGCCGCTCAGGCAAGTGCTAAGCATACAGATAGAAATTGACGCTAGGTTCCATGAAGAGTACTTGAAAAATGGCCTTGTCGGCCGAGGCGGTTTTCGATGTCGGACCATAACAGCCCAGTGCGGCGCAACCGCAGTTTCCTAGCAGACGCCGAGCAGGCGCTGATACGCTGGATTCTGCCGCGAATTCCGGAGCATGTGACCTCCCTGCAGCTGACCGCGGTCGGCATGGGGGGCTCGGTCGTCGCCGCCGTGGGGCTCGTCGGCTGCAACTGGTCCTCCGCCTTCCTGCCCGCCGTCATCTTCGGCGTGGCGCTCAACTGGTTCGGCGATTCGCTCGACGGCTCGCTGGCGCGCTACCGACAGGCCGAAAGGCCGCGCTTCGGCTTCCTGGTCGATCACACCTGCGACCTGTTTTCGCAGATCCTCATCATCGTCGCCTTCGGCCTCTCGCCGTTCCTGACGATGCTGTCGGCCCTGATCGTCCTGCTCTGCTACCTTCTCTATTCCGCCTACACCTACATCCGCGCGACCGTTCATCGCGTGCACCAGATGTCCTACATCGGAGTCGGCGCGACGGAATTCCGCCTTCTGATGATCGGCTGGGCCGCGTTCGGAACGGCGGTGGGTCTGGACGAGGGGTTCGTCGTACCGATTACCTCGCTGGACATCGCCCTCATGACGATGGGCACGCTCGCCGTGATCGGGCTCGGCGTCAAAGCCTTCATGGACGCCCGCGAGATCGCGCAGATCGAGCATGCGCCGGTCGAGCCGGCCGCCCGCCCAGCGGAAGCCAAGCCGCTCGACGCCGCCTGACGGGCGGCCTCGGCCCGACGCGGTTGCTCCGGCCGTCTTTCTGACCGTCAGGCCGCATTCTCCGACGCCATCAGCCCGGCGAAGCGCGACTGCGCGCTCTCGTCCGCCGCGCGCAACGGCCCGTCGGGCGTTTCCAGCGCCGTCATGAGATAGGCTTCGCTGCCGCGCCAGCACGCCGAATAGATGTCGCGGCAGAGCGCGCGCGCGGTGTCGCCCGGCCATTCGGCCGGCAGGAGCTGACGCGGCAGGAGCGGATCGCGCAATTGCACGCGGCGAAATTCGTGCATGAGAAGCGTGCGCGCGATGAAGCATTGCCGCGCATCGACGTCGCAGCCGCGCATGGCGCGTGCGACGGGACGAAAGGCGTCGACGAAATCCTGATAGGCCGCCGCCACTTCGCCGAGGCGCCAGCACTGGTCGACGATATCCTTCAGCGGCCGGCTCGACAGGGCGCCGAGCGTGCGCGCCTGCAGCGCCACGACCTTGTCGTGCGCGCCGGCCGCCTGGAGGATAGCCATCAGTTCCTCGCTGCGCGCGGAGGGATGCGCGAGCACGCCCGGCGCGATCGCGCCATAGCCTTCCCACAGCAATTCCCGACGCAACGCGTCGCGCGCGGCGGGCGCGAGCGCATCGCCGGCGAGCAATACGAGGCGCCATTCGCCGTCCCAGGAATTACGCGCGTCCTCGTAGATACGGCGATAGGCGTGCTCGAACCGCCGATGGCCGGCTTCCGTCAGGCTGTAGAAACTGCGCCGGCCGATCTGCTCCGACACCAGCCATTTTTCGCGCGACAGGCGAAAGACCGACGTGCGCACGAGGCGGGCGTTGAGCCCGAGCGGCTCCACCAGCCTGATGAAGCCGCCGAGCCAGACGGCGCCGCCGTGCGGCGCGATCATGTCGCCGTAGATCGTAACGATCAGCGAATTGGCGCGCGGCGGCCGCTCGCCGAGCCGCTTCTCGATCCACTGGCTTACCTGTCTGTTCGCCATGTCCCCGCGCGTCCGGACCGTCCCTATTTCGCCCGCTGATCCACGACCCTTCTGGCCTTGCCGACGACGACGCGCTCGATCGTGTCGGGATCGACGACATGAATGCGCGCGCTGACGCCGACGAAGGTCTTGACCTGATGGGCGACGTCTTTCGCGATGCCGTCGCGCGCGTCGCCGTCGAGACCGTCCGCGTCCTGCGGCATCAGTTCGACGAAGACATCGAGTTCGTCGAGATTGTTGTCGCGCGACACGACGATCTGATAGTGGCCGCACAGATACGAATTGCGCAGAAGTATCTCTTCGATCTGCGTGGGGAACATGTTGACGCCGCGGATGATCAGCATGTCGTCCGAGCGGCCGGTTATCTTGCCCATGCGCCTCATGTTGCGCGCGGTGCCGGGCAGAAGCCGGGTCAGATCGCGCGTGCGGTACCGGATGATCGGCAGAGCCTCCTTGGTCAGCGCCGTGAAGACGAGTTCGCCGTCCTGTCCGTCGGCCAGGGGCTCGCCCGTCTGCGGATCAATCACTTCCGGATAGAAATGATCCTCCCAGATATGCGGGCCGTCCTTGGTTTCCACGCATTCGCAGGCGACGCCGGGACCCATGACCTCCGACAGCCCGTAAAGATCCACCGCGTCGATGCCGAGCTTGGTCTCGATCTCCCGCCGCATCTCGTTGGTCCACGGCTCGGCGCCGAAGACCCCGACCCGCAGGCTGGTATCGCTCGCCTTGATTCCCTGTCGCGCGAGTTCGTCCGCGACGGTCAATGCGTAGGACGGCGTGCAGAGCAGGACCGTCGGCTTGAAATCCCGGATGAGCTGGACCTGCTTCTCGGTCTGCCCGCCCGACATGGGAATGACGGCCGCGCCGAGACGCTCGCCGCCGAAATGCGCGCCGAGGCCGCCGGTGAACAGGCCGTAGCCGTAGGAATTGAGGATGATGTCGTCGGGCCCGACGCCAGCCGCGCGCAGAGAGCGCGCCATCAGATCGGCCCAGGTGTCGATGTCCCTGGCGGTATAGCCGACCACGGTCGGCTTGCCGGTCGTGCCGGAGGATGCGTGCACGCGCACGACGTCGCGCATAGGCGAAGCGAACAGGCCGTAGGGATAGGTCTCGCGCAGGTCGGCCTTCGTGGTGAACGGGAACCGCGCGAGATCGGCGAGCGATTTCAGATCGTCCGGCTTGACGCCGGCGGCGTCGAACTTATTGCGATAATGCGGAACGTGGTCGTAGGCGCGGTTGAGCGACCATTTCAGGCGCTCGAGCTGCAAAGCCTGCAATTCCGCGCGGCTCGCGCGTTCGATCGGCTCCATCGCGGCCGCGCTCAAGCGCGCCTCCTGCGATCCGGATATCGGCTCGCGGCCCCTGCGGCAGACTTCATCGGCTTCCTCCCTTGTGGCCGACCTTTCCGTCCTGTTTCACCGGACGGTTCATCTCGGGTCGGCGGCCTGAATCTCGATCAGCCCGCTTTCGGGCGCTCCCATCCCGGCTGCAGGCCCGGCCCCGGCTTGCTGCGGCCGCGCGCAGGCGTTTTGGGCAGCGCGAACCCCTGCGTGAAGGCCGCCCGGCAGACGAGCGTATATTTGAACAGCGCACCCCCGATCGCCGCCAGCGCCCCGCCGAGCGCGAGCGCCAGCGGCTGGGCGGCAAGGGCGCCGAGCAGCGCCAGCGCGCCGGCCGCCGCATGGCCGAGCCACAGGAAGCGCGGCGCAAAGGCGTCGAAGGCCGCCAGCGTTCCGGTCGGCGCGCCGGTCCTGCGAAGATCGGCGACGTAATTCGTCCACGCGATGAACCGCGCCACGATCAGGGCGGCGACGAGATAGCCGAGCGCCGTGAGCGACGGCCAGATCAGGCTTGCGAGACCGACGATTGCGAAGCCTTCGACGAGGCCGGTCGCGACGACGACAATAACGCAGGCCGGCCTGCGCCAGGCCGCGATCCCGATATTGGCCTTGAGAATGCGTCCCTGCGCATAGGCGTAGACGACGCCGAGCAAGGCGGCCAGCGCGACGAACAGCGGCGCGCCGGTGACGACGCCGGCCGCGCCGGCGCCGAAGAGAAGCGGCGCGATCAAGGCTTCGCGCGTCATCCACGATGTCGAGGGACGGCGCACGACATGCAGCGCGCGCCAGGGCCGGCCGATCTTCAGCCACACCGAGAAGAGCCCAGCGGCGACCAGCACGAGGCCGAGAGCCAGAAAGGGGCGCGGATCGGCCAGCAGCGCCGCGGCGAAGGGGCTCGCGACCAGGAGCCCCGCGCCCGCGCCGCCGAAGATGAAATTCAGCGCGCCCTTGATGTCCCATTCCTTCTGCTGGCGCGGGACGACGCGATCGATGAGCTTGTCGCTCATGTCTCCTCTCCGTCGACGATGTAATAGATGGACGGATCGGTGCCGAGTTCCTCGTGCATGCGGAAATGTTCGGTGCGGCCGAGCATCTTCGAGACGTTGCTGTTCGGGTCGTTGATGTCGCCGAAATGCATGGCGTCGGAGATGCAGGAATTGACGCAGGCCGGCGTCACCTCGGGATCGACGCCGGGCGTCTGGCCGGTCAGAGCGGCGAGATCGATGCGGTCCTTGCAGAAGGTGCATTTCGTCGCGACGCCGAGCCGCTCGGCATCGAAACGCGCTTCCTCCGATTTCATCGGCGTTCCATAGGCATATTTCGCCACGTGCTGGATGGAGCGCGCATCGTACGGGCAGGCCATGACGCAGTTGGCGCAGCCGATGCAGATGTCGTAATCGATCGTCACCAGACCGTCGGCGCGCAACTTGGTCGCGGTCGTCGGGCAGACATGCATGCACGGCGGGTTGGCGCAATGCATGCAGCCGACCGGCATGAAGGTGCGCTGCACGTCGGGGAAATCGCCGGTCTCGATGTCCAGCACGCGCCGCCATTGCACGCCGGGCGGCGTGGCGTTGGCGTTCTTGCAGGCCGCAGTGCAGGTCTGGCAACCGACGCAGCGGCGCAGGTCGATCGCCATCACATAGCGCTTCTGCGCCGTCGCGCTCATGCGGCGACCGCCTTGTCCGCGCGGCGCAGGGCGACGCGCACGATGTCGGCGCCCGAGCCGGTGGCGTCGGTCAGTTCGAGCGACATCGGCGCGATCGTGTTGAGGCTCGCGCGCTCCTTGTCCTTGATGTAGGGCGTCGCCCAATGGTCGAACTGGCCGATGATGACGATCGTGTCCGGCCGCACGCCCTTGACCAGAGCCGCCTTGCCGTAGGTCGCGCCGATATGCGAGCGCACCTCGACGCGGTCGTTCTCGCGGATGCCGAGCTTCTGCGCGGTCTTCTCGTTGATGATCACGCCCGTCGCGCCGTGCAGGTTTTCGGACACTTCGTCCATCAGCGCGATCGCGGAATTGCCGCCGGAGTGATATTGCATCGACTTGGTGGCGAGCAGCCAGAACGGGAATTCCTCGAGGCTGCCGCCGGCGTTGACCAGCGCGCGCTCCCAGCGGCCGGGCACGTCGTGCCAGTCGGGCAGGCCGACATATTCGGTCAGCTGCTCGTCCCACCAGTGGATTTCGTTCTCGTGCAGGCGATTGCCGAGTTCGCGGCCGATGCGCAGCAGGCGTTCCTGATAGGGCAGTTCGTAGCGCAGGCCCTGCTTCTCGAGCGTGGGCGTCAGGTACCAGCCGAGGCGCGATTGCGGAATCGCGTAGAAGCCGTGGTCCTTGAACCAGTCGAGGCCGTGACATTCCTTGCCCTGCGACAGCGTCGCGGTGGCGGCCTTGCAGACGGCGTCCCACACCTTGTCGGGATCGAGCGCGCTCGTGGAGTCGAGGCTGAAATCGTAGGTCTCGCCTTTCAGCGGCGAGACGCCGGAAATGCCGCGATTGAGTTGCGAGACATAGCCGTCGAGGAGACCCGCGCGGCGCGCCAGTTCGCCCGATATCCAGGAGAAGTCGCGCGCCTCGCCCTGCGGTTCGACCGCCTTCTGGCGCAACACCACGCCGATGTGGTCCCAGAAATGCTCCATGTATTTGGTCTGGCCCATGCGGATCAGCTGGTTCGATTCCAGGTCCGTCGCCTCCGGCAGGAGGATGTCGGCCATGTAGTTGGTTTCGTCGACCGTGTAGGCGAAGGCGACCATGAAGGGGAATTGCGCGGCGGCTTCCGCGAGCCGCCGCGTTTCCCAGAAGGAAATGGCCGGGTTGGAGCGATAGACGAACCAGAGTTCGGGATAGGTGGGCTTCGGCCAGTTCCAGCCTTCGGGCGTCTCCTCCTGGAACATCCAGGCGAGCTGCGTCGGGCCCAGCGCCTGGCTCCAGCCGCCGTTGCGGCCGACGATCGGCACCAGCGTGCGATGGATGTTGCGCGTCGTCGGCTGCGCTTCCCAGGAATTCGAGCCGGTCGGGTTGAAATATTGAATCATGAAGCCGTCGTCGCCGGGCTTCACGCTCATGTGGCGGTTTTCCTGCGGCTTGTTGATGCGCACGGTCGTGCCGAGAATGCCGCCGGGATTCTCCAGCGCGCCCACGAGCATGGCGAGCACGGTGCGCGCCCAGCAGCATTCGAATGCGCCCCAGCCGTTGTTGACGGACTTGCCGAGCGTGACGGCGACGGGGCGCAGCGGCAGCGTCACGCCGTCGATCTCGATCGTCTCGCCGATCGAGGCGGCCTCGAGATATTCGTTGGCGATTCGACGGATCGTGTCGGCCGGCACGTCGCAGATGTCGGACGCCCATTCCGGCGTATAGCGCGCCATGTGGTCGACGAGCGCCTGATAGGCGGTCACGCCGTCGACGTCCGAAAAATCTTCGCGCGCCGCGTCGGCGTCGATCGTGATGGCGCGCGCGACGCGATGGCGTCCGGCGACCGCAGGTTTCGCGCCGGGCGTGTCGTGCGCCACGACGCGGCCCGAGGCTTCGTCGAACAGCAGCGGCTTCGACGTTTGGGGATCGCGCAGGTAGAGGCCGTTCGGCGCGAGCAGGTACGGCGAGGCCGTGCGGTCGCGCAGGAAGGGAATGTCGAGCTTGTCGAGGCCATGCTCGCGCACCAGAACGTGGATCAGCGCGAACATGAAGGCCGGATCCGTCTTCGGGCGGATCGGAACCCATTCGGCCGAGCAGGCTGCGGTGATCGTGAGGCTCGGCTCGACCTGGACGCGCTTGTAGCCGCGGATGCGCGCGTCCGCGTGGCGGATGACCGCGGTCGGGCCGCCCGTCACCTCGACATTGGCGCCGAAGGAAATGTTGTAGCGCGTGTGCGGCGTGTCGGCGGAGACCGTGAAGGCGCGATGCCAGAACTCGCCGTAGAGATGTTCGGAATGGACGCATTTGACGCCCTGTCCCGAGCCGAAACTGTAGTCGACGGGCCCCCATGACGCGAGGAAGGCCGGGAACGTGCCCATGTAGTTGGCAGGCGTTCCGCCGTGGCCGAAACTCGCCGCGATGCGCGGCAGGCCGGCTTCGTCGATGACGCCCTTGGCGCGGATGGCTCTCAGCTTCCCGGCGATCGTATCCAGCGCCTCGTCCCACGAGATCGGCACGAAGCGCGGCTCTTCCTTCATCCCCTTCTTCGGGTTGGTCCGCTTCATCGGCGTGAGGATGCGATTGGGATTGTAGGTCTTCTGCACGAGGCCATAGGCCTTCACGCAGGGGCGGCCGTGCGCGGGATGGATGCGGTCGCCGTCGAAATTCGGACCGATCTCCGTCGCCACGCCGTTCTCGACCTTCACGCGCAGGAAGTCGGGGCCCGAAACGCAATTGTAGCAGAAGGACGGGACGCTCTTCGTCGAGGCGCCAGCGGCCTTGTCGGCTGCGCTCATCATTTCCTCCCGATGCAGGCGCGGCGGCTCTTGGCTCCGTCTTGTGCGCGCGGAATTATGATACAAACGCAAGTAGCGAAGTCAATGAAATGGTATCGCGAATCCGGTCGCGGGCCGGCCGCGTCGCAGCGCTTCTTGTGCGCTGCAACTGCGTGGCTTCGTCCGCGCGCGTTGCGCCTCGCAGGCGGCTGTGAGACGATCGGCGCAAACTAATGATACGAAAATTGTCCTCGTGAGAGAGTTTCCGTATCTTTTTCACGAGCGCGCGGGAGGCGCCACATGAAGGATACGATCAAGGCCGGCATGTCCGCGACGCAGCGCATCGAGGTCGACACGCCGCGCACGATCGATTTTCTCGGCGAGAACCTCCGCGTCTACGCGACGCCGGAACTGGTGCGCGATTTCGAGATCGCATGCCGCGAGTTCCTCCTTGCGCATACCGATGCGGGCGAGGATTCGGTCGGCACGGGCATCAGCGTCACGCATGGCGGCGCGACCCTGCGCGGCATGAGCGTCGATATCGTCGTGACCGTCGCCAAGATCGACGGCCGTCTCGTCACCTTCGATCTTCTGGCGAAAGACGCCATCGAGGAGATCAGCAGGGGCAGCCATAGCCGGTTCGTCGTCGAAGTCGACAAGCTGCGCCAGCGCGTCGCCGGCAAGGCGGCCAAGGCGGGCGTCGCCTGAACGGACGGTATCGGCCATGACGCGCCCGCCCGACGATCCGCAGCGCGGCTTTCGCGCGCGCGCCGTGCGCTACGACGGCGCACAAGGCGAGAGCCGCGACTTCGCCGTCGCGGTCGAGGCGCCGATCAACATCGTCTACGGCGACACGCCCTATGCCGTGATGATGGCGACGCCGGCCGACGTCGAGGATTTCGTCTACGGCTTCAGCCTGACCGAAGGCGTGATCGGCGCGGCCCGCGAAATCCGCGGCGTCGGGATTTCGCGGCAGCGCGAGGGCTACGTCGCCTCGGTCGATCTCGCGCCCGACGCGCTGCGCCGCCATATGGCGCGGCGGCGCAATCTCTCGGGCCGCACCAGTTGCGGCCTCTGCGGCGTCGAGGATTTCAAGCAATTGCCGTCCGCGCCCGGCAAGGTGGGGGCGCGCGACGTCGCGCCCGCCGCCATCGCCGCCGCGCTCGCGACATTGCATGCGCGGCAGGTCCTGTTCCGCGCGACGCGCTCTGTTCACGCGGCCGCCTGGTGCGACGCCGACGGCGGCGTTCTGGTCGTGCGCGAGGACGTCGGCAGGCACAATGCGCTGGACAAGACGATCGGCGCCTGCCTGCGCGGCGATCATGCCGCGCGCGAAGGCTTTGCGCTCATCACCAGCCGCTGTTCGTTCGAGATGATCGAGAAGGCGGCGATCTTCGGCGCGCCGGCGCTCGTTTCGGTCTCGGCGCCGACCTCGCTGGCCATCGAGCGGGCGCAGGCGCTCGGCGTGACGCTGATCGCGGTCGCGCGCGACGACGGCGCGCTGGCCTTCGTGACGCCCTGAACTCAGCGCAGCGCGGGCTTCGGCAATTCGAGCGTCACGCTCTGCGGCCCGCGTTTCAGCGTCACCGAGCGCGAGGCGACGTCCGCCACGCTCCAGCCGGACGAGGACGCGCCGACCGGCAGGCGAAAGACTTTGTGCGAACCCGATTCCAGAACGACCGCGATCTTCTCGCCGTCGCCGACGACGGTGCCGACCAGCGAGAACGGCGGGCCGCCCGCAGCGTCCGGAACGCTCTCCGTCGGCTGCGCGTCCGTGAGCGGCGGCGGCCTGCGGCTTCGCGTGAAGATCGGGCGGTCGCGCGTCGTGGCGATCGACTCAAGCGGCGTCGACCACAGCGGATTGGAAAGGCTGTCCTCCTGCTGCGCCTGCGCGACCGCGCCGGCGACCGTGCAGAGGGCGAAGACCATCGCGGACGGCAGCCTCATTGTGCCACCCGCCATTGGCCGGAGATCGAGAATTGCGCGCGCAGGCGCGGCGCCGGCGATTTTTCCTCGCCCGGCGCCGTCTGCGCCGACAGCCGGTCGATCGCGAGAACCGGCATGCCGGCCTCGATCTCGTAGAGCGCGCGCTGCAACGCGTTCTGGTCGACGTCGCACACGACGACCAGACCGATGCGGCCGCCATTCGCGCCGGCCTCGCGCAGGTCGAGTTCTGACGACAGGACCGACCCGCCGGCTTCGGCGAGGATCGCGCCGACGCGCTGCTGCAGCGCCGCGCCCGCGACCGTCGCCGTCTGGCCTTCAATATAGGCGGCGCCCGCCGGCGGCTGCGTCGTGAAGCGCAGACCCGCCAGTCCCTTTCGCCCGCGCAGATGATCGAGATTTTCGGCGGCCGACGTATAGCCCGACCACGATTGCCACAAGGACGCGAAGCCGCTTCCCCCGACATACAGCAACAGCGCGAGCGCGACGGCGTAACCGGCCGCGGCGAGCAGCGAATTGCGGGAGAGTTCGCGCAGGGGCGACGCGACGATCTTCATTCGCCGGGCCCATAACGCGCATTGACCTGCGCCTGGATATGAAACTGGTCGCCCGGCTCGTTCGCCGAATGCGTGGTGGGCGCCGAAAATGTCGCGCGGGAAAAGGTCGGCGAACGCTCGAGCATGCCGACGAGCCGCGTCGCGTCGGCGCTGACGCCCGCGATCTCGATCTTGCCGTCGTTCAACTGGAATTCGCGCAGGTAGGTGTCGTCGGGCAGGATGCGCGCGAGTTGTTCCATCACGAGCACGAGCAGCGGCGTTTCGGCCTTGCGCTTGTGCAGCATGATGTCGGGGTCGCGCACGCCCGACATTTGCGCCTGGCGCCACTGGCGCGTTTCGACGGCGATCTCCTCCGTCCGCGCGTCGAACCACGCGCCGACCAGTCCGGACGCCGCCGCCGAGACGCCGGCGAAGGCGAGCGCGGCGATCAGCGCCGCGCGAAGGCGACCCTGCGCCTCGACCGTCGTGCGCTCGCGGCGAAACGCGTAGTCGTGAACGGCGATCGGCGCGGCCTCGCTCTCCTCGCGTTGCGCCGAGACCAGCAGCGAATTCGCGCCGGCCGACGACAGGGCCTGAACGATCGGCTCGATCCGCGCCAGCGGCGCTGCGGCCATCACGAGCTTGATGCGGTCGAGGCCGGCGGACTGCGGCGCGCTATGGCCGAATACCGCCTGCGCCGGAGACCAGGGCGTGAGCCGGTCGATCTGCGCGCGCAGCACGCCGTCGAGAAAATCCATCGCCTTCGACGGAAAATCGAGTTCCCGAAACAGGAACATGCCGGGCGGCAGGTTCAGCCTTATCCGCGCGCCGCGCAGCAGGCTGTCGACCGGGCGGCCGTCGTCGCTCGCGAAAGCGCCGTCGACCATGCTCAGGACGCGCTCTTCGCCGGAGATCCGGTATCGGCCGTCCTCGGCCCCGTCGATCGTTATCGTGCGCGGCTTCGCGAAAGCGTCCGCGACATGCGCGACCACGCCGGCGACGCTCGCGACCCATCGGTTGAAGCTCTGTCTGACGCTGTCGAAAGTCGAATTCATCGCCGGCCGCCGGGCGGCGCCGAAAGATCGTCGCCGGTCCGCCACA
>JBDHTL010000112.1:0-11535 GCA_039808645.1 Rhodoblastus sp. | reverse complement strand
TGGCGGAGGGAGCGGGATTCGAACCCGCGATACGGTTTCCCGTATACACACTTTCCAGGCGTGCGCCTTCAACCACTCGGCCACCCCTCCGGTGCGCGAGGGGGTATAACAGGTTGCCGGCGCGCGCAAGTTCCGGCGCGGGGAGCGCATCGGGTGGAAAAGGTCGACGCAGTCGTAATCGGGGCCGGCGTGGTCGGCCTGGCGATCGCTCGGACGCTGGCGTTGGCGGGCCGCGAGGTCCTGGTTCTGGAGGCGGCCGACGCGATCGGAACGGAAACGAGCGCGCGCAATTCCGAGGTGATCCATGCCGGCATCTACTATCCGCCTGGCAGCCTGAAGGCGCGGCTGTGCGTCGAGGGGCGCCGGCGCCTCTACGATTACTGCGAAGGCCACGGCGTGCCGCACAAGCGGCTCGGCAAGCTGATCGTGGCGACGCAGGAGGGCCAGCAGAGCGGGCTCGCAAAAATCGCGGAGGGCGCGCGCGCCTGTGGCGTCGACGATCTGCGGCTGCTCTCGCGCGGGGAGGCCGTGGCGCTCGAACCGGAACTGGTCTGCGTGGCCGCCCTGCACTCGCCCTCGACCGGCATCGTCGATTCGCACGCCTTCATGCTGTCCCTGCAAGGCGAGGCGGAGGGCCGCGGCGCCCAGATCGCGTTTCGAACACGAGTAATGTCAGGACGTATCGAAAGCGATGGAATCGTCCTTAAAACGTGCAGCGACGATGGGGACGAACTGAAACTCAAGGCCGATCTCGTCGTCAATGCGGCCGGCCACGGCGCAATCCCGCTGGCGCAGGCGATCCAGGGCATGCCGGCGGCGCGTATCCCGCGGCAATTCTTCGCCCGCGGTTGCTATTTCTCCATGGCGCGAAAGTCGCCGTTCTCACGGCTGGTCTATCCCGTTCCGGTCGAGGGCGGTCTGGGCGTCCATCTGACCCTCGACATGGGCGGAGCGGCCCGTTTCGGCCCCGATGTCGAATGGATCGAGGGCGTCGACCATGCGGTCGATCCGCATCGGGCCGATGTTTTCTATGCGGAAATCCGTCGCTACTGGCCCGCGCTGGAGGATGGCGCGCTGCAGCCCGCCTACGCCGGCGTCCGGCCCAAGATTTCGGGGCCGGGCGAGCTGGCGGCCGATTTCTGGATCGAGGGCCCGCGCGACCATGGCGTCGCGGGCCTCGTCAATCTGTTCGGGATCGAAAGCCCGGGGCTCACGGCCAGCCTCGCCATCGCCGACGAAGTACGCGCCATGCTCGTCGATTGAAACAAAAAGGGCGCCGACCGAAGCCGACGCCCGAGGGTTTCTGCGCTTTTGCGCGAGACCTCAGTAGATTTCGAACAGGCCCGCCGCGCCCTGGCCGCCGCCGATGCACATGGTCACGACGGCGTATTTGCCGCCGCGGCGTTTGCCTTCGATCAGCGCGTGGCCGGTGAGACGCGCGCCGGAGACGCCGTAGGGGTGGCCGACCGCGATCGCGCCGCCGTTGACGTTCAGCTTGTCGTCCGGAATGCCGAGCTTGTCGCGGCAGTACAGCACCTGCACGGCGAAGGCTTCGTTCAGTTCCCAGATGTCGATGTCGGAGACCTTGAGGCCCGCCTTGTGCAGCAGTTTCGGAATCGCGAACACCGGTCCGATGCCCATTTCGTCCGGCTCGCAGCCCGCCACCGCAAAGCCGCGGAACGCGCCGAGCGGCTTCAGGCCGCGCTTCTCGGCGAGCTTGGCGTTCATCACGACCACGGCCGCGCCGCCGTCCGAGAACTGGCTGGCGTTGCCGGCCGCGATCACGCCGCCGTCGAACACCGGCTTGATCTGGCTGACGCCCTCGTAGGTCGTGCCGGCGCGGATGCCCTCGTCTGAATCGATCGTCACTTCCTTGTCGACGACCTGCGCGGTGTTCTTGTCGGTCACCTTCATGATCGTGGTGACCGGAACGATCTCGTCCTTGAACTTGCCGGCGAGCAGGCCGGCATGGGCGCGCTGCTGCGAGCGGGCGCCGTACTGGTCCTGCGCCTCGCGGCCGATGCCGTAGCGCTTGGCGACCTGCTCGGCGGTCTGCAGCATCGACCAGTAGATTTCCGGCTTGTGATTGACGAGCCAGGGATCCTTGCCGTGCGCCTTGTTGGCCTCGTTCTGCACGAGCGAGATCGATTCCACGCCGCCGGCGACGAGAATGTCGTTCTCGCCGGCGATGATGCGCTGGGCGGCGGTGGCGATCGTCTGCAGGCCCGAGGAGCAGAAGCGGTTGATCGTCATGCCGGGCACGGTGACCGGGCAGCCGGCGCGCAGCGCGATCTGGCGGGCGATATTGCCGCCCGTGGCGCCCTCCGGAGTGGCGCAGCCCATCACCACGTCCTCGATCTCGTCGAGGCCAATACCGGCGCGCTCGGCGGCGGCCTTCACCGCCACGCCGCCGAGCGTAGCGCCATGCGTGGCGTTGAACGCGCCTTTCCAGGATTTTGCGAGACCCGTACGGGCGGTCGAGACGATGACGGCTTCAGTCATGAGCGTTTCCTTGTGCGTTGACCGGTTGGAATGAGACGAGGTTGGAACGAGCCTTCGTGTATCGATTCCGCATTGCGGAACCTCCCGTGATCGCCTGTTTTCTGAAAATCACGACATGCCCGGCGGCCCAGTTTCGCCGGCAAGGCTATCGCAGCGGCCATCGCGGATGCAATGGCGTCGAGAAAAAATCTTTACAACGTAAATTTAATGCCGCATCTTCCGCGCTCCGAAATTTCGCCGCCGAGCCGCAATGCGCCCGCAGCTGACCGAAACCGAGATTGCCGATTTCAGGCGACGGCTGTGCGTGGCTGCCGAAAAGTTGTTCGTCGAGCGGGGCGTCGAGGGCGTCACCATGCGCCATATCGCCGAGCGGCTCGACTGCAGCGCGATGACGCCCTACCGCTATTTCCGCAACAAGGAAGAGATTTTCGCCGCGGTGCGCGCGGCCGCTCTCGACCGATTTTCCGAGCGGCTGGAAGCGGCCCGGCGCACCTTCGGCAGTCCCTCCCGGCGCGGCCGGGCGGTCGGCGACGCCTATCTGCAATTCGCGATCGAGGAGCGGGACGCCTACCGGCTCATCTTCGATCTGTCGCAGCCTGACGAGAAGAACTATCCGGAGCTTGCCGCCGCCAACGCTCGCTCCCGCAAGACCATGACGGATTACATGGACGATCTGGTCGCGGCCGGCGTGATGGTCGGCGATCCCAAGACGCTGGGCCTGATCTACTGGGCCGGCACGCACGGCCTGGTGAACCTCTACATGGCCGGCAAGATCGGCGAATCGGAATTGCGCGTCCTGCATCGGCAGATGACGCAGACGCTCGCGCGCGGCGCGCGGCGCGGACCAGAACAAAAACCGCGGCGCACGCGCGCCTCCTGACATTCCAGACATCGAAAAGGAAGGAAACGCATGTCCATACCGGCTTCCATTCGCAAGCGGCTTCGCATTCCCGTCATCGGTTCGCCGCTCTTCATCATCTCCAATCCGGACCTGGTGATCGCCCAGTGCAAGGCGGGCATCATCGGGTCGTTTCCGGCGCTGAACGCCCGGCCGGGCCCGGTGCTGGAGGAATGGCTGAAGCGGATTACGAACGAACTCGCCGAATACGACGCCAAGCATCCCGACCGGCCCTCGGCCCCCTTCGCGGTCAACCAGATCGTGCACAAGTCGAACGACCGCCTGCAGCATGACGTCGACATGTGCGTGAAATACAAGGTTCCGGTCGTCATCACGTCGCTCGGCGCGCAGGAGAGCCTCAACAAGGCGATTCACTCCTACGGCGGCCTCGTGCTGCACGACGTGATCAACCAGAAGTTCGCGCACAAGGCGATCGAGAAGGGCGCCGACGGCCTCATCCTCGTGGCCGCCGGCGCGGGCGGCCATGCCGGCGTGCAATCGCCCTTCGCCTTCGTCCGCGAGACGCGCGAATGGTTCGATGGGCCGATCGCGCTTTCCGGCTCGATCGCCTCGGGCGAGGCGGTTCTCGCGGCCGAAGCCCTGGGCGCCGATTTCGGCTATATCGGCTCCGCCTTCATCGCCACCGCGGAAGCCAACGCCAGCGATCCGCATAAGCAGGCGATCGTCGACGCGAACGCGGAAGACATCGTCTACACCAACCTGTTCACGGGCGTGCACGGCAATTATCTGCGCCCCTCCATCGTCAACGCCGGGCTCGACCCGGACAACCTGCCGGTCTCCGATCCGTCCAAGATGAACTTCGGCTCGGGCGGCAACACCAAGGCCAAGGCCTGGAAGGACATCTGGGGCTCCGGCCAGGGCATCGGCGCGGTCAAGGCGGTCGTGCCTGTGGCGGAGATGGTCGACCGGCTCGAGCGCGAATATCTGGCGGCCAAGAAGCGCGTCGCGGCTTGATCCGCGCCATGGTGGCGGCGGTCGATCCGCGACCCTAGATTGGCCACGATGGAGTTCGCGCAGGAGACCAACGCCCGATGAGTGTCGAATTCACCCTCAACGGGCGCTCGGCCTCGTTGCGGTCGCCGGCGGACTCCCCGCTGCTCTGGGCGCTGCGCGACGAGAAGAATCTTGTTGGCGTCAAGTTCGGCTGCGGCGCCGGCCTGTGCGGCGCCTGCACGGTGATCGTCGACGGCGAGCAGACGCGCGCCTGTCAGACGTCGGTCGGCGATGTCGCCGGCAAGAGCGTGACGACCATCGAGGGTCTCTCCGGGGACATCGCCAAGGTCGTGACGGAAGCCTGGATCCGGGCCCAGGCACCGCAATGCGGCTATTGCCAGCCGGGCTTCGTCATGGCCGCGACCAGCGTGATTTCCGCCGATCCGAACCAGACGACGGAGCAGGCGCTGGCGCAGATCACCAATCTCTGCCGCTGCGGAACTTACGACGCGATCCGGCTCGCTGTCGGCCATGCGCTCGACACGCTGCGGGGACGCGCGGACATATCCTCGACGGGAGCAGGCCGATGAGCGAAGGCGGATCCAGCATCGGCCGTATCGCCCGGCGCAGCTTTCTGCTCGGTGCGGGCGTGGTCGGCGGCGGCCTGTTGGTCGGCGCGGGCATGGTCGCATGGCGGCTCGGCGCGATCGATGGTTATGCGCTGCCGGCCGGCGAAGGCGAGACCAGTTTCGGCGCATGGCTCAGGCTGGCGCGTGACGGCCGCGTGGAAGTGGCGGCGCCGCATCAGGACATGGGGCAGGGCATCTACGCCCTGGCGGCGATGCTCGCGGCCGAGGGCCTGAAACTGCCGCTC
Source organism: Rhodoblastus sp. (assembly GCA_039808645.1). Classification (GTDB taxonomy): domain Bacteria; phylum Pseudomonadota; class Alphaproteobacteria; order Rhizobiales; family Beijerinckiaceae; genus JAJXWB01. Next base: position 6,307 of record JBDHTL010000112.1, on the reverse strand, counting down.
GAATCGGTTCGGGTGGTTCCCGCGCCGGTCGAGGCGCGCTACGCCAATCCGGTCATGCTGCTGGACGGCCTGCCATTCGACGAGGCCTCGGAAGGCCCGCTGAAACAGGCAATCGTTTGGACGTTCGACAAGATTCTCCGCGTGGTCGGCATGCAGGGCACGGGCGGTTCGACCTCCACGCGCAACATGTCCGAACAGATTCGCCGGGCGGCGGCTTGCATGCACGACATGCTCGCGCGCGCCGCATCGGCCAAATTCAAGGTTCCGGTCGATCAGTTGAAGAATGTCGGCGGCGCGTTCCTGACGCCTGACGGCCGAACGGCGACCTATGCCGAACTCGCGACCGACGCCGGCCGGCTGAAGCCCAGCGACGTCGCACCGCCCCCGCTGCGCGCCGGCGTCTATGTTGGGAAGGGCGCGCCGCGCTTCGACGTTCCGCTGAAGACCCGCGGCGAAGCGAAATACGGCATCGATACGCGCCAGCCCGGCCAGCTTTACGCCGCGATCCGACATTCCCCGCGCCTCGGCGGAAAACTCGGGCGCGCTTCCGTCCCGACAAATATCGCAGGCCTGCGCGGGATCGTCGAAGGCGGGGACTATGTCGCCGTCGTCGGCGAATCCTATGCGGCGGCGGTCGCCGGGCTCGAGAAGGCTGACGTGGTCTGGGACGATTCGACAGCTCTCGGCGTCTCCACCGGGGATGTGTTTGCGGCGTATCGCGCCGCGCTCGACAAGGGCGCCGAATTCAAGCCGCGCTGGGTGATCGACTCCGCCGGCGACGTCGCCAGGGCCACGGGCAAGGAGATCAGGGCGACCTACGATGCGCCCTTCCTTGCACACGCCACGATGGAGCCGATGAACGCGACGGCCTATGTCACCGAAACGGAAGCCAGGATCTGGGCCGGACACCAGTCGGCGTCGCTCGTGCAGTTGATGGCCGCGAAGGCGGCGCGCCTGCCGAGCGAAAAGGTCGAGGTCTTCACGCCTTTCGTCGGCGGCGGCTTCGGCCGTCGCGCCGACGTCGGCTACATCGTCAAGGCCGTCGAGATCGCCGCCAAATTCAAGGGAACGCCGGTGCAGACGATCTGGTCGCGCGGCGAGGACATTCGCGACGACGTCTATCGTCCGGCCGCAATGGCCGACATTTCGGCCAGGGTCGACGGCGAAGGCCTGCCGTCGAGCTTCATCTATCGGATCGCTGTTCCATCGGTGACCGATCAGTTCGTGGCGCGCGTCCTGCCGGGCGCCAGGGGCGGCATGATGGCGGATCGCTCGACGGTCGATGGCGCCCTGTTTCCCTTCTACGGCCTGCCGACGCGTTCGATCGAGAATTTCACCGTCGATCTCGGCATCCCCGTCGGCTTCTGGCGATCGGTCGGCTACAGCCTGAATTGTTTTTTCGTCGAGTGTTTCGTCGATGAACTGGCGGCCGCCGCCTCGATCAAGCCGCTCGACTATCGCGCCAGGCTGTTGGCGCGCGCCGGCGCCTCCGAACCGGCCCGTCGCGCGGCGCGCGTGCTGGAGCGAATGGCCGCTTTCGACAAGGCCAATCCGCCGGTCCCCGCGAAAGGCGGCGCAAGATCCGGCCGCGGTTTCGCCCTGACCGCGAGTTTCCATTCCTTTGTCGGCGAAATCGCGGACGTCGAGATCGGCAACGGTGAAATCAACGTGCGCCGCGTTCATGCGATCGTCGATTGCGGCTTCGCGATCGATCCGCCGAACGTCGTGGCGCAGGTGCGCAGCGGCGTCAATTTCGGGCTCACGGCCGCGCTCCACGGCCGCGTCGACTTCGACAATGGCAAGGTTCTGCAGGCCAATTTCGACTCCTATCCGCTGCTGTCGCTGGAATCGGCGCCGGCAATTTCAGTCGAGATCGTCGAGTCCGGCGCGGCGCTCGGCGGCGTCGGCGAAATCGGGACGCCGGCGATTGCGCCCGCGGTCGCCAACGCAGTGTTCGCAGCGACAGGGCGGCGGCTGCGTTCGTTGCCGCTGACCCCCGGGATTGCTTGAGAACGGCTCCGCTTTCAAAGCGAAGACGAAAATCTTTCACGTCGCCGCCGCTTTCCCTTCGCGGCCGAGCGCCTTACAAAACTGGCATGCCAGTTTGTGAGGAAACGCGATGACCGGCTCCTACGTCCGCCACGGCGCAATCGAGATCGCCGAAGTTCTGCACAAGTTCATCGAAAGCGAAGCCCTGCCCGGCACGGGTCTTCCGCCCAGTACGTTCTGGGACGGTCTCGAGAAAATCCTCCTCGACCTCGCGCCGCGCAACAAGGCGCTGCTTGCCAAACGCGACGACCTGCAAGCCAGGATCGACGCGTGGCACCTCGCGCGCAAGGGCAAGGTCTTCGACGCCGCCGAATACAAGGCGTTTTTGACCGAGATCGGCTACCTCGTCCCGGTCGGTCCCGACTTTGCCATCTCGACGGGGAATGTCGACGACGAAATCGCGCGACTTGCCGGTCCGCAATTGGTCGTGCCGGTCACCAACGCCCGCTACGCGCTCAATGCCGCCAATGCGCGCTGGGGATCGCTGTATGACGCGCTCTACGGCACGGACGCGCTGCCCGGCCGCGAGACCGCCGAGCCCGGGTACGATCCGGCCCGCGGCGCCCAGGTGATCGCATGGGCGCGCAAGTTCCTCGACGATAGCGCGCCTCTGGCGCAGGGTTCGCATGCCGATGCGACCGGATATGCGGTCGCAGGCGGCGCGCTCGCGGTTTCGCTGAAAGACGGCGCCAAGACCGGTCTCAAGAACCCGACCCAATTCGTCGGCCATACCGGCGAGGCGGCTGCGCCGAAGTCGGTTCTGCTCGTGCAAAATGGCCTGCATATCGAGGTCGTCATCGATCGCGCCAATGTGATCGGCAAGGGGGATGCGGCGGGCGTTGCGGACGTCATTCTCGAATCCGCGCTGACCACGATCCAGGATTGCGAGGATTCGGTGGCTTGCGTCGACGCAGACGACAAGGTCGGCGCCTATCGCAACTGGCTCGGCCTGATGAAGGGCGACCTCGTCGACACGTTCGACAAGGGCGGCAAAACGATGACGCGCCGCCTCAACGCCGATCGCGTCTTCACCGCGCCCGACGGCTCGCAGAAGAAATTGCATGGCCGCTCGCTCCTGCTCGTGCGCAACGTCGGCCATCTCATGACCATCGACGCGGTCAGGCTGAACGGCGTCGGCGTGCCCGAAGGCATTCTCGACGGCATGGTGACCAGCGCGATCGCGCTGCACGACTTGCGCGGCAAGGGCGAGCTGAAAAACAGCCGCGCGAGTTCCGTATATATCGTCAAGCCGAAGATGCACGGGCCCGAGGAAGTCGCTTTCGCCAACGACCTGTTCGATCGCATCGAGGATGTGCTCGCCCTGCCGCGCCACACGCTGAAGATGGGCATCATGGACGAGGAGCGCCGCACCTCGGTCAACCTCAAGGAGTGCATTCGCGCGGCGAAGGATCGCGTCGTCTTCATCAACACCGGATTCCTCGATCGCACGGGCGACGAGATCCACACGTCCATGGAAGCCGGCGCGATGGTGCGCAAGGCTGACATGAAGAGCCAGAAATGGATTCTCGCCTACGAGGATTCCAACGTTGACATAGGTCTTCGCGCGGGCCTGCGCGGCAAGGCGCAGATCGGCAAGGGCATGTGGGCGATGCCGGACCTGATGGCCGACATGCTGCGCATCAAGATCGGCCATCCCAGGGCCGGCGCGAACACCGCCTGGGTGCCCTCGCCCACCGCCGCCACCTTGCATGCGACGCACTATCATCAGGTCGACGTGGCCGCGACGCAGGAAGAGATAGCCAAACGCGCGCCGGCGTCGGTGGACGACATCCTGACGATTCCGATCGCGGATCGGCCGAATTGGTCGCCCGACGACGTCCAGTCCGAGCTCGACAATAATGCGCAGGGCATTCTGGGCTACGTCGTGCGCTGGATCGATCAGGGGGTTGGCTGTTCCAAGGTGCCCGACATTCACGATGTCGGCCTGATGGAAGACCGCGCGACGCTGCGCATTTCTTCGCAGCATATCGCCAACTGGCTGCATCACGGCATTTGCAGCGAAGAGCAGGTCATGGCGACGATGAAGAAGATGGCCGCCGTCGTCGATCGGCAGAATGCCGGCGATCCCCTGTACGAACCGATGGCGCCGGCGTTCGACGGCGTCGCCTTCCAGGCGGCGTGCGATCTCGTGTTCAAGGGGCGCGAGCAGCCCTCGGGTTACACCGAGCCAGTGCTGCACGCCCGTCGCAGAGAGAAAAAAGCTCTGGCCTGAGCAGGCGAAAATTACCGTCTGTTAACTACGCTTAATGCATGGAAAGGGCGATGTCGTTGCTCTTCCATCACCCGCTTTGTCCGCATTCGCGTTTCATCCGCCTGGCGCTCGCCGAATATGGCGTCGACGCGGATCTGTTCGAGGAAAAGATTCACGAGCGACGCCGGGATTTCCTCCTCATAGATCCCGCGGGCCGGACGCCGGTTCTCATCGCGGACGGCGGCCTGGTCGTGCCGGGCGCGGGCCCGATCGCCGAATGGCTCGACGAGGCCTATGGCCGGATCGCGCCGGCGACGCGACTCATGCCCGGCGATATCGCCGGCCGCGTCGAGACCCGCCGCCTGATGGATTGGTTCAACCAGAAGATGTTCGCGGAAGTGACGGACTGGCTCGTCACGCAGAAGGTCTACAAGCGCTTCATGCCGTCCAACGCCGGCGGCGGCGCGCCGGACATGGCGCTGGTGCGCGCGGCGCGCGCCAATATCCGGCACCATCTCGCTTACATCGGCTTTCTCGTCTCCGAGCGAAACTGGCTCGCCGGCCCGCGCATGACTTTTGCAGATCTCGCGGCGGCGGCGCATATTTCGGTTGCCGACTATCTTGGCGACGTGCCCTGGGACGAGGACGAACTCGCCAAGGCCTGGTACCAGAAGATCAAGTCGCGGCCGTCCTTCCGCGCCCTGCTTGCCGACCGCGTGATCGGCATGGCGCCCAGCGAAGTCTACGCCGACCTCGATTTCTAGATCTGGCCGCGCTTGCATTGGCGGCGCGCGCGGCGCAATCGTGCCGCGATGACGCTTGTCGCCACCCTAAGCGCCGAGGCGCAGGCCCTCGGCTTCGACGATTGCCGCATCTTGCGCATCGCCGACGCGCCGCGCCTCGACGAAAGGCTTGCGGCCTGGCTTGCCGAGGGCTGCGAAGGCGACATGGCCTGGATGCGCGAGACGATGGCGCGTCGCGCCGACCCCGGCGTGCTCTGGCCGGAAGCGCGGTCGATCGTCATGCTGGCCACGAATTACGGGCCGGATGGCGACCCGCTCGAAAATCTCGGGCATGCCGGGCGCGCCAATATTTCCGTCTATGCGCGCCATCGCGACTATCACAACATCGTCAAGGGCAAGCTCAAGCTGCTCGCGTCCAAGCTGGTCGCGAAAGCCGGCGGCGACGTGAAGGTCTTTGTCGATACCGCGCCCGTCATGGAAAAACCGCTCGCCGCGCAGGCCGGCATCGGCTGGCAGGGCAAGCACACCAATCTGGTGTCGCGCGCTTTTGGTTCCTGGCTGTTTCTCGGCTCGATCTTCACCACGCTCGATCTACGGGCCGACGAGCCCGAGATCGACCATTGCGGGTCCTGCGACGCCTGCATCCGCGCCTGTCCGACGCGGGCCATCGTCGCGCCCTATCGGCTCGACGCGCGCCGCTGCATCTCCTACCTGACGATCGAGCACAAAGGCGCGATCCCGCACGAATTCCGCGCCGCCATCGGCAATCGAATCTACGGCTGCGACGATTGTCTCGCGGTCTGCCCCTGGAACAAGTTTGCTTCCGCGACCCGCGAAGCGAAGCTCGCCGCGCGGGACGAATTCATCGCGCCTTCGCTCTCGCATTTTCTGGCGATGGAGGAACCTGAGTTCCGCTCGTTCTTTTCCGCCAATCCCGTCAAGCGGATCGGACATGCGCGTTTCCTGCGCAATGTTCTCATCGCGGCCGGCAACTCCGGCGATCCCGGGCTTGCCCCGCTGGTCGAACGACACACCGCCCACTCGTCGCCCATCGTTCGCGGCGCCGGCGTCTGGGCATTGTCGCGCATTGCCCCCTCGCGCGCCGCCGCGCTCGCGGACGCCTGCCTCGCGCTTGAGGACGATCCGGAAGTCTGCGACGAATGGCGCAGCGCAATGCGCGCGACGGGCGCTGGATCATGAGACTGTTTGCATTCGGAATCGGCTATTCCGTCGCGACCTATCTTCGCGCGCATGCGCGTGACTGGGCGCATGTCGCCGGAACCGTCCGGACGCCCGACAAGGC
>JBDHTL010000111.1:0-11565 GCA_039808645.1 Rhodoblastus sp. | reverse complement strand
GCCTGCTGGACCACTTCGCTCGCCGAGGGCCCCTGAGCCGGCAGAAAACCGCCGCACCCCGAAACCGCAAGGCCAAGGCCAAGCACAAATGCCGCCGTCAGATACCGAGCCATGGAATCCCGAACATCCCCCAAACCGGCGCCTGTTTGCCGTGCGGGAGCGTGATGGTCAATCGACCGTTGACGCGATCGGCCGGTCTCCCCATGCCGCTGTTAAGGATACCTCAGGCGGGCCGCCATTCACACGCGACCCCGCGGGCTTGGTTAACGGCCCGCAAACGCCGGGGTCTGGCCGACCTGCTCGAGAAACCGGTCCAGTTCGGCCGCATAGGCCTCGGGCGCCGTCGCCTTGAAGGCGCCGACCCGCCCGCGCGCGTCGCGGCGCGCGCCCCCGTCCTGGCCGGCGAGCTGACCGATGCGGTCGGCCCAGGCCTCCGGCTGATCCGGGCCAATAAAATCGACCGCCTCGCCGGCGATCTCGCGGAACGTCGGAATGTCCGAGCAGAGCGCCGGCGTCCCGGCGGTCAGGGCTTCGGCCAGCGGCAACCCGAATCCTTCCGCCAGCGAAGGCGCGAGCAGGGCGACGGCGCCGGCCAGCAGGGCCCGCCAGCCGCCGTTCGACAGCCCCGCGACCTCGACCACCGCGCCGCCGAGCGCAGGATCGGCGAGCGCGGCCACGATCTCCTCGCAGCGCCAGCCGCGCTTGCCGACGACGACGAGTTTCGGGGCCGCCGCTCCGCTCCGGGCGACCAGCCTCCGCCAGACCTCCACGAGCAGACGATGGTTCTTGCGCGGCTCGATCGTGCCGCAGACCAGGAAATAGGGAATGCCCGCCAGGCGCGGATCGGGCGCGCAGGCCTGCCGAAAAATCGGCCCGACGGGCGGATGCGCCTGAAAGATAGGCAGGTTCGTGCGGCCGAGTTCGCGCATGTGGGCGTCGACCTCCGCGGCGACCAGCCGGCTGGTCACGAGCGCGCCGGCGCCGCGGCGGGCGAGGCGGGCGAGGCGGCGGGCGTGCCGCTCGGGTTCGCCGCGCCAGAAGGTTCCGGGCGTGGCGACAGGCAGCAGGTCGTGGATGAAGAAGACCGGCCTTACGTCCGGCCGTGCGTCGAGCCAGCCGACGTGGCGGGCCGATTCCAGCGGATAATGCGTGGCGTTGAGATAGACGACGTTGCGGGGCGCGGCCTTTCGCGGATCGGCGCCGCGTTTCAGACCATAGGCGCCGAACGCGCCGGCGACGCGCCGCGGCCGGCCCGGCGGCGAAAAATCGAGCGGCGCCGCCGGGCGGCCCGGCGCGACGGGGCGGCGCAGCGCTTCCACCAGCGGATCGGGCAGGCCGGTGGCCGCGTCCCACTGCAGCGCGAGCGCGGCCGTCGGGTTGGGCAGCGCGCCCGGCGCGAACAGGCGTGGCCCTAACGGACCGAACAGCAAGGGCCATGTCGCGGCGCGTCGGGCGTCGAGAAAATGATCGGCGAGCAGACGGTCGATCCAGTCGATCCCGTTGGGAGTCGGATTGAGAACGCGCGTCGAGAGCCGGGAAAGGTCGTAGACGACGTCGGTCATGCCGCGTCCGGGGCGCGGGGCGACCGCCGATGCGCGTCGGCCTGTTTGTGCGCGGCGAACATCAGGTCTCCAGAGGCGTGTCCAGCGAATGCAGCACGCGCCCGACGCAGGCATAGAAGGAGGACGTCAGGGTCAGTTCGACGATCGCGCCGTCGTCGAAATATTTCCGCGCCTCGGTCATCGCCTCGGCGGAGGCGCCGGGCCCGTTGGTGATCTCTTCGGCCAGCCGCAGCACGATCCGTTCTTCCGGCGAATAGATCTCGGCCGCGCGCCAGTTCGCCAGCGCGTCGATCTTTTCCTGCGCCACGCCCGCCGCGCGCGCCATCGGGACGTGGTGCGTCCATTCATAGTCCGCGCCCATGATCTGGGCGCCGCGCAGGATCATCAGTTCTCGCAAGGCGCGCGGCGACTTCGCCTCGCTGCGCAGCGGCCAGGCGAGTCCGATCCAGGCTTTCAGCATCGCCGGCGCATGGCCGAGCAGCCTGTAGAGATTGGGAAAGCCCGCATGTCCACCGGACCGCAGGGCGTCGTGGACGGCCGCGATGCGCGGATCGGAATTGTCGGCGATGAGCGGAATGCGCGGCATGTCGTCTCTCGATTAATCGGCGACGGCGCGCCGGGACCTCGCCGGGGCTCCGGCCTCGATCGGTCGGATGATGGCGTCAGTCCCGCGCCGATTGCAATTCGGCGACGGCGACGGGCAGTTCCCGCATATGCGCGATGACGCGATCCGCGCCGGCGGCCTCGAGCCTGGCGGCGAGATCGGACTGCGCATGCCCGCCGCCGACAAAGCCGATCGTGCGCATTCCCGCCGCCCGCGCGCCGAGAACGCCGGCGACCGAATCCTCGATTACGAGCGCCTGCGCGCGCGTCGCGCCCATCTCGCGCGCTGCCAGCAGGAACAGGTCGGGCGCGGGCTTGCCGCGCTGGACCTGCGTCGCGCTGAAGCGCCGGTCGAAGTACCGATCGAGGCCCGAGACCGACAGCGCCAGATCGATCCGCTCGGGTCGCGAGGAAGAGGCGAGGCAGCGCGGCTGCGGCAGCCGCCCGAGCGCGTCGGCGACGCCGTCGATCGCGCGCAATTCCTGCCGGAAGCGCGCGAACAGGCGCTCGTTCATCGCGGCGCCGACGTCGTCGGAAATCGGACGCCCGACGAAGGCCGAAGTCTCGCGCAGAACGTCCGCGAGGCTCTTGCCGATCTGGGTCCGCATGCACTCGGCCGTCGTCATCGGTCGTCCGAGCGCGGTCAGGGTCTCGGCCAGAATCGCATTGGAGATCGGTTCCGAATCGACCAGCACGCCGTCGCAGTCGAAAATCAGCAGCGTCATCGCGCGACCAGCGCTCCGGAGGTCATGCGCCATGCGGCAAACCGCCGCGCGTCGGGGGCGACGCCGAACCGGCGGCTGCGCCCGGCTCCGCTTGGAAATTCCTCCCGGGGTCGGAACGCGACCGGGCGCGGCCGGCGTCGATCTCCATTGTCTTCCATCCGCCCGCCAGCATATACAGCCGCGGGACTTGAACGAAGTTCGATCCTCGGGCGTTGGCCGTCGGGTTGGACGGGTCGGGCGAGGGGCGCATTCGTGGGAAAGGACGACGTATGAAGAAGTTTGCTGTTCTGACTGTCGGTTTCGGCCTGCTGACCGCGATCGCCGCCAGTCCCGCCATCGCCGCCGGCGACGCCGCCAATGGCGAGAAGATCTTCAACAAGTGCAAGATCTGCCATCGTATCGGCGAGGGCGCCAAGAACATGGTCGGTCCCGAACTGAACGGCCTCGACGGCCGCAAGTCGGGTTCGGTCGAGGGCTTCAGCTATTCCGACGCCAACAAGAATTCCGGCATCACCTGGAACGAGGCGGTGTTCAGCGAATACATCACGGATCCCAAGAAGAAGATTCCGGGCACCAAGATGGTCTTCGCCGGCCTGCCGAGCGAGAAGGATCGCGCCGACCTCTGGGCCTACCTCGCCTCGTTCAAGGCTGACGGCACGAAGAAGTAACCGCCCGACGCGGTCCGACCGGCTCCGAACCCCGCCCGAAAAGGCGGGGTTTTTGTTTGGCTCGCCGGACGCGGACGCGCTCGTGACTTTTGCGCGGGCGCGTCGCATATCCCTGTCACGATGACGCGACGACAAAACGACAGCGCGAACGCGCCCGCCGGGAGCATGGCGCCGCTCGCCAGCCTGCCGGCCTTCTTCAGACTGTCCGGCCGGCGCTGCGTCGTCGCCGGCGCCGGCGACGGCGCGGCGTGGAAGGCAGAACTGCTCGCCGCCGCCGGCGCGCGCGTCGACGTCTATGCGGCGACGCCGGGCGAAAGGCTCGAGCGCCTGGCCGCCGCGTCGGACGCGGTCGCGCTCCATCGGCGGGCCTGGACCGGGACCGATCTCGCCGGCGCGCTGATCGGCGTCGCCGACGCGGCTTCCGACGACGAAGCCGCGCGTTTCCGCGACGCAGCCCGCGCCGCGGGCGCGGTCGCCAATGTGGTCGACCGGCCGGCCTTCTGCGATTTCCAGTTCGGGTCCATCGTCAACCGCTCGCCGCTCGTCGTCGGCATATCGACGGACGGGGCGGCGCCGGTGTTCGGCCAGGCGTTGCGCGCCCGCATCGAGACCCTCGCGCCCGACGCCTTCGCCGCCGTGGCCGAGGCCGCGCGCGACTGGCGCGCCGACATCGCCGCGCGCGACCTGCCGTTCCGCGCGCGGCGCCGGTTCTGGGAGGCTTTCGCCGATCTCGCCTTCGCGCGCCCCGACATCCCGCCGACTGAGGCCGACCGGCAGGCGCTCCTGGCGGCCGTCTCCGAGGACGCGGTCGCCGCCGCGCGGCGCGGCAAGGCGATTCTGGTCGGCGCCGGTCCCGGCGATCCCGAACTGCTGACTCTGAAGGCCGTCCGGGCGCTGCAGACGGCGGACGTCGTTCTCTACGACGACCTTGTATCGCCCGGCGTGCTCGATTTCGCCCGTCGGGAGGCGGAAAAGCTCGACGTCGGCAAACGCGGCTACCGTCCTTCGCCCGGCCAGCCCACGATCAGCGCGAAGCTGGTGGAACTGGCCGCGTCGGGCAGGATCGTGGTGCGGCTGAAAGGCGGGGACCCGTCGATCTTCGGCCGCGCCACCGAGGAAATCGAGGCCTTGCAGGCGGCCGGTCTCGACGTCGAGATCATCCCCGGCATAACCGCGGCCTCGGGCGCCGCGGCCTCCTTGCGCGCCTCCCTCACCGAGCGCGATCTGGCCCGCCGCCTCCAGTTCGTCACGGCGCACGGTCGCGACGGCGCGCTGCCCGAAGATATCGACTGGCGCGCGCTCGCCGATCGCGGCGCAACGACCGTGGTCTACATGGGCGTCCGCACCATGCCTGAACTGACCGGGAAACTGATGGAGGCGGGGCTCGATCCGCAGACCCCCGCGATCGTCGTGGATCGCGCAACGTGGGCCGACGAAACCCGCATCGTGGGGACCCTCGCTACGATCGCCGACGCGACAGAACAGGCGCGGCCCGAGGGGCCGTGCCTCCTTCTCCTCGGCGCCGCCCTTTCTGGACCGGCGGCGCGTCTCCTCGCCTGACGCCTGCGGCTATTCCGCCGCTTCGCGCCGTCCCGCGCGATGCGAGGCGTGGCCGCCCTTGCGGCCGGCTTCCGAGGCGAGCTGCGGATTGCGGGCGAAGCTGCGTTTGTTGGGGTCCACCTGAGTCCCGCCCTTGCGGCCCGCTGCCGCGGCCAGATCCGGATTCTTGGAAAAACTGCGCTTGTCGCTCGGCACGCTTTCGCCGCCCTTGCGGGCGATGGCGCGCTGCTTTTCCGGATCCATCGAGGCAAATCCGCGCGTTGACTTCTTCTTGATCTCGTCCACTGGTCTACCCTCTCGGTGGCGGTCGACGCGCCCGGCAAGAGCCGGTTGGAGTGGTCGACCATTGCCCTAAACGAGCTTGCGCTCGAAACGTTCCCGCGCCCGCCGAGGCGCATGTGGGAAAACGTGAGTTTCAGCAGACAGGGCATTTGCGAAGGAAACAACAATATTCGGCGCGGAAAACGCGGTTTTCGGCTTGATATTTCGAGCGCTTTGACGAGCAGATTGCGTTTTTGCAGACGCTTCAGCGCCGGACGCAATCCCTCGCGACGCGGGCCAGGATCGCCTTCTCGCCCTCGTCGAGCGCGCCGGACTGCAACTTGTCCCAGAGATTGAGCCGCTTGAACGTCTGCGCCGTGCAGGCGCAGCCGCGCCGGCATTGCTCCGCCCCGGCTTCGCTCGCCCGGCACTGACGCTCGCAGGATTCGCGAAACGGTCGTTCGTCCGCCGGCATGGGCGCGCCGAAGGCCCAGACCGTGGCGGTCAGCAAGGCGAAGAAGATCGGCTGGTGGACGAGATAGACGGCCAGAGAATGCCGTCCGCCGAAGGCGAGCAGCCGCGCCGGCGCGCTGGCGCCGGAGATCCGGCGAAGGACGTCGAAGCCGCCGCGCTCGCCAAGCGCGAGCCCGACGCCGAGCCCGATCAGCAGCGCGCCGGCCCACGGCAGGAGCGGTCGAAAATCGTTGGACGTGGGGAGGGTCGCGCCGAGCCCGGTCCAGACCAGCGCGGGCGCGTCGAACGCCGGCAGCGAGACGAGGGAGGGCAGGGCGAAGGCGAGCGCCCCGGCGACGAGCGCGGCGGGCCACGGCAGGAACAGGAAGGGCAGGGCGACGGCGCTCGCCGCCGCGATGCAATGCAGGATGCCGAAGAAGATCAGCCCCGCCGGGAACAGAAACCAGCTCGCCGCCGTCACCAGCGCCGCGGCGCCGGCGATCGTCGCGAGGCGCCTGCCGTAGGCGCGCCAGTCGAACGGGTCGCGCCGCGCCAGCGCCAGGCTCAGACCGGCGATGAACAGGAAGGAGCAGGCGATGACATGGCTGAACAGCCGCATCTGCGGGCTGAATGGCGTGCGCGCGTCGATATGGCCGAAGTCCGCGAGATCCCAGGTCAGGTGATAGGCGAACATGGCGACGAGCGCCGCGCCGCGCGCCATGTCGAGCGCCGCGATTCGCCCGCCCGCGCCTCGCGCCGCGTTCGCCGGCGCGAGCATTCAGCGCGGCGCCTTCGGCGAGAACAGGCTGAAACTCATGTCCGGCGCGCTGGTGTTGTGGCGCGACGGCAGGCGGCGGCCAGCCCAGAATTCCGTCACCTCGCCCTTGCGGAAATCCATGATCGAGCCTTCGCTCCAGGCGTCAGCGCCCTTGGGCAGCCAGGCCGCGCGCGCGACGTCCGAATTGGTCTCGGTCGCAAACATCGAGCGGAGCGTCGCGAAGGGAAGGTCGGCCGGCATCGCGCCGTCGAAGGCGACGTCGAGCGAGACGTGGTCCTGGTCGAGCGCCTGCAGCGTCATCCGCGCCGAACCGCCGCGCCGGAACTCCAGGGTGAACGTCTTGCTCGCCGGGTCGAAGGCGATCGCCGAGAGATCGACGATCGGCCGTTCCTGGACTTCGACCGGGCCGATCAGGAAAGACGAGCCGTAGGCCGTCCAGCGCATGTCGCCAAAGGGCAGCGGGCGGATGCGCCAATAGCCGTCGGGCGGATAGAAGACCACGACCTCCTCGGCGCGCTCGCGATGGCGCACCCACAGCTGCGCGGCATGAAAGCCCTCGAACGTCTTCTGTCCGATCCGGATCGGCGTGCGCGCCGGCCGCCAGAAGTTCGGCAGCCGGTAGGCGACGATCTGCAGCGACGGCGTCTCGTAGAGCGTGACGCGCTCGCCGTCCTCGCCGAAATATTTGTTGGTGAAGAACGAGCAGCTCGAGAAATCCGGCGCGTAGCGGTCGACGCCGATGCCGCCGATATAGACCGGGTGGATCGCCTGCACGCGGAAAGAGCGCACGGCGGGCGAGACGAAATCGATCTGGATATTGTCCTTTTCCGCGCAGATGTCCGGCGTCGAAAGATTGCGCGCCTCGACCGCCAGGTTCGGCTTCTCCTGCGCGCCGGAGGGCGCGGCGGCGGCGAGGACGAGCAGGCAGGCGAGTGCGGAGGCGAGGCGCTTCATGTCGGCTTTCGGCGTGGCGCGCGGCGCGCGCGGCGGGCCGGCACCATAGGCGGACGGCGGACCGGAGGAAAGCGCGTCGCTCGAAAGCGCGCCGCAGGGCCATTGCGGGCTTCGCGGCCGGCAGGCTAATGTCCGGGCGCGGCCGAATCCTCGAATCCGGTCGCCGCGCGCGGGCGTAGTTCAGTGGCAGAACGACAGCTTCCCAAGCTGTATGTCGTGGGTTCGATTCCCATCGCCCGCTCCAGTTCGCGCTGCGATAACAATCGGTTGTCGCTCTGCCGCTGATCTACACGTTCCCCGCGTTCCCCAATCCGTTCCCCATCAATCGTTCGACTTGCGTTCCGCGCGATGCGCGACCCTCAGGCGAGCGACCTTCCGCGACTTCCCGATCGTCCCACGGACGTATCGGGCGGTCGTTGAAACCTGCGAATGCGCCGCGGCGGATCGAATGTCGTCCAGATCGGCGCCGGCGTCGTCGGCCTCCGATATCCCACCTGCGCGCGCATCCATGTTCCAGACGCCCTTCGGAATGCCCGCCTTCTCGGCGACCGCGCGCCACTCGCGCGCATAGGCATGTTCGGCGTAGGGCCGCCCGGCCGTCTCATCCATGATGATCGGCCCGACGCGGCGATCGGCCGGGACAAGGGCGATGATCCGCATGATGAGCGGGCACAGTTTCAGATCGTGCGCGGCGATCGCGCCCGTCTTCGTCGTCTGCTTGTAGACCTCGAATTCCGCGCTCAGATCGGCCCAGGTAAGCCCGTTGGTCCAACGCCGGCCGCCAAGCACGATTCCTGAGGCAGTCGCGCCCGCTGGCACTGGCTCCCATTCTCCGATGACGTCGCGCTGCCTCAGCGTCGTTTCGAACTGTAGGGCGGTTCCGAGCGCGAGAGAGACGCGCCCCGCTTCGGCGGCCTTCGCAATGAAGGCCTCGACATGCGCGAGCGTCAGTTTCGCTCGGCGCGGCGCCGGCGCTTCGAACTCCGTCGCCTTCAGGATCGCGAAAAGGCGCGCGCACTCAGGCAGCTCGGCCGCTACGCCATAGGCGACGATCCGCCGGAGCATCGAAATCAGCCCATGCGCCTTGCGGACCCTTTCAGGCTCGCCAGCGGCCTTCGGCTTGCGCGCGGCGTCATACCAGCGCCGAAAGTCGGCAAGGCCGACACGCGCGAGCGAGCGCTCGCCGATCGCGCGCTCCATGCTCGCAAGCATCTGGTCATAGGTGCGCGCGGTGTTCCATTTTATGCGCCTGTAGGGGCTTGCCGCGTCCGTCTGATAACGGCGGATCAGATCTTCGATCGTGCCATTGAACGTCGCGCGCTGGACGCCGCGATTGGCGGACCATTCCAGCATTTCCGCCTGAAACTTCATGCAGGCGGCCGAGACGAGCGCATGCTCCGTGGGGTCCGTCCAGTCGTAGTGCAGGGGGACCGTAGGCGGGCGATAGCCTGCCTTTACGAGGTCGGCGCGCGCACACCAATAGAGGCGCATGCGCCCGTCTCTGTTCGGCCTCCGTTTGAGGCCGGGATAGTCATAGGTCATCGAGCTTTTCTCCTCCGTCAGGTTGGGAGGGCTCGACTGTAGAAAGCGCATAGCGGCGTCGCCAGTATTGTTCGACGGCGGGCCAATACCGGCCGCCCATCAACGGGTCGACACGGGGCAGGCCCTGGCGCTCAAGAACGACCGCCTTAGCCTTCCATTCCGGCAACGTCTGCGACAGGCGGCGGGCGATTTCCGATTCCGAGGGGAATAGGCCGCCATCGCGCACAGCCTTGTCCTTGACGGTCTTGGCGCGCGACATGGACATGTCTAGCTTAGCTCCCCGCCGGTTTCGGACGAGGCAAAGACCAAGAGCGGGTTGCCGTCCTCTCTCCATGCAATTTCGCGCTGAAGCGCGACGAAAACCGAGCCGAGGATTACGCTCCGACGCACGATACCGACGCTTTGCGCCTGCGCGGCGATCGATTCGTCCGCGGGCAGCGCAAAAAGCTGCTCTCCCTGAGACTTGGTAACGACGACAACCCGCTGCCGATCGGGCTGAAATTCGACCTGCACCAAATCGGCGGCATCTTCCTCGTTGGTGAGATACGCCGAAAGCACCTGCTCGATTATCGGAACCCGGTTCGCCGCATGCCGCTCGGTCATCTGTCTGTCGCGACCGCCCGGAAGCGTATCGAAAACCCATTCAACGGCTTCGTGAGAGTCCGAGGGCGTCGGAGCGCATGCCAAAGCAATCAGCAAGCGCAAGACATAGTGAGGATGCGCGGCCCAAACCTGCCGCCCGCTACTCTTGGGCAGCCACGGGCTTGAATAGCGCCCTCCGCTTTCTTGAAGGGCACGGTAGTAGGGCTGAACCTCCGCCCATCTCAAGCCAGCGACAGTAGCCAGCTTCTTGCTGGCATTCAAAATCGAGTCGACCACGTTCACAGCCCTTTTTCGCGACACGCGAAATTAGCATTTCGATTTTGGAAATGCAATCGCAAAAGGGCCGAAAGAGTTTAAGCGCCCATGTAGCCGAGCGGGCCCGCGTCAAGATCGTGGTCGCCAATGACTTTCACCGAAGGCCGATATCGGCCGCGATTGCGATTGCCGCCGGGAAGATCGCCCAGCGGTTCAACGTCGTCGTAGCCGTGTCCATCAAGCTCATTGTCGTCGCAAGCCACGTCGTCCGCGCCTTACTCCCGATCGCCGTCATAGCCGCGCAGGGCCATTTCGGGGTGCCCAGCGCCGGAGCGTTCCTCCGTCCATCCAAGATCGGGCTCGCCATTCAGGGCAAACCAGCCCGTGTAGTGGTTTTGCCATGCGTGATCCTGGTTCATGCAAGTCGTCGCGCCAAGGCACTCTTCCTCGTCCGCGCCGGGCTCGTCATCCACATCCGGCTCGCGACCGTCATGCTCGTCTTCGCGATCGTCATTTGCGCCGCTGGCCCAATGAGCCTGCGAGTCGAACCTGTCCCCCAGACAAGGATAGGGGTTCGGGTGCCGCTCGACGGAGCCGAGCGACGGCTCGCGCTCGTCGCCGTCGATTTCCAGATCAACGTCCCATCGGTCGGACGCGCGGCCGTCGGCCCATGCCTCCTGCCCTTTTCGCGGGACGTGCCGTTCCGGCGCGCCGAGAGACGGCTCATCGTCTGCGGTTTCTTCGTCGTCCGCGCCGTCCTCGAGGTCAGGATCGCCGGCAAGATCGTCCAGCAGATCAATGAGCGTTTGCGCCGCGCGCGCGAGCCGGCGAAGACGCTTCGGAGTCAGTTCGATGAATTGGACGCAGTTGTCCTGTTCGCGGACATGATGGTTCATGCGCGGCCCCTGTGGTAGATAACGAAAAGTGACAGGGTGACGCTAAAACGTCATAGGGCGCTCTGTCAAACGATTTTCGTTAGCCCGAACGGAAATAGTTATATGTCCATCGGACCTGAGCAATCCCGTGCCGCGCGTGGCCTGATAGCGTGGTCGCAGCAAGAACTGGCCGACGCAGCACACGTCGGCCTGAGCACGATCCGCAATTTTGAGGCCGGGCGATCAACTCCCGTGGCAAACAACCTCGCCGCGATCCGCGCCGCACTGGAATCGGCCGGTGTGGAGTTCATCGCAGAGAATGGCGGGGGCGCCGGCGTCCGGTTGCGGAAGGGCTGATATCGCGCTGGACGACTCCTGCATGCAGCCTGCCCGCTATGCCGGCCCAGAAATCAGCCTTTCCTTCTCGCCCCGCGCGACGATCTCGACCTGTTGCGGCTTGGGAAGCGTCGCAACGTCGGCGGCGGCGGAAACGGAAACAGCGCCAGTCTCGACCGCGTGGACAAGCTCGGGTGCGCCTTCGTCCTTCACCTTCACCGCCGCGCGCACGCTGCGCTCCGACACATTCAGCATTTCAGCCGATCGCGCCTGCGAGACAGGCGCGATCGGCGGCGGCTCGCGCTGGTCTGGCTCGTTCGCGTCGTAAGAGAAATTCAAGGTCGGCAAATTTGCCGACCTTGCCCGAAGGTCAGCGCGCTCGCCGTCTTT
>JBDHTL010000110.1:0-11807 GCA_039808645.1 Rhodoblastus sp. | reverse complement strand
GTCGAAGGCCATCGGCGCCTGGCCCTTGACGTAATTGTTCACGACATAGGACCAGATGAGATCGGTCGGCCGCAGCATGTTGAAGGCGTTGGCCATGCGCGAGCCGTCGAGATAGCCGGTCCTCGCCATGTCCGCCTCGACGTTGCGGATCGTGTCGGCGTCGGTGAACACCTTGAGTTCGCCGGGGTCGGTGAAATCGACCTGCGTCGTGAAGAAGGTGGTCGAAGCGATGCGGTCGTCGCCGATCGCCGCCATATAGGCCAGCGTCACCGCCATCAGCGTGCCGCCGACGCAATAGCCGATGGTCGCGACCTGCCGCTCGCCGGTGGCGGTCTTCACCGCCTCCAGCGCCTCGAAAATGCCCTCGCGCATGTAGGCGTCGAACCCCTTGTCGCGATGGCGCCCGTCCGGGTTCACCCAGGAGACGACGAAGACCGTCAGCCCCTGGTCGACGCACCATTTGATGAAGCTCTTCTCGGGGTTGAGATCGAGAATGTAGAACTTGTTGATCCACGGCGGCACGATCAGCAGCGGGCGCCGGTAGACCTTCTCGGTCGTCGGCGCGTACTGGATCAGCTCGATGAGATCGTTGCGCCACACCACCTTGCCGGGCGTGATGGCCATGTTCTCGCCGAGCTTGAACTTGGTGGAATCGGACTGGCGCAGCCGCAGCACGCCGTGGCCGGCCTCGATGTCCTCGGCGAGCATGTTCAGCCCGCGCACCAGGTTCTCGCCTTCCTCCTTGAAGGTCGTGCGCAGGAGCTCCGGATTGGTGCCGACGAAATTCGACGGCGACAGCGCGCTCGCCAGTTGGCGCACGTAGAAGGCGGCCTTGGCGCGGCTGAGGTTGTCGAGCTCCTCGTCGCGCGCGACCATCTCGTTGGCCCAGTCCACGCTGAGCGAGTAGGCCTGGCGCAGGAAGTCGAAAATCGGGCTCTCGCGCCATTGCGGATCGGCGAAGCGCTTGTCCTTCTGGTCGTAGGGCACGACGGGCTCGACGTTTTCGCCGACCATGCGGCGCAGCGTATTGCCCCAGAGATCGATGAACTTGGTCGAGATCGCCGTCTGCGCTTCCAGCGTGCGCGCGGGGTCCTTCAGCCAGTATTCGGCGACCTTGCCGAGGGAGCGCACGGCGTCGACGATCTCGTTCGTCGGATTATTGGGATTCTCCCCGGCCTCCAGCGGCTTCATGTAGGCCGCCATCACGCGCGAGCCTTCCTGCATCATGCGCGAGACATTCTGCGCGAGGCGCTCGAAATTCGGAATGGTCGCGGCGATCGGCTCGCCTTCGACCGGGGCGGGCGCCTGCGCAGGCGGCGCGCCGGGCTTTGCGGGGGGCTGCGGCGCGGACTTGAGCATGGAGGCGGTCATCGCTTCCACCACTTCCGCATGCGCTGCCGCGGCCGGCGTCATCTCGGCGTCCTCGACGTGGAGTTTCGCAACCGCCTTCGCCTTCGCGCTCTTTTTTGGCGCGGGCGCCTTTTTCGCGGTCGCGGGGCGCGCGGCGCGCGCCTTCTTTCCCGCGCCCTGCGAGGCAGAAGCCTCAGCCATGCAACCCTCCCGGAATCAATCTCCTGCCGGCGGCGCCGGCCCGTTTCGAACACAATAGCGGTTTATTCACCGTATTGGCTAATATCAAAACGATGTAGAACGACATTCCGAAGACGGAAGGGCATGACCGACACGCCGACGACAGCAACGAGAAAATTGTGGACCGCCGCCGCGGCCGCAATGGCGCTTGCGCTCGTCTGCGGGCCGGTTTTCGCGCAGGAGACGAAGCTCGGCGAGGACCCGGTTTCGGTCATGCTGAAGTGGAAGCCGGCGGCGCGCGAAAAGGAAATGCCCGATTTCGTCCGCAAGAGCCGGCCGGCCGAGGAAAAGCTTGGCTTCACGCCGCTGACCGGCGACAACGCCGACCGTCCCAGGCGCAAATCGCAGACGGAAATCGACGCTGAAATCAAACGGTTCGACTCCGCCGCCGCCGCCGCGCGCGCGCGCGCCGCCCGAGCTTTCGGCGCCGCCAGACCCGCCGCGCGTCCTCCGGCGAAGCGCGCAGCGGCGGAATAGCCGGGTTCAATGCGGCTTTTGGCATTCAAAACGCCGCCGTTTCGCACTAAAAGCAGTTCGCGCCCTCAGATGGCGCACGGAAAAGAGAGCCACCCAATGTCGGACTTCTATCGCGTCAAGCGCTTGCCGCCCTATGTCTTCGAGCAGGTCAACCGGCTCAAGGCTCAGGCTCGCAACGCCGGGGCCGACATCATCGATCTGGGCATGGGCAATCCCGACCTGCCCGCGCCGAAACACGTCGTCGACAAGCTGGTGGAGACGGCCGGCAAGCCGCGCACCGACCGCTATTCGGCCTCCAAGGGCATCGCGGGGCTGCGCCGCGCGCAGGCCGCCTATTATGGCCGCCGCTTCGGCGTGAAGCTCAATCCCGACACGCAGGTGGTCGCCACGCTCGGCTCGAAGGAAGGTTTCGCCAACATGGCGCAGGCGATCACCGCGCCGGGCGACGTCGTGCTGGTGCCCAACCCCTCCTATCCGATCCACGCCTTCGGCTTCCTGATGGCGGGCGGCGTCATCCGCTCCGTGCCGGCCGAGCCGACGCCCGATTATTTCGTCGCGCTCGAACGCGCGATCATGCATTCGATCCCCAAGCCGATCGCGGTCGTCGTCTGCTATCCCTCGAACCCGACGGCGATGGTCGCGAGCCTCGACTTCTACGCGGACCTCGTCGCTTTCGCGAAGAAGCACGACATCTTCATCCTCTCCGACCTCGCCTATGCCGAGGTCTATTTCGACGGCAATCCGCCGCCCTCCGTGCTGCAGGTGCCCGGCGCGATGGACGTGACCGTGGAATTCACGTCCATGTCGAAGACCTATTCGATGGCCGGCTGGCGCATGGGCTTCGCGGTCGGCAACGAGCGGCTCCTGTCGGCGCTCGGCCGCGTGAAATCCTATCTCGACTACGGCGCCTTCACGCCGATCCAGGTCGCGGCCGCAGCCGCGCTCAACGGCCCGGACGAGTGCATCGCCGAAATGCGCGCGACCTACAAGAAGCGCCGCGACGTGATGGTGGAGAGCTTCGCGCAGGCGGGCTGGCCGATCCCGGCCCCGGCCGCCTCGATGTTCGCATGGGTGCCGATCCCCGAGCAGTTCAAGCAACTCGGCTCGCTCGAATTCTCGAAACTGCTGATCGAGAAGGCCGACGTCGCGGTCGCGCCGGGCATCGGTTTCGGCGAGCACGGCGACGATTACCTGCGCCTCGCGCTGGTCGAGAACGAGCAGCGCATCCGTCAGGCGGCGCGCAATCTGCGCAAGTTCTTCGAGAACGCCGACCGCCTGCACAATGTCGTGCCGATGAAGGCGGGATTGCAGGCGACGGGCTGAGCCTGTCGCCGCGACGAACAAGGTTTCATAAGCGCGCGGCCGGCTCCGGTCGCGCGTTTTTCGTCAGCGGCAGCCCGTGCCGCAACTGTCGGGATATTTGGTCGAGGCGGGAATGGGCGCTCTGGTCAGCGTCCGGCCGCGCGCCAGATTGTCGCGCGCCGCCGGCAGATCGAAATTCGGCGTCTCGCCGCCGAGCCGCTGGATGCCGATATCGAAGCGCGCGGCGTCCGAATTGGTCGGCTGTTTCTTCACCCCGCCGCGCTGGGCGGCATTGCTGGTCACGCGCGCCATGATCTGCGCCAGCAGAGCGGGATCGACGCGGGCAGGGGGCGTCGGCGGCGAATTGTAGTCGGCGACGACCGTCTCGAATCCCGAGCGCAGCAGCTTCACGACGCCGCCGGCGTTGACGACGTCGACGACGCCGTAGTGGTGGACGACGTGCAGCCGCCCGGCCTCGTCGTAGCCGATCGAGGCGACGCCGCCGCGCACGCCGATCGTCGCCGCCGGCGTCTTGATCGTCGAGCCGCTGCCGTGGCTGACCTTGCCGCCGACGAAGCGCAGCGCCCCGCGCGTCATCGACGTCGTCATCTCGCCGGCGCCGGTCGCGGGATCGAACACGAACCTGTCGATCGTGATGTCGGAATTGCGGCCGATGTTCAGCGCCGAGGAATCCTTGAAGGCAATCTGCGCCGAACCGTCGGAATTGGTGCGGATGCGCTCGCGCTGCACGACGCCCGCGCCGACCGTGAGTCCGCGCGCGGAACCGCCGGGCGGCTGGCCGGTCGCGTCCTGGTTGGCCGCGCCGACGCTGCCGACATTTTGCGCGGCGGCCGCGCCGGCCGAGCAACCGACGAGCAGGGCGGCGAGAAGAAGCGGGCGGAAGTTCATGGCCGTCCCCCTTTAGAAGCGCACCGTCGGGCCGATCAGGCCGGACCAGGCGCTGGCGCGATAATTCGGCAGGTTGGAATTGTTGCGCATGTACTGCACGAGCGCGGCGACGCCGAACGCTTTCGTGATCGGCATGTCCAGCTGCATTCCGATGCGGACCTGGCGGTCGACGCGGACGACGAAGGGATCGACGAACAGGTCGGCCGCGTCGAAGCGCGTCTCGGCGTAGCGCACGAACGGCGTCGCCGACCAGCGCCAACCGATCGACTCGGAGGGCGGATCGAACTCGTAGCGCGCGGCGCCTTCCAGACCGAAGCGCCGCGAGGTCAGCGCGCCGGTGAGCGAGGAGTTGCGGCCGTAGAGAACCTTGCCGTCGAAGCTCAGGCGGTCGGTCGGGGTCCAGCGCGCGGCAAGACTCCCGGTCCACTGGCCGCCGGTGTTCTGCGTCGACGCCACTTCGAGGAAGCGGCTGGTGGCGGCGATGTCGAGATGGCGCCATTCGACGCCCGGCTCGACGTAGAAGGCGTCGCCAATCGGGAAACGCGCCGTGACGCCGCCGCCGATCGAGGAGCCGAGGCGTCCGAGCGCCATGGTCGCGTAGGAGCCGACGACATAGGGGCGGATCGTCGCGCCGGGCAGGGCCTCGGGCGCCAGCGCCAGACGCGGGCCGGTCGAGGCCTCGAACAGGACCGAGCTCAATTCGCCGAAGGCGAATTGCGCCGTTCCGACGCCCGCGAATCGCGTCTCCCAGAGATCGCCGCGCTGGTTCTCGAAATCGTAGACGTGTCGCACTTCGCCGAGCGCGGTGAGATTGGCGCCGCCGCGCTGGTAGTAGGGGCCGGGATTGGGAATGTCCGCGCCGTTCGAGCGGATGAAGCCGAACGGCGGCGCCAGCGGCGCGTTGGAACTGTAGCCGACGCCGAGCTGCAGCACGCCCGACAGGCGCGACGGCTCCATCTCCTTGCGGGCCGCCGGCAGCATGATCTCGATCCGCGCGCGCAGGTCGGGCTCGAGGCTCGGGGTCTGCAGCGCATCCTCGAAATAGCGCTGCGCCATGTCGTAGGATTTCAGCCGGTAGTAGAGCGCGCCCAGTTCGTATTTCGCGCGCGTCAGATTCGGGTTGAAGAACAGCGTGCGCTCGAGGGCGACGATCGCCGCCTCGTAGTCGCGCGCCTCGACCGACGCGCGGGCATAGGCGAAATTGGTCTCGTGGTCGGCGGGGTTGGCGATCACGCGCGGAAGAAGCGAGGCCTGATCCGCAAGGACGGTCTGGGCCTGCGCGGCGCCCACGACGCCGAACAGCGCCAGCGCGCCGGCATGTCCGAAGAGCGCGCGTCGCCGCCGCGCAGCCAGAAGCCTCCTCGCAACCATCGCATCCCCCACTGCGGCGGCCAGGCGCCGGCCAGCGCGCCGCCGACGCAGTCTAGCCGGAGGGCGGCGGGTTGGGATCGGCGATTCCGCCGGTCTTGCGAGGATTTCGCGGGACATGTGGCAAGTCTGACACAAGCCCGCGTTCCGTCCGTGCCGCCCGGCACGCGACGGTCGCGCGACTGTCGCGGGCGTCGCGGCCGGATACAATCCGGCGAAACCGACGGATGGCCGCCATGTCTTCGCTTCCCTTCTCTTCCTTCGCGCAGATCGTCTCGCAGCCCTGGTTCTACTGGGCGCTGGGATCGGCGGGCTTTGCCGCGCTCACCGCGGTCTTCGCCAAGGCGGGCGTAGCGGAGATCGATTCGAGCCTCGCCACGCTACTGCGGACGCTGGTCGTCGTGCCGCTGGCCGCGCTCGTCGCCTGGCTGTCGGGCGCTTTCGCCGCGCCCGCGCCCATCCCCGGCCGCGCCTGGCTCTTTCTTGCGCTGTCCGGCCTCGGCACGGGCGCTTCCTGGCTCTGCTACTTCCGCGCGCTGCAACTCGGCGAGGCGGCGCGGGTGGCGCCCGTCGACAAGCTCAGCGTCGTGCTCGTCGCCATTTTCGGCGTGCTGTTTCTCGGCGAGGCGCTCAGCTGGAAGAACTGGGCGGGCGTCGGCCTCATCCTCGTTGGCGTCCTCCTGGTGGCGACGCGCGACTAGCCGAACAAGCCGATCGTAAACCCGCCGACGAACGCCAGCGCGCCGACAGAGGCCAGCGCCGCGCCCGCTCTCCTGTCGCCCCGGCTGAACCACAGCCATGCCGCCATCATCAGGGCGGCGAGCCCGATCTCGCCGATCCCGAGCAGGACGGCTTTCGCGCCGACATAGTGCGCGGGCGGCGCAAGGCGGCCCGCCAACCAATAGCTCTGGCTCCAGATGGCCGAAATTCCGCGCGCGGCGCAGAGCGCGGCCAACGTCCCGCAAATCGCCAGTTCGACCCGTTTCCTCGCCATTGCCGCAATCTGCGCGCGCGGCGTAAACAAACCGGATTGGCGCCGACCGGCTGGACAAGTTCGAATGTTCCTATTATGTTCTCATTCCGTTGCGGAGTGAGTCGCATGATGAAACTGTACTGGGCGCCCGGCACGCGCAGTTTGCGCACGCTCTGGATGCTCGAAGAAGCCGGCGCCCCTTACGAGCGCGTTCACGTCGACATCCGCAACGGCGGCCAGAACGATCCCGCCTTCCGCCGCATCAATCCCATCGGCAAGGTGCCGGCCTTCGAGGACGGCGCGGCGCAACTGGCCGAAAGCGCCGCCATCTGCGCCTATATCGCCGAGCGCTGTCCTGAGGCCGGACTTGCGCCCAAACTGGGGGACCCGCTGCGCGGCAGGTATTTCCATTGGCTGTTTTTCGCGCCCGCCTGCATCGAGCCGGCCTTCGCCCAGAAGTTCGCCAATTTCGAACTGCCGACGACCGCCGCCGGCTGGGGCGACTTCGACCGCGTCTTCAATGCGCTCGAAGCCGCGCTGACGCCGGGCCCGTGGGTTCTCGGCGAGAAATTCTCCGCCGCCGACGTGATGATCGGATGCGACCTGCTGTTCGGCATCGAGCGATTCAAGATCGTCGAGCCGCGCCCGGTCTTCGCGGACTATCTGGCGCGCTGTCACGCAAGGCCGGCGCTGCAGCGCGCGCTGGCGATCGATGCGGCGGGATAGGAATGTCATCCCGGACAGCCGAAGGCTGATCCGGGATCCGGACGGCGAGGCCTGCGCGCGGGGATGACGGTTCGGAGCTTTCCTGTGGGCTTCGTCACAATAGGCGGCGCGTCTTCGGGTCCGAAGCCATAAAATCCCCGCGTGAGCGATCCCAACCAGCGCCTGTTTCTCGACGTCGAACGCTCCGCGCTCGGCCGGCCGTGGCGCCCGCGTCTCGACATCGCCGGCGAGCAGCGGGCGCTTGCCATCGTCCAGCGTCACGGCCTGTCGGACATTCTGGCGCGCGTGCTCGCGGGCAGGGGCGTCGGTATCGACGAGGCGGCGGCCTACCTCGATCCCACGCTACGGGCGCTCATGCCCGACCCCTCCGTCATGCAGGACATGGACGCCGCCGTCGAACGTCTCGTGCGCGCCGTCGCTCGACAAGAGACCGTCGCGATCTTCGGCGACTACGATGTCGACGGCGCCTGTTCAGCGGCGCTGCTGGCGGGTTTTCTCGACGCCTGCGGCGTGCCGCGCATCATCCATATCCCCGACCGCATCTTCGAGGGCTACGGCCCGAACGCCGAGGCCATCAAGGAATTGCGCGGCGCCGGCGCGACCCTGCTCGTGACGGTCGATTGCGGGACGACCTCGCACGAGGTTCTGGCCGGCGCGAAGGCGCTGGGGCTCGACGTGATCGTGCTCGACCATCACCAGGCGCCCGAAACGCTTCCCGACGCGCTCGTGGTCAATCCCAACCGCCAGGACGACCTGTCGGGCCTCGGCGCCCTTTGCGCAGCCGGCGTCGTCTTCATGGCTCTGGTCGGCCTCAATCGCGCGCTGCGGACGATGGGCTTCTGGACGCCGTCGCGCCCCGCGCCCGACCTGCTCGAACAGCTCGATCTCGTGGCGCTCGCCACAGTCGCCGACGTCGCCGCGCTGACCGGCCTCAACCGCGCCTTCGTGGTGAAAGGGCTCGCGGTTCTGCGCGCGCGAAAACGGCGCGGGCTCGCGGCGCTCATGGATGTCGCGCGTCTCGCCGGTCCACCGCAGGCGTGGCACCTCGGCTTTCTGCTTGGCCCCCGCATCAACGCGGGCGGGCGCATCGGCGACGCCGCGCTCGGCGCGCGGCTGCTGCTCACCGAAGATCCCGGCGAGGCCGAGCGTATCGCCGCCGAACTCGACCGTCTCAACAACGAGCGCCGCGCCATCGAACTGGCCACCGTCGAGACCGCGCAGGCCGAGGCCGATCTCGCGCTCGGCCAGAGCGGCGAGGGCGCGGCGGTCGTCGTGGCGGGCGAGGACTGGAGCCCCGGCATCGTCGGCCTGGTCGCCTCCCGCCTCAAGGAGCGCTTCCAGCGGCCGGCCTTCGCCGTCGCGCTCAACGGCAAGACGGGGACCGGGTCCGGGCGCTCGATCGGAGGCGTCGATCTCGGCGCCGCCATCCGCGCCGCCGTCGAGGCCGGCATTCTGATCAAGGGCGGCGGCCACGCGATGGCGGCGGGGATCACCGTCCAGCGCGAGCGGCTCGGCGAATTCCGCGCCTTTCTCGAGGAAAAGCTCGCGACCAGGGTCGCCGCCGCCCGGGCGAGAGACGCGCTCCATGTCGATTCGGCGGTCACCGCGGCCGGCGCGACGCGCGACCTCGTGCAGGCGGTCGCGGCCGCCGGTCCCTTCGGCGCGAGCGCGCCGGAACCGGTCTTCGTCCTGCCGCGCCACCGCATCCTCAACGTCATGCCGGTCGGCGAGGACCATCTGCGCGTCTCGGCGCAGGCGGCCGACGGCGCGCGGCTCGACGCGATGGCGTTTCGCACGAGCGCGTCGGGCCTCGCCGAGGCCCTGCCGCCCCTCGCCGGCGGGCCGGCGCATCTCGCCGTCACCCTGTCGCTCGATCACTACGGCGGCCGCGAGCGCGTGCAGGCCCGCATCCTCGACGCCGCGCGCGCCGACTGAACGGGCCGAGAATTTCAGCCGGCAGCCGCAATGCAAGCAGCGCCGCCGCGCCGAATAGGCGCGCCGTTCGTCTCGCGAGCCCGCACCCATCGTCTAGCGGTCCGGGACGTCGCCCTTTCACGGCGAAAACAGGGGTTCGATTCCCCTTGGACGCGCCAGCAGCGCGCCCAAAATCCAAGAGTGGTTCGAACGACGTTCGAACCGGCGCGCCATGCTGGCTGCACGCCGAACACATGCGCGAACCGCCGCCACCCGTCTGTCTGGAGGGCGCCAGCGGACGTTGGTAAACTCACTCGATGAGAACCAGAGTCAAAGTGTGCTGCATCCAGAGCATCGACGAGGCGCGCACGGCAATTGGCGCAGGCGCAGACGCACTGGGCCTGGTCGCGCGCATGCCATCCGGCCCTGGACCGATTTCAGATGCGGTCATAGGCGAGATCGCCGCGTTCGCGCCGCCCCCGGTCGCGACTTTCTTGCTGACGTCGGAGACCACGGCCGACTCCATCGCCGCACACGTGGCGGCGACCGGTCCGAACACGGTTCAAATCGTATCCCACATAGACCGGCGGGAGTCGGAGCGGCTTGCCCGATTGATCCCTCACGTCCGTCGCGTTCAGGTCATCCACGTCGAGGATCGCCAGGCGATCGACTTGATCGACGTCTATGGTCCACATGTCCACGCGTTCCTTCTGGACTCGGGACGACCTTCAGCCGCAGTCGCCGAACTCGGCGGCACCGGACGCCGGCACGACTGGACCCTCAGCGCGGAATTCGTTGCCCGCAGCAAGCGGCCGGTCTTTCTGGCCGGAGGCTTGTCCGCCGAGAACGCGGCGGAGGCGGTCAGCCTGGTAAGACCGTTCGGCCTGGATCTGTGCACTGGGGTGCGAACAGACGGCCGGCTCGACCTGCGAAAGTTGACCGATTTCATGTCTGCCGTTGCGCGCGCCGACTGAAATGGGTCGAGAAATTTAGCCGGCAGCCGCATTGCAAGCCGCGCCGCCGCGCCGTATAAGCGCGCCGTTCGCCTCGCGAGCCCGCGCCCATCGTCTAGCGGTCCAGGACGTCGCCCTTTCACGGCGAAAACAGGGGTTCGATTCCCCTTGGGCGCGCCAGCAGCGCGCCCAAAATCCAAAAGTGGTTCGAACGACGTTCGAACTGGCGCGCCAGCAGCGCCCAAAATCCAAAAGTGGTTCGAACGACGTTCGAACTGGCGCGCCAGCAGCGCGCCCAAAATCCGAAAGTGGTTAGAACGACGGTCTGGTCGGGCATCGATCCGGCTCCATGCGGATCGACCACGGTCGATTGACCAATTCGTGTCGGATTTCGAGCCTCGGCCCGTGCAACAACCCATTTTTTGCGCTATTCAGTTGCATTGAAGGCGTTGCGCCTTCATCAATGCTTTCGAGGAGATTAGTTCAGGCGATGGTGGTGCGAGCAGATCAAAAGCGGAATTTCGAAGCCGTCGCGCGTGCAAAAATTCCAGGAAGCCGACTTTTGATCTTCGGTCGCCCTACACTACTTTGGGACGATGAGCGTACCGTTGAAGAATATTATCAGGACCTCGGATATGGCGAGGTTCACACCCTCGACGTCTCGGATTATCAAGGCGCAAATATTATTCACGATCTGAACGACGCCAATCTCCCTGAACATTTGATAGGCCAATACGACGCGGTGTCCTTCGGCGGAACCGCCGAACATGTATTCAACGTCGGAAACGTGCTTTGCACCGCTGCAAAATTACTGAAGATCGGCGGGACGGTCGACTGTTCCGCGCCAGTCAACAACTGGATCGATCACGGGTTCTACCAAATCTCGCCGACCCTCAAATTCGATTTCTTCTACCAGAACGGCTTCGAACTCGGCGAGAGCCGTGCGACGATCTGCATGCCCGGCCAGAATCCGATGCGCCGTTTCGTGCCGGTCTACCCCGGGGAAGCGCAAAGTCTGAATTTCGTCGGGGCGCGCATATTGCACGCGCTGGAGGCGACCAAGCTGGCGGCGTCGACCTGCGACCTCGCGCCGCTTCAATCCGTGTATCTGAAGAAACACGACGGGAAGACGCCGCTCTGGCGTTTTCGCGCCAGCGAGCCTTTCGATCTGCTTGATGGGGAACGGCTATCGCCGCCGATGCGGCGCTTCGATATGCCGAACCACGAGGTCACGGCCCGATCGGGATCCTACGCCTTCCCGTTCCGAAACGAATTGTTTCCCCCGTCCTTGCCCGGACGGCCGTTCAAATCGAAGGCCCTCGTCTACGAGGACGGCCGCTTGCTGGACTGGATAGTCGGTTCCGTCGCCATGGTCGCGGAACGTCCCGGATCGTTCGGACATTTCGGCGCATACATCCACTTCACCGCCAGCGATGGAAGCGACCCGCGATCGAACGGGCGCGCGTATCAAGTGGCGTTTCCGCACAAGTTCGACGGCCTGTCGCCCTATCCGGGCGGCGCCGAAGCGAAATTCGGCGCAAGCCCGGCGCGCTCCTTCGTCTCGAGCGTGCCGCGCGAAAACCTCAGGAGCATCC
>JBDHTL010000109.1:0-12143 GCA_039808645.1 Rhodoblastus sp. | reverse complement strand
GAACCGCGCCAGCGACGCTGCATTGTCGTCGCGGCTCCTGGATCCCGGCTCGATCGCTGCGCGATCGTCCGGGATGACACTCTTCGAAATCGTCGGTCGCCCGTATAAAGCCTCGCGCCGCGCTAGGCTACCTCGCCGCGCGGCCGGGCTTCGTCGCGATCCAGATCACATGCCGCGCCCCGCCGCGCTTGCCGTTGGCGCGCGTGGGCGCCTCCTCCACCGCGAAACCGGCCGTTTTCAGCCGCTTCGTGAAGCTGGCGTCCGGCCCCGAGGACCAGACCGCCAGCAGCCCGCCGGGCCGCAGCGCCTCACGCGCCGCGTGCAGGCCGGAGGCCGAATAGAGCCGGTCGTTGGAGGCCCGCGTCAGCCCGTCCGGCCCGTTGTCGACATCGAGCAAGGTGGCGTCGAAGCTTTCGCGCGCTTCGCCAATGACCGCGCCGACGTCCGCCTCTCGAATTTTCACGCGAGAATCCTCGAGACTGCCGCCGAAGACCTCCGCCATCGGCCCGCGCGCCCAGGCGACGACCGCGGGCACGAGTTCGGCCACCATCACCTCGGCCCCCGGCCCGAGCTTTTCGAGCGCGGCGCGCAGGGTGAAGCCCATGCCGAGCCCGCCGATGAGAAAGCGCGGGGCAGGACGGGTTGCGAGCCGCTCGCAGCACAGCGTCGCCAGCGCCTGTTCGGAGCCGGACAGCCGCGAGTTCATCAGCTCGTTATCGCCGAGCATGATCGAGAATTCCGCCCCGCGCCGCTTCAGGCGCAGGGAGCCGCCGCCGGGGATGGGGGCGGTGTCGAGCAATTCCCAGGGTATCATGCGGGTTGATTAGGGATTGTGCTGGAGCGGAGCAAGCCGATGCGACAGTGAAATTCCCTCTCCCCTTGTGGGGGAGGGTTAGGGTGGGGGGTCGCGGAATCCTGCGACGTTGGCCGGCCGGAGACGAGCAAATCTCGCAAGACACCGCGACCCCCTCCCCCGCCCCTCCCCACAAAGGGGGAGGGGAGCCGGTACCGCAGCAAGTCCGCGACTAGCCCCGCGCCGCGCACCCCTCTATGAAACGCGCCATGACCGGCTTTTCCCTGAAAATCTCCGCCACCGACGGCGCGGCCCGCACCGGCGTCATCGCGACCGGGCGCGGCGACATCCGCACGCCGGCCTTCATGCCGGTGGGCACGGCCGCAACCGTCAAGGCCATGTATGCGGGGCAGGTGCGCGAGCTTGGCGCCGATATCGTGCTCGGCAATGTCTACCACCTCATGCTTCGCCCGGGGGCCGAGCGCGTCGCGGAACTCGGCGGGCTGCACAAGTTCATGAACTGGCCGCATCCGATTCTGACGGATTCGGGCGGCTTCCAGGTCATGTCGCTCGCCAAGCTGCGCAAGCTCGACGAGAACGGCGTGACCTTCCAGTCGCATCTCGACGGCTCGAAGCATCTGCTGACGCCCGAGCGCTCCATGGAAATACAGGCGCTGCTCGGCTCCGACATCCAGATGCAGTTCGACGAATGCATTCGCCTGCCGGCCTCGCGCGACGACCAGGAACGCGCCATGCGGCTCTCGCTGCGGTGGGCGGAACGTTCGCGCAAAGCCTTTGCGGAGCAGGAGGGCAGGGCGATCTTCGGCATCGTGCAGGGCGGCGACGATCGTCCGCTGCGCGTCGAGAGCGCGAAGGCGCTCAGCGCGATGGATTTCCACGGCCTCGCCATCGGCGGCCTCGCGGTCGGCGAGCCGCAGGATGTGATGCTGGCGATGATCGAGACGGTCGAGCCGCATCTGCCGGCCAACAAGCCGCGCTACCTCATGGGCGTCGGCACGCCCGACGATATCCTGCGGAGCGTGGCGCGCGGCGTCGACATGTTCGATTGCGTCATGCCGACGCGCGCCGGACGCCACGGCCTCGCCTATACGCGCTTCGGCCGCGTCAACCTCAAGAATGCCAAGCACGCGAACGATCCGCGCCCGCTCGATCCGGACTCGACCTGTCCCGCCGCGCGAGATTATTCGCGCGCTTATCTGCATCATCTCGTGAAATCAGGAGAGATTCTGGCGATGATGCTGCTGACCTGGAACAACCTCGCCTATTACCAGCACATGATGGCGGGCGCGCGAAAAGCGATCGCGGAGCGGCGCTACGCGGATTACGTCGGCGCGTGCAAGGAAGGCTGGGCGCAGGGCGAGGTCGGGAATTGAACATGCAGAATTTCATTCGCCCCGACCGCGCCCTCATCGACGCCTTTCGTGACGCGCCGACCGCCGTCGTCAGCGACAATCTCGACCGCCTGCCCGGCCTCTTGGGATTGCGGCCCTTTCATCGCAGGGGTCACCTGTTGGGCGTCGCGCGCACCGTGCGCACGCGTGCCGGCGACAATCAATTCATCCACAAGATGCTCGACCTCGTGCAACCCGGCGATGTCGTCGTGGTGGCGGGCGAGGGCGACGTCTCGCGCGCGCTGGTCGGCGAGATCATGAAGACGATTGCCGAAAAGCGCGGCGTCGCCGGCTTCGTCATCGACGGCGCGATCCGGGATTCCGCGGCGTTCGCGGCGTCCGACTTCCCCTGCTTCGCGCGCGGCGTCACGCATCGCGGGCCCTACAAGGATGGTCCCGGCGCGCTCGACGTGCCCGTCGCCATCGGCGGAACGGTGGTGTCGCCCGGCGATATCGTGGTGGGCGACGATGACGGCGTCGTGACCTTCTCGATCACGATCGCCGCAGACCTCGCCAATGCCGTGCGAAAGCAGCTCGCGAAAGAGGCGGAGATCATGGCGCAGATCGCGGACGGAACTTATACGGGCGCCTACGCGAAGAAATAGACGGCGGTTGCCGCATGTCGCCGCCTTCGCCTAGCATTGGCCAAACAAGCGAAAGCGGGGCGGGGCGTGGGCGATTATCTCGAAAAGCTTTTCGACGTGCGCGTCGAAAAGGGCGTGAAATACGCCGTCGGCGGAGTCGGTTTCACCCGGGACCTGCGCTACCGCGACCTCAAGCTCGATGTCTACAGCCCCGCAAGCGACGCGGCTGGCGCGCGGCCGGCGCTGATCCTCGCCTTCGGCGGCGCCTTCCATCGCGGCTCCAAGGAAACCGACGAATTCGGCGACGCCGAGGGCTATTCGACGCCGGTCGCCGAATATTGCCGGCTCTTTGCTGCGCGCGGCTATGTCTGTTTCTGCATCGACTACCGCCTGACGCAGGAGGACTGCGACGGCGGCGTCACGCCGGTGCTCGCGCCGTCCGAGCCGATGAACAAGGACCGCGTCAATGTCGTGCGCGGCATGCTGGGCCTGCCGCCCGCCACGGACGAGGAGCTTTCGCGAGGAATCGAGGCGGCGACCGACGACATGGTCCATGCGATCAATTTCGTTCGCAGCCGCTCGCGCCACTATGGCGTCGACATCCATCGCATCGCCATCGGCGGCTTTTCGGCCGGCGCGGTCATCTCGCTGGCGGCCGCCTTTGTCGAGCGCGCGCCCGTCGCCGCCGTCGTCTCGCTGTCGGGCCGCATGAACGACACGGCGCGCGAAACCTGCGTCAATGGCGCGCCGGACGAGCCGGCGGTGCTGCTGTTCGTCGGCGAGCGCGACCTGCCCGTCATGGCGGACGCCGCGCCGCCGCTGGTCGAACGCCTGAAACGGGTGGGCGCGCGCTACCGCTTCGAGCGCCTCGCCGGCGCGACGCATTTCTACCCGAAGACGACGCGGACCTCGGACGGGGCCGATGTCGAGACGACGATCGCGAGTTTCTTGCGCGAAGCGTTGAAGCTGGGCTGAAACCGGCGCAGGCAGGACAAAAAAGAGCGGGGCAGCCATCGCTGCTCCCGCTCCCGTTCTCTGCCCGTGTCCTTGAACTGATCTCCGCGTGGCCCTCTCGCTCAATGGCCTTGTGGCTCTTGGGCCTTGTGGCTCTTGGGCTTGTGGCTCTTGCGACGCCAGCTTCGCCTTTCAGCGTCGGCGTCGTGCGGGTCCCAGCGTCCTCCCTCGACTTGGACTGCGGCATCCGTGGCGCGGATGCGGCCCTTACGGTTTAGGCGCTGGACCCTAGACGAGGCTTTTCTGTCTGTCGACAGGTCAGGATCAAAATTCGTACAAAATTTCATCCCGCAGCGCACAATTCATTCTTGCGGCGCCGTCGAATTGTTCATTTGTAATCTAGCATGACTTTCGCAATGCGGACGAATGCGATCGACGGCGACGCGCCACCGCCGATCGGCATGACCGGATCGCCTTGTGTTTTGACGGGCCTTGCGTTTGAACTGGCCGGTCCGCGCCGCCCCGAGATTCGAGACCCCGCCCGATGCGCCTTTCCCGCTATTTCCTGCCCATTCTCCGCGAGAATCCGAAAGAGGCGGAAATCGTCTCGCACCGCCTCATGCTGCGCGCCGGCATGATCCGGCAGGAATCGGCCGGCATCTACGCATGGCTGCCGCTGGGCCTGCGGGTGCTGAACAAGATCAACGCCATCGTGCGCGAGGAGCAGAACCGCGCCGGCGCGATCGAACTGCTGATGCCGACCATCCAGTCGGCCGACCTGTGGCGCGAATCCGGCCGCTACGAGGCCTATGGCAAGGAAATGCTGCGCATCCAGGACCGGCACGAGCGCGACATGCTGTTCGGGCCGACCAACGAGGAAATGATCACCGAGATCTTTCGCGCCTATGTGAAGTCCTACAAGGACCTGCCCCTCAACCTCTACCATGTCCAGTGGAAGTTCCGCGACGAGGTGCGCCCGCGCTTCGGCGTGATGCGCGGCCGCGAGTTCCTGATGAAGGACGCCTATTCCTTCGACCTCGACGAGGCCGGCGCGCGCCATTCCTACAACCGCATGTTCACGGCCTATCTCCGCACCTTCGCGCGGCTCGGCCTGAAGGCGATCCCGATGCGCGCCGACACCGGCCCGATCGGCGGCGACCTTAGCCACGAATTCATCGTTCTGGCCTCCACCGGCGAGAGCCAGGTGTTCTGCCATAGGGATTTCCTCGAGTTCGAGGTCCCGCCGGCGACGATCGACTTCGACGACGCCGGGACCATGCAGGGCGTGTTCGACAAATGGACCAGCCGCTACGCCGCCACGGAGGAAATGCACGACGCGGCCAAATTCGACGGCCTGCCGGACGCCGACAGAGTCTCCGCGCGAGGAATCGAGGTCGGCCATATTTTCTACTTCGGGACCAAGTATTCGGAGCCGATGCGGGCTGTCGTCAACGGCCCCGACGGCAGGGAGACGCCCGTGCACATGGGGTCCTACGGCATCGGCCCGTCGCGGCTGGTGGCCGCGATCATCGAGGCGAGCCACGACGACAACGGCATCGTCTGGCCGGATGCGGTCGCGCCCTTCAAGGTCGGCCTGGCCAATCTGAAGGTCGGCGACGCCGCCACCGACGCCGCCTGCGCCGACCTCTACGCCAAGCTGGAAGCCGCCGGCGCCGAAACACTCTATGACGACCGCGACGAGCGCCCCGGCGCCAAATTCGCGACGATGGACCTCATCGGCCTGCCCTGGCAGGTGATCGTCGGCCCCAAGGGCCTCGCCGAAGGCAAGGTCGAGGTGAAGAACCGCAGGACCGGCGAAAAGGCGCTCCTGTCGCCGGAAGACGCCCTGCAGAAGGTTTGCGGATGAGGGTATTGGCCGAAGGCTACTTCCGTCGCCGTCTTTGCGGGGAGCGGAGCGACGGAGCGA
Organism: Rhodoblastus sp.; assembly: GCA_039808645.1. Classification (GTDB taxonomy): domain Bacteria; phylum Pseudomonadota; class Alphaproteobacteria; order Rhizobiales; family Beijerinckiaceae; genus JAJXWB01. The sequence continues at coordinate 6,473 of JBDHTL010000109.1, read as the reverse complement.
TCCATCCCGCAGCTCTCGGGAATGGATTGCTTCGCTTTCAGGCGAAGTCGCCAACAGGCGACTTCCGCCGGGCTCGCAATGACGGGCCGAGGATGGGCCTCGCATGACCGACGCCGCCCTCGAAGCTCCCCGCCAGGCCCTGCCGGCCTCCCGTACGCGTCCCTTCGCGCCCTTCGAATGGACGCTGGCTTTGCGCTACCTGCGCGCCCGCCGCGCGCGGGGCTTCGTCTCGGTCATCGCCGGCTTTTCCTTCCTTGGCATCATGCTCGGCGTCGCCACGCTCATCGTGGTGATGAGCGTGATGAACGGCTTCCACAAGGAACTGCTCGACAAGATTGTCGGCGTGAACGGCCATGTCTTCGTGCAGGCGGCCGATGCGCCGATGAAGGACTACAACGAGATGACCGAGCGCATCCGCCAGGTCAAAGGCGTCGCCGTCGCGCTGCCGATGATCGAGGGCGCGGCCGGCGTCTCCTCGCCGTTCGGCCAGAGCGGCGCGCTGGTGCGCGGCGTGCGCGAGGCCGATCTGGAAAAGCTGCCCGGCGTGTCCGGCAACATCAAGACCGGCGAAATCTTCGGCTTCGACAAGATCGACGACGATCATCCCGCGAGCGTCGTCATCGGCCGGCGCATGGCCGACAAGCTGTCGGTTCGCGTCGGCGACACGATCAGCGTTCTCACGGCGCGCGGCGCGAGCACGCCCTTTGGCATGGCGCCGCGCATCAAGGCCTATCCGGTGCGCGCCATCTTCTCGATGGGCATGGCGGAATTCGACGGCGTCTTCGTCTACATGCCGCTGGACGAGGCGCAGGCCTATTTCAACCGCGACGGCGAGGTCAGCGTCATCGAGGTCTTCCTCGACAATGCCGAGAAGATCGACGAGATGCGGCCGAAGATACAGGAGGCGGCGGGCCGCCCCGTCATCCTCACCGATTGGCGGCAGGCCAACGAGACCTTCTTCAACGCGCTCAAGGTCGAGCGCAACGTCATGTTCATCATCCTGACGCTGATCGTGCTGGTGGCCGCGCTCAACATCATCTCCGGCCTCATCATGCTGGTGCGCGACAAGAGCCACGACATCGCCATCCTGCGCACGATGGGCGCGACCAAATATTCGGTCATGCGCGTCTTCCTGATCACCGGCACGTCGATCGGCGTCGCCGGCGTCATCGCGGGCACGCTGCTCGGCCTCGCGCTCGCGCACAATCTCGAGGCGATCCGCACGGTGCTGAACCGGCTGCTGCACGCCGATCTCTTTCCGGCGGAAATCTACTTCCTGTCGCGCCTGCCCTCGGTGGTCGATCCGCGCGAGGTCGTCGCGGTCGTGGTCATGACGCTTGTCCTGTCGATCCTCGCGAGCCTCTATCCGGCCTGGCGCGCGGCGAGCCTCGATCCCGTCGAGGCGCTGAGGTACGAATGACCGACGCCCTCCGTCTCCTGGGCGTCGAGCGCCGCTACATGCAGGGCGACACGCGACTGGAAATCCTGCGCGGCGCCGATCTCACGCTGCACACCGGGGAAGCCGTCGCGCTCACCGCGCCGTCGGGCGCCGGCAAGTCGACGCTGCTGCATGTGGCGGGCCTGCTGGAACGGCCCGACGCCGGCGACGTGCTGGTGGAAGGCGCATCGACTGCCGCCATGTCCGACGACGGGCGCACGGCGCTGCGGCGCGGCGCGATCGGCTTCGTCTACCAGTTCCATCACCTGCTGCCGGAATTCTCGGCCCGTGAGAACATCATGCTGCCGCAGATGATCCGCGGCCTGGACAAGAGGGAGGCGGGCAAGCGCGCCGACGAGCTCCTGTCCTATCTCGGTCTCGGCGCCCGCGGCGCGCACCGGCCGGCGGAACTGTCGGGCGGCGAGCAGCAGCGCGTCGCCATCGCGCGCGCCGTCGCCAATGCGCCGCTGGTGCTGCTGGCGGACGAGCCAACCGGCAACCTCGATCCGCGCACGGCCGAGCATGTGTTCGAGACGCTGATGACCCTGGTCCGCGCGACGGGCCTCGCCGCCATCATCGCCACGCACAATTTCGAGCTGGCCGGCCGCATGGACCGGCGCATCACGCTGCGCGACGGGCAGATCGTGGAACTGGAATAGGGTGGGTTTCTACGCTTCGCCGGTGAGTTGCGCGATGCGCTGCTTGAGCAGCAGCATCTGGGCGCGCAGCCTGGCGTTTTCCAGCATGAGGCGGTCGAGCCGGTCGCCGTCGTTCTCGATCGTCCGGCGATCGACGGTTTCGCCCGGCTCCAGGAATTCAGCGCCGACCATGCCTTCGCCGCGCCAGACGACCCGGGCGCGGTAGGTGCGCCCCTTGTGCGGGATGCTGAGCTCGAATTCGTTCGGCAGCGGCATGCCGTCGGCGATCTCCAGCCGGACGCCGGCCGGGGAGAAATTCTTGACGAGGCAGTCGACCGCCGGCGCCTTGGAGAAGATCACCTGCGCGCTCAGGAAGCTGCGCACGCGTTCGGCCTTGCGGGGCTGTGTCATCTGGCGATTCCGGTTTCCACCGGGGCAACTCTAGGCCACGCCGATTAAGACTTGATGAGCGTCGCCTCGCCCGAAACCGCCGGGCTTTCGGAACGTCGCGCGGGCGCGCAAAAATTTCAGGGGTTGCTCAGGCTGCGCCATTGTGAGGAACCAGTCGTTGCGCTAGTGTCTTTCGTCACAATTTTTTGGACGCGAGTTCAATGTGACAGGCCCCGGCGCTTGCCCCCCAATTTGAGCGCCGGGGCCGCTTTTTTCCCAACTATGTCAAATAGATGGCCTGCCGCGTTAACCCTGTTGGCGCCCGTTGCGCATCGTATTGTTGAAAAGAACAAAAATCGAACATAGAGTGCTCGAACAAAGTACGGTTCGGGAGGCGAACATGCGGGCTGCGGTAGGCGACATCGTCGAAATCCTCGCGATCGGCCTGTTCATGGCGGGGATCGGCGCCGTCGGCGCGGCGCTGCACGCGGTGGCCTGAGCGCGCCGGATGCGATGGCGCTTCAATGGCGTCGCGACTCTCCCTAAAGTCCGACCTCCGCTCCGGAGGCCGTCTTGGAAATTTGTCGCGACGTCGGTTTCGTGCACCTGCACGTCCACTCGTCCTATTCCCTGCGCGAGGGCGCGCTCACCATCAGCAGGCTCGCCAAGCTGGCGGTCGCCGACGACCAGCCGGCGCTGGCGATCACCGACACCAACAATCTGTTCGGCGCGCTGGAATTCTCCGAGAAGCTGACGAAGGAGGGCGTGCAGCCGATCGTCGGTGTGCAGCTTGCCGTCGACTTCGGCGACCGGCCGGCCCCGACCGCGGGCCTGGAGCTTCCGGCCGCCGGCGCCGGCGGCCTCGTCCTCATCGCCCGCAACGAGGCGGGCTACGAGGCGCTGATGCGTCTGGTCAGCCGCGCCTGGCTCGAGAGCGAGGCGACCGGCGAGCCTCGCGCGGCTTTCGCCGCCCTCGCGGCGGACGCCCCCGGCCTGATCGCCCTGACCGGCGGGCCGGCGGGGCCGATCGACAGCCTGATCTGCGAGGGCGCCGCCGATCTGGCGCGGGCGCGGGTCGAGCGCCTGCGCGAGGTCTTCGGCGATCGGCTCTATGTCGAATTGCAGCGCCATAACGAGGAGAGCGAACGCGAGACCGAGCGCTATCTGCGCGACATGGCCTATCGCGGCTCGCTGCCGCTGGTGGCGACCAACGAACCCTATTTCGCCGCCCGGTCCGATTTCGAGGCGCACGATGCGCTGCTCTGCATCTCGGACGGCGCTTCGCTGGAGGACGACGCCCGCCGCCGGCTGACGCCCGAGCACCGGTTCAAGACGCGCGCGGAAATGCGCGCGCTGTTCGCCGACCTTCCCGAGGCGACGGACAATTCCGTCGCCATCGCGCTGCGCTGCTCCTACCGGCCGAAGACGCGCAAGCCGATCCTGCCGCGTTTCACCACGGGCGACACTGCAGGCGTCGACGCGGAAGCGGCCGAGGCCGCCGAGCTTCGGCGCCAGGCCGAACAGGGCCTGAAGGCGCGGCTGGCGACCCATCCGCCGGCGCACGATTTCACCGTCGCCGACTACGAGGCGCGGCTCGCCTTCGAGCTCGACGTCATCGAGAAGATGAAATTCCCTGGCTATTTCCTGATCGTCGCGGACTTCATCAAATATGCGAAGGACGAGGGCATTCCGGTCGGGCCGGGCCGCGGCTCGGGCGCGGGCTCGCTGGTGGCCTACGCGCTCACCATCACCGATCTCGATCCCATGCGTTTCGCGCTGCTGTTCGAGCGCTTCCTCAATCCCGAGCGCGTGTCGATGCCGGACTTCGACATCGACTTCTGCCAGAGCCGCCGCGACGAGGTGATCGCTTATGTGCAGCGCCGCTACGGCGCCGACCGGGTCGCGCAGATCATCACCTTCGGCTCGTTTCTCGCGCGCGGCGTGCTGCGCAACGTCGGGCGCGTGCTGGCGATGCCGCTCGGCCAGGTCGACAGGCTCGCCAAGCTCATCCCGCAGAACCCTGCCAAGCCCGTCACGCTGAAGGAAGCCATATCCGGCGAGCCGAAACTCAAGGAGGCGGCGGAGAGCGACTCGCAGGTCGCGCGCCTGCTCGAAATCGCCGAGAAGCTCGAGGGCCTTTATTCCAACGCCTCGACGCACGCCGCCGGCGTCGTCATCGGCGACCGGCCGCTGCACGAACTCGTGCCGCTCTATCGCGATCCCAAGTCCGACATGCCGGCGACCCAGTTCAACATGAAATGGGTCGAACCGGCGGGCCTCGTGAAGTTCGACTTCCTGGGCCTCAAGACCCTGACGACGCTGTCGACCACGGTCGCCCTTCTCGAAAAGCGCGACATCAGGATCGACCTGTCGAAAATCCCGCTCGACGACAAGAAGACCTACGACATGCTCGGGCGCGGCGAGACGATCGGCGTGTTCCAGCTGGAAAGCGCGGGCATGCGCAAGGCGCTGGTCGAAATGCGCGCCGACCGTTTCGAGGACATCATCGCGCTGGTCGCGCTCTATCGCCCCGGCCCGATGGCGAACATCCCGACCTATTGCGCCGTCAAGCTCGGGGAGGAGGACCCCAATTACATCCATCCGAAGATCGAGCACATCCTGAAGGAGACGTTCGGCGTCATCATCTATCAGGAACAGGTGATGCAGATCGCGCAGGTCCTGTCGGGCTATTCGCTCGGCGAGGCCGACATGCTGCGCCGCGCGATGGGCAAGAAGATCAAGGCCGAGATGGACGCGCAGCGCGCGCGCTTCGTGTCCGGCGCGGTCGAGGGCGGGCTCGCCAAGGCCAAGGCCGACGAGATTTTCGACCTGCTGGCGAAATTCGCCGACTACGGCTTCAACAAGAGCCACGCGGCCGCTTACGCGCTGATCGCCTACCAGACCGCGTGGTTCAAGGCGAACTACCCCGTCGAGTTTCTCGCCGCCTCGATGACGCTCGACAAGGGCAATACCGACAAGCTCGCGGAATTCCGCAACGAGGCGCGGCGCCTGAACATCCGCGTCGATCCGCCCTCCATCGTCCATTCCGGCGTCGATTTCGACGTCCACGCCAGGGACGACGCGCTCTCGATCCGCTACGCGCTCTCGGCGGTGAAGGGCGTGGGCGAGGGGCAGGCCGAAGCGATCGTGCGCGCCCGCGCCGCGCACGCATTCCGTTCGCTCGGCGATGTCGCGGCGGCCATCTCGCCGCGCGAGGTCAACAAGAAAGTGCTCGAAAGCCTTGCGGCCGCCGGCGCCTTCGACGAATTGGAATCGGACCGCGCGCGCGCCTTCGCCGCCGTCGAGCCGATCCTCGCCACCGCCAATCGCATGGAGGACGAGCGCGAGCGCGGGCAGAGCGCGCTGTTCGGCGCGGGCGGCGCGGAGCCTTTCGTCACGCCGAAGGCGCAGGCCTGGTCGGCGGCGGAAAAACTGAAGCGCGAGTTCGACGCCGTCGGCTTCTTCCTGTCGGGCCACCCGCTCGACGCCTATGAGGGCGTACTCGCAAAGTTGCGCGTACAACCCTATGCGGAATTCGCGCGCGCCGTGAAAAAGGGCGCGTCCGCTGGGCGCCTCGCAGCGGCCGTGCTCGACCGCGCGGAGCGCCGCACCAAGACCGGCGCCAAGATGGGCATCGTGCAATTGTCCGACGCCTCCGGCCAATACGAGGCGATCCTGTTTCAGGAAGGCCTCAACCAGTATCGGGATCTTCTGGAGAAGGGCGCCTGCCTGCTGGTCAACATGCAGGCGCATGTCGACGGCGAAGACATTCGCGCGCGGATCGTTTCCGTCGAACCGCTCGATCAGGCCGCAGCGCGCATTCAGAAGGGGCTGCGAATCTTCCTGCGCGATCCCGCGCCGCTGCCCTCCATCGAGCAGCGGCTGAAGGGCAGGGGCGAAGGCGACGTCTCGCTGGTGCTGTTGCGCGGCGCCGGCGAGGAAGTGGAAGTGAAGCTGCCGGGCAAGTTCCCGGTGAACGCGGCGATCGCCGGCGCGCTGAAGGCGAT
>JBDHTL010000108.1:0-12227 GCA_039808645.1 Rhodoblastus sp. | reverse complement strand
CTAGTGTGGCCTGTCCCAGGCTGCGTCGAAAGCATGTCTTTGAGCGAGGATCACAACGCCGACTATGAGTGCGCGAGCGCGGACGCGCTGGAATCGCGCGCCATGGCGCTGGTCAATCCGGCGTCCGGCCTCGCCAATGATTTTCTCAATGTCTACAACGAAATCCTGATGCTGATCGAGCTCCTGCCGACCATGCCGGAGCTCGCTGACGACATCGCCGTCTGGCGGCCCGCCAGCTATCGCGCCTATTTCATGCAATCGCCGCTGCCGGGCAGCGAGGACGCGCTCGCCGTCTACGCCCGGCTGGAACCGTCCTTCCGGGCTCTGTTCGAAGCCAGCGTCGAAAAGCTCGCCGAATGCGGCGTGCGCGCCGTCGACGCCATCTCCCGCGCGATCGCCGCCGGCGCCGCCGATTGCGGCGAGCAGATTTGCGACGTCTGCGCGCAATCGGCCGCCCATCTGCGCGGCCTGCTGCACGCCACCGAACTGCTCATCAATCACGGCCATCTCGTCGAGGGCCGCGACCCGCAGGCGGTCGCCAACGAATTCTTCTCCGCCGCCTGACGGGCCTCAGCCCTTCGCCTTGCTCAGGAAGGCCATGAAGGCCGCCTTCGCGTCGTCCGAACGCAGCGCCTCGCCGAAGGCGACCATCTCGCGCGCCATCGCCGCCTCGATCTCCTTGCGGTCGCCGCGCATCAGGCGGCGGGCCGCGCGCAGGGCGGCCGGCGGCTTGGCGGCGAGCTTGCGGGCGGCGTTCATCGCGGTTTCGCCCAGAAGTCCCAGCTCGACGACGCCGTTGATCAGCCCGAGCCTCTCCGCTTCGTGCGGCCCGAAGGGTTCGGCCAGCAGGATGTATTCGCTCGCCTTCGCCATGCCGAACCGCGCCGGCGCGAGGATCGACGAGGCGGCCTCGGGCACAAGGCCGAGGTCGAGGAAGGGCATGCGGAATTTGGCGGCCTCGGTCGCATAGACGAGATCGCAGTGGAACAGCAGCGTCGTGCCGACGCCGACCGCCACGCCGTCGACCGCGGCCACGATCGGCGTTTCCAGCATGGCGATCTTCTTGATGAAATAGCTCGCGCGCGGCTCGGCGCCGCGCGTCGCGGTCGCCAGGAAATCGGCGAGATCGTTGCCGGCGGTGAACGAGCCGCCCGAGCCTTCGAGCATCACGGCGCGAATGTCGTCGGAGGCGTCGGCGCGTTCGAGCGCAGCGGTCATGGCGTCGTACATCGGCCCGGTCAGCGCGTTCTTCTTCGCCGGCCGGTTCATGGTGATCCGCATCACGCCGTCGGCGACGGAAACCTGGACGTCCTCTGTCATTCTTTCCTCCGCTCGCGCCCTGTGGCGCGCATGTTCTTTATGCGCCGAACCGCATGTCGGCGCGGGGCGCGATATGCGATAGGTCGGCTCGCAGGATTCGAGTCCGCATACGCGGCCGTTGGTTCATAAGTAAACCAGATTGCGGGAGCCGCAAAGCGCCTTGGCCCATTCTACCGAAAATCGCACGCGCATCCTGCCCCCCGACCCGCAGGGCGTCGCGGAGGCGGCGCGCGCGATCCGCGACGGCGGCCTCGTCGCCTTCGCGACCGAGACTGTCTACGGCCTCGGCGCGGATGCGACCTCGCCGGAAGCGGTGGCGCGGATTTACGCCGCCAAGGGCCGGCCCTCGTTCAATCCGCTGATCGCCCATGTCACGGGCCTCGCGGCGGCGCGGCGGGAGGGCCGGTTCTCCGAGATCGCGGAGCAGCTGGCGAAAAGCTTCTGGCCGGGGCCGCTGACGCTCGTGCTGCCGCTGGCCGAAACCGCCAGCGTCTGCGAGCTGGCGCGCGCCGGCCTGCCCACGGTCGCGCTGCGCGCGCCGGATCATCCGGTCGCGCAGGCCATGCTCGCGGCCGTCGGCAGGCCCGTGGCCGCGCCTTCGGCCAATCGCTCGGGACGTGTCAGCCCGGTGACCTCGGGCCATGTTCTCGAGGATCTCGCCGGCCTGATCGACGCCGTGCTCGACGCCGGCCCGACCGCGGTCGGGCTCGAATCCACGATCGTCGCCTGTCTCGACGGCCCGCCGGTCCTGCTTCGCCCCGGCGGCGTGGCCAGGGAGCGGATCGAGGCGCTGGTCGGCCCGCTGGCTATGCCCGTTTCCGGCAAGGTCGAGGCCCCCGGCATGCTCGCCTCGCATTACGCGCCACGCGCGCGGCTCAGGCTGGATGCGGCCGAATTGCGTGTCGGCGAGGCCGGTCTCGATTTCGCGGGGCGTTTCGGGCAGGCGCGCGATGCGCACATTCTCGACCTGTCGGCGCGCGGCGATCTGGTCGAGGCGGCGGCCCGCCTCTACTTATGCCTGCGCGAACTCGACGCGTCCGGCGCCGCGACGATTGCCGTCGCGCCGATTCCGGCGGGCGGCATCGGGGAGGCGATCAGAGACCGGCTGGCGCGTGCGGCAGCGCCCCGGTCGTGACAGGCATTCGACGGACGGATTCGCAGGAACCGGCATGACCATGAATTGGGACGATTTCCGCCTGGTGCGCGCGATCGCGGAAGCCCGCTCGCTCGTTGGCGCCGCGGAATCGCTCGGCCTCAACCATTCGACGGTGTTTCGTCGGCTCGGCCAGATCGAGGCCGCGCTCGGCCGCCCGCTCTTCGAGCGGTCGCGCGCCGGCTATACGGCGACCGGCGCGGGCGAGGAGATGATCGCGCTCGCCAATCGCATGTCGGACGGCGTCGTCGAATTCGAGCGCCGTCTCGCCGGCCAGGACGAGCGGCCGCGCGGCGAATTGCGGGTGACCACGACGGATTCGATGTTCGCGTCGCTGCTCGCGCCGATGTTCGCGGGGTTCCGCGCCGCCTATCCCGAAATCCGGGTCGACATCATCGTCTCCAACGCCTCGCTCAACCTGTCGCGCCGCGACGCCGACGTGGCGGTCCGCGCGACCTCCGAGCCGCCGGATACGCTCGTCGGTCGCAAGGTCGGGCCGATGGCGTGGGGCGTTTACGGCAAGACGGGGTCTGAATTCTCGAGATGCGACCCGCTCGGACCGGAGGCGCTCTACATCGGTTTCGGCCCGCCGATGGAGGAGATCGAGGCGGCGGTCTGGATCGACCGCAATGTGCCGGCCGCCCGCGTCGTGGCCCGCGTGAACACGATGCATATCGCCGCGCTCGCCGCCGCCGGCGGTCTCGGGCTCGCCGTCCTGCCGCGCGTGGTCGGCGATTCCATGCCCGAATTGACGCGCGTCAGCGACAAGCCGCCGACGACCAATGCGCTCTGGCTACTGACGCACGCCGACCTGAAGGGCGCGGCGCGCGTCCGCGCCTTCATGGACTACGCCTGGACCTATCTTTCGAAGGAAAGGAGCCGGCTGGCGGGGGAATAGCGGGCGGGCCGACCGAACTCGCTCACGGCGAAGCCGGAAGAAAGAGCGCGTCGCCTTTCGGGCGACGCGCTGCTTTTCCCCGCGGACGCAGCTTCAGGCGATGGCGACGATTTCGGCCTTCTCGTGCTTGACCTCGACCTTGTCGCCGACTTCCTTGCCGATCAGCGCCTTGGCGAGCGGGGCGACATGCGGGATCAGGCCCTTGGCCGGGTCCGCCTCGTCCTCGCCGACGATCTTGAAGCTTTCCTTCTTGCCCTTGCCGGTCTTGACGGTGACCGTGTGCCCGAACCGGACTTCGGACTTGTCCGCGATCGGATGGACGAGCTCGGCGTTGGCGCGGCGCGCGCTCCAGTAATTCAGGTCGCGCGCGGCCATGGCGATGGCGCGGCGGTCGCGATCGTGCTCTCCCTTGGCGAAAGCGACGCGCGCAGCCTCCAATTCGCGCTCGATCTGCGCCAGACCCTCCGGCGTCACGAGATTGCGGTGCGGACTGACAGGGCGCTCGCCGATGTCCTCGATCGAGTCGCTATCGTCGTTTTCGCGTGTGAATGCGCTGCTCATCTCTCCCCGCCTTGATCGTGTATCGGGAAACCATCGTCTTCGTATGTGGCCCTGTCCTTGATCCAAATCTAGACGGGCGGGCGGCGAAACCGCCGCCGTCCGGCGATTTGGTCGCGAAATCAGGCGATTTCGACCACGACGCGGCCGCGCGTGCGGCCGGCGAGAATGTCGGCGGCCACGCGTGGCGTGTCGGCCAGCTTGACGGTGGTCGTCATCGCCGCGAGCTTGGAGCGGTCGAGATCGCTGGCGAGCCGTCCCCAGGCCTCGCGGCGCAGCGTCTGCGGCGCCATCACGCTGTCGACGCCGAGCAGCGAAACGCCGCGCAGGATGAAGGGCGCGACGGTGGCCGGCAGATCCATGCCCTGCGCCAGGCCGCAGGCGGCTACCGCGCCGGCGTATTTGGTCTGCGCCAGGACATTGGCGAGCGTGACCGAGCCGACGCTGTCGACGCCCGCCGCCCAGCGCTCCTTGCCGAGCGGGCGGCCGGGGGCCGACAATTCGGCGCGGTCGATGATCTCGCTCGCGCCGAGGCCGCGCAGGTAGACTTCTTCCGACGCGCGGCCGGTCGAGGCGATCACATGCCAGCCGAGCTTCGCGAGGAGCGCGATGGCGACGGAGCCGACGCCGCCGGCCGCGCCCGTCACGACGACAGGGCCGCGATCGGGCGTCAGCCCGTGCTTCTCGAGCGCCAGCACGCAGAGCATGGCGGTATAGCCGGCCGTGCCGACGGCCATCGCTTCGGCCGGCGAGAGGCCCGCGGGCAGGGGGGTGAGCCACTCGCCCTTCACGCGCGCCTTCTGCGCATAGCCGCCCATATGCGTCTCGCCGACGCCCCAGCCGTTGAGGATGACTTTGTCGCCTTCCTTGAAGCCCGGATTCGAGGAACTCGCGACCACGCCGGCGAAATCGATCCCGGGAATCATTGGGAAACGGCGCACGACCGGCGACTTGCCGGTGATCGCGAGGCCGTCCTTGTAGTTCACGCAGGAATGCGAGACGACGACCGTGACGTCGCCTTCCATCAGGTCGTTCTCGGCGAAATCGGCCAGGCCGGCGCGATAGCCGTTTTCGTCCTTGTCGATGCGGATGGCCTTGAAGGTGCTCACGAGTTCGTTTCTCCGAAACGGTCCGATGGGTCAGTCTTAGGCGCGAAATCAGGCCGCCACAACCTTGGGCTCGGCGGGCTTTTCCTCGATCGGCAGGTTGATGAGGGCCGAGGCCACGCCGAGCGCGATCGACAGGATCCACACCCAGGTGTAGGAGCCGGTCGCCTCGTAGATCGTGCCGCCGAGCAGCGCGCCCAGAAATCCGCCGATCTGGTGGCTGACGAAGGTGAAGCCGTAGAGCATCGCGAAATTGCGCTGGCCGAACATGACGCCGACGAGCGAGGAGGTCGGCGGCACCGTCGACAGCCACAGAAGGCCGGTGACCGCGCCGAACATCATGGCGGAGGCGGGCGTCGCCGGGATGAGCAGGAAGACGAGCGTGGCCACGGCGCGCGAGAAGTAGATGAAGGCGAGCAGGTAGCGGCGCGGCATGCGCGTGCCGAGCCAACCGGAGGCCAGCGAGCCCACCATGTTGAAAATGCCGATCATGGCGAAGGCCCAGCCGCCGATGCGCGGATCGAGGCCCTTGTCGGTGAGGTAGATCTGGAAATGCGTGGTGATGAAGGCGAGCTGGAAGCCGCAGGTGAAATAGCCCGTCACCAGCAGCACGTAGGAACGATGCGAGAAGGCTTGCGCGATCGCCTCGCCGATGGTCGGCGCGGGCGCGGCGTCCGCGGCCGGAGCCGGTTCGCGCGGCGCCGACAGAAGGAAGGCGAGCGGCACGATCGCCAGCATCATCGCCGCGAATATGTAGGACGTGTTGCGCCAGCCGAAGGACTGGATGAGGCCCACGGCGAGCGGCGAGAACAGGAACTGGCCGAGCGAACCCGCCGCCGTGCCGAAGCCGAAGGCCATCGAGCGCCGGTTCTCCGGCACGAGGCGGCCGAACGCGCCGAGCACGAGATTGAACGAGGCGCCCGACAGTCCGAAGCCGATGAGCACGCCGGCCGACAGGTCGAACATCAGCGGCGTCGTCGAGGCGCCCATGACCAGGAGACCGGCCGCATAGAGCAGCGCGCCGACGATCAGGACGCGCGGCGCGCCGAAACGGTCGGCAAAGCCGCCGGCGAGCGGCTGGCCGAGACCCCACAGCAGGTTCTGCAGCGCGATGGCGATCGAGAAGACATCGCGCGTCCAATTGTTGTCGACGAGCACGTCGCGCTGGAACGCGCCGATCGCCGAGCGGGGCCCGAAACTGAGGATGGCGATGGCGCAGCCCGCCGCGATGATCAGTTCGACGGGAATTTTCGCGCGAGGCTTCAGAGCCGCGGCGGCGGGTTCGGACATGTCGGCTCCTTCCGGGGACGCGGCATATCTAGAGCAGGGCGGCGGCGCCGGCCATAGCGCCGCGCGCGCCCGACCGATGCGCACGGCGCGGGGGAGGGGGACTGGAAGCCGGGACCGCCGGCTTCCAGCCGGCATTTGAAGCCGGCGGTTTGCAGGGCCGGCCGGAGGCCGGCGGTCCCAGCGTTGGGCTGGCTGGAGGCCGGCGGTCCCGGCGCGCCCGCCTCACATATTCGCGTAATTCGGTCCGCCGCCGCCCTCGGGGCAGGTCCAGTTGATGTTCTGCGCGGGATCCTTGATGTCGCAGGTCTTGCAGTGCACGCAGTTCTGCGCGTTGATCACGAACTTCGGATCGCGCTTGTTCGCCTCGTCCGCATAGACGACCTCGTAGACGCCGGCCGGGCAGTAGAGGCGCGCCGGTTCGCCGTATTCCGGCAGGTTCTTGCGGATCGGAATCGACGGGTCCTTCAGCACGAGATGAACCGGCTGGTCCTCTTCGTGATTGGTGTTGGAGAGGAACACGGACGACAGCTTGTCGAAGGACAGCTTGCCGTCGGGCCTGGGATAGACGATCGGCTTCACCTCGCTGATCGGCTTCAGCGTCGCATAGTCCGGCTTGCCGTGCTTGAGCGTGCCGAACAGCGAGAAGCCGAACAATTCGTTTGTCCACATGTCGAGGCCGCCGAGGCCGACGCCGATCGCCGTGCCGAACTTCGACCACAGCGGCTTGACGTTGCGAACCTTCTTCAGGTCATGGCCGATGTCGCTGTCGCGCCACTCGTTCTCGATCTCGATCACTTCGTCGTGCGAGCGGCCGGCCTCGAGCGCGACGCTGAGCTTTTCGGCCGCCAGAATGCCCGACAGCATGGCGTTGTGCGAACCCTTGATGCGCGGCACGTTGACGAAGCCCGCCGCGCAGCCGATGAGCGCCCCGCCCGGGAAGGTCAGCTTCGGCACCGACTGCCAGCCGCCTTCGGTGATCGCGCGCGCGCCATAGGCGATGCGCTTGCCGCCGCTCAGCGTTTCGGCGGCGACCGGATGCGTCTTGAACCGCTGGAATTCGTCGAACGGCGACAGCGTCGGATTCGAATAGTTGAGGTGGACGACGAAGCCGACCACGACCTGGTTGTCCTCGATGTGATAGAGGAACGAGCCGCCGCCGGTGTTCATGTTCAGCGGCCAGCCGAACGTGTGCTGGATCGCGCCCGGACGATGCTTGGCCGGGTCGACCTGCCAAAGCTCCTTGATGCCGATGCCGTATTTCTGGAAGTCGCGGCCTTCGGTAAGGCCGAATTTCGCGAGGAGCCCCTTGGTCAGCGACCCGCGCGCGCCTTCGGCGAACAGCGTGTAGCGGCCGCGCAGCTCCATGCCGCGCGTGAACGAGGCCTTGACCTCTCCCTCGCGGCCGACGCCCATGTCGCCGGTCGCGACGCCGACGACCGCGCCCTTGTCGTCGTAGAGAACTTCGGACGCCGCGAAGCCCGGATAGATCTCGACGCCGAGCGCTTCCGCCCGGCCGGCCAGCCAGCGGCAGACGTTGCCGAGCGAGCCGACATACTTGCCGTGGTTGTCGAGCAGCTTCGGCATGGCGAAATTGGGCAGCCGCAGCGCGCCCTTGGGCCCGAGGAAGAAGAACTTGTCCTCGTGCACTTCAACCGTCAGCGGCCGGTCGTCTTCCTTGCGCCAGTCCGGGAACAGCTTGTCGAGGCCGATCGGATCGACCACCACGCCCGACAGGATGTGCGCGCCGACCTCGGAGCCCTTTTCCACGACCACCACGGTCGCGTCCGGCGAAATCTGCTTCAGACGGATCGCCGCGGCGAGGCCGGCCGGCCCCGCGCCCACGATCACGACGTCATATTCCATCGCCTCGCGTGCGGGCAGTTCCTGAGCCTCGGCCATGACGTTCCTCTCGTCTTTCGCAGGTTCGGACGTCGTAATAGTTTATATGTAAACCGTACGCAAGCCCGGAATAGAAACCCATGGATAGCAAGCCCTGCGGGCGGGGGAAATGGCTAGTGTGCTTCCGCCATGCGACATCGCGCCCTCGCCGGGCGAAAAGGAAACGGCGCAGGGGAGCAAATCGCGGCGCCGCTCGTTTGAGCGAACGCGGACGCAGCGAGCCGCGGTTCTTGCCTCGAGCTCATTTCTGCGAATGCAACTGGCGCAAAATGTCCGCCAACCGTTCGGGCGACGTTTGAGGCGGGGCATAGCCCATGTAATTTCCCTCTCGCCCTATGAAGTAGATAACAGCGCTATGGTCTATCAGATAGCTGGCTCCCTCCGCGCCGCCGGTCTTCTCGAAATAGACCTTGTAAGAATCGGCCACCGCGCGGATTTCGTCGGGCGTTCCGGTGAGTCCTACCAGCCGGGGTGAAATTGAATTCACATATTCGCCGATCAGCTTGGGCGTGTCCCGCTCGGGATCCACGCTGATGAAGACAGGCTGGATGTCGTCGCCCTTGGCGCCCAGCAGTTCGATCGCGCGGGCGATGGCGACGAGATCTGTCGGGCAGATGTCCGGGCAGAACGTGTAGCCGAAATAGAGCGCCACGATCTTTCCGCGAAACTCCGCGAGGCTACGGCGCGTCCCAGCGGAATCGGTCAGCTGGAACGGGCCGCCGATCGCTCCGCGGCTCCACATGAGATCGTCCATCATGCGCGCCGCAAGCGCCTGGTCGGCTGCTGCTCTGCAGGGCGCAAGCGCAAGGCATGCGCCGAAAGCCGCAGCCCACAACAGCCGCGTCACGCGCCGAAGGCGATGCGCGCGCCCGTCGAGGTTGCGAGGACCTTGCCGGGCATTTGTCGCTGCGCTTCCTGTGCGAAGTTCAGGCCGCTGCAATGCATTGGGATGAGCACGTCGGGTTCGAGCTTGGCGATCTCGGCGACGACCTGCCCGAGATAATCGGCAGGCGCGGGGCCCAGATGGAAACCGCCCATGATAGCGTGCACTTTCTTCACGCCCGAGACCTCCTGCGCCTGCCGCACCGTGTTGACAATGCCGACGTGACCGCAGGAGCTGATCACGACTAGGCCCTTGTCCTTCAGATTAAAGCAGGTGGCGTGCTCGTGAATATGCTCGTCCGGAACGATCTTGCCTTCCATTTCCGCGGGTAGATAGTGGCTGGCGTTGCAGCCGAGCCCGTCCTTCTTCATCGCAAACTCGACCTGCGTGTTCGGCAGGACACGCTCGATGCCGGAGCGTTTGATCTTGCCGGTCGTGAAGGCTTGGCCGCCGATAACGACAGGCGTTTCAGCCAGGACGACCTTCACGCGATGGGCGAGAATGTTGCGGCGATCGAGCGCGCCGAAATCGCTGAGTTGGCCGCCCGGCGGCCCGTTGTAGCGCTGGCAGAAATTATCCTCGCCACCGGCATAAAGCGTGAGGTCGGGCTGCAGCTTGTCGCGATGCTTGTCCAGAAAGCCGTAGAGCCCGCCCCAGTGGTCGAAATGGCCGTGGCTCAGGATCAGCGTGTCGATCTTCGATGCATCGACGCGCAGCAATTCCATATTGCCGAGCAGAGTTTCCGGGGTCCAGCCATAGTCCAGCAGGAAAGTCCGCTTCTGCTGATCTATCTCCGGCTCCAGAAGCAGGGAAAGCCCCCATTCGCTGTGCAGCGGCCGCGTCGGCACCGCCGGCCGCGTCGGCTCGATTTTCACGCCTGCAACTGTCTGCGGCTTGAAGAAGATATCGGAAGACGAATCGACCAGAACGCGGACCGTGAGCCGGTCGATGGTCGGCGGCTCGATCGGCGCGGCGGATGCAAGCTCGACGCAGGAAAATCCACCGGCCAGTGAACCGGCTGCCGCGAGAGCTCCCTTGAGCAGGTCGCGACGCTTCAATCCGTGGTCCATTTTGCCCTCCCAAGCCCAAGTTCCACGTGATGGAAACATGCGCTCTGCCGGAGAACTCGTCAATAAAATGAAACCTGAGTGTTTCCTGCGTTCCGAGGAGCAATTGAGCAGCCGTCAGGAGACGGGGAGTCTCGTGAGATCGCGACGCTACCTCCTTGCACGGCTTGCAGTTCTGCCGCGACGCGCTGGAAGTTCGCTGTCGGGTCGTAAGCGGCAGCGCCGAATCCTCACCGCAGCAGCGTCGCTCTCGCCCACCAGTTCGGATGATCGCGCCTGATGACGCGCGCCGCCCGCGCCGCCTGGTGGCGATCTGCGAACAAGGCGAAGCACGTCGCCCCCGAGCCGGACATGCGCGCCAGTTTCGCGCCGCGCGCCGCGCCCAGCACCGCCAGCACGGCGACGATTTCGCGCGCAATCACGCCGGCGGGGTCCTCGAGATCGTTCCGGCCTTTCTTCAACGCGCCGAACAAAGCGTCCGCGCCCATGCCGCTCTCGACGGCGGGATGCTTGCCGAAGCCGTAGGAATCGCCCGGCTTCAATCCGAGTTTGGCAAACACCGCGCGCGTCTCGACGGCGACGCGAGGATTGACGAGCACGGCGGGGATCGGCGCCAGCGCGAGTTTCGGGCCTAGCGTTTCGCCCGCGCCCGTCATCATGCGCGCCGCCGGATCGAGGCAGACCGGCACGTCCGCGCCGGTTTCGCGCGCTGCGTCCATTAGCCTTTCGTCATCGAGCGCAATGCCATTAAGACAGGCAAGCAGACGCAGCGCAGCCGCCGCATCCGACGAGCCGCCGCCGACGCCGGCCGCCACGGGCAGATATTTGGTCAATGCGAAGGCGCCGGCCTTCAGGCCGTCGATGCGCTTGCCGAGATTGCGCGCCGCGCGCAGCACGAGATTGTCGTCATTGGCGCCGGCCGCCTGCGCGGTCGGACCCGTCACGGACAGCGACGGCGCATCGCCTGGCGTCAGCGTGAGGTGGTCGCATACGCCCGCAAAAGACACGAGGCTCTGCAACTCATGATAGCCGTCGGCACGGCGCCCCTGCACGTGCAGCGTGAGATTGACCTTGGCCGGCGCGCGCGCCGATAGCGGCATCATACCGATCTTACCTGATTGTCTCGAGGGTCATTCCCGCGAAAGCGGGAATCCAGGCCGAGACGCTTCGTCTGTGACTCTGGATTCTACACGGAGCGTCGGGAATGACATCTCTGGCGGCGCGCGAACCAACTTGAAGCCGCGTCACTGCGCCCGCTCGATCTGCGCGGCCATGCGCGCGCCGGCTTCGCCGCCCTCGGCGCGCAACCCGGCGATCACGCCGGCGCGATCGGCCTCGGCGCGGTTCTGCGACAGCTTCGCCTTGGCTTCGATGCGCGTGATCTCAAGCTCGATGCCGACGATGCCGCGCAGCATGATTTCGAGATAGTCGGCCGGCGCATCCGCGACCTTCCACGGCGTCGCGCGGCCTGCCTCGTGCGCCTCGGTGAGTTCGCCGACGAAGTCGCGCAGCCAGTCGCGGTCGTCGATCGCGCGCAGCCGGCCGTAGACATGCACGGCTGAATAATTCCATGTCGGCACGGCCTTGCCGGTCTCGCGCTTGGTCGCGTACCAGTCCGGCGTCACATAGGCGTCGACGTCCTGAAAAACGACAAGCGTCTCGCGAGAAGCGTCGGCCTCGCGCCATTGCGGATTGGGTCGCGCCAGATGCGCGCGCAGCACGCCGTGTTCGCCCGCTTTCTCGTCCAGCAGGAACGGGGCGGGATTGGCCATCAGGCCGCCCGGCCCGTTGGTGACGAGCAGGCCGAACGGGCGCGCGCGGATCAGGGCGATCTGCGCGGCGCGATCGCCCATCTTGAAATAGGGCGGCACGAACATCCGGGTCAGCCGCCGTTCTTCTTGCCGGCGTCGGCGGCTTCCGATTTCTCGTCGACGATGCCGCTCCTGATCTTCTTGAGAATGTTCTCGAGGTCTTCCGGCTCGGGCTTGAGGTCGCGCGCATGGTTCCACTGGAACTGCGCCTCGAGCTTGCGACCGACGCGCCAGTAGGCGTC
>JBDHTL010000107.1:0-12327 GCA_039808645.1 Rhodoblastus sp. | reverse complement strand
GCGTGGAGAACGGCAGGTTTTCGGGCGCCACATAGCGGGCGACGTCGAGGTCGTAGATCCTCTCGCCGTCCGGCTTTTCCTCGCGCAAGGAAAATCCCAGACGGCCCAGCAGGTCGGCGACCATCGAGTTCTTCGCGGTGGGAATATAAGTCCCGACCAGCCTGCCGACCTCGTGCGCCCTGGCGTGTTCGAGCACATGCGCCAGCATGGCTTCCTCGACGCGCCGCCCGAGAACGCGGCAGCTCATCAGCCAGGTGTCGATGAGCCATTCCCGCACGCCGCCCGCCTCGGACGCCTTGCAAATGACGACGGCGATCATGCCGAGGTCGCTGTAGGCGTCGCGCAGCCGCACCTGCATGGTGAAGGTCGACGGGTCGGCCTCGAACGCCTCGACCTGCGCCTCCTTGTACCGACGCGTGGTCAGATTGAACTGGTTCGTCTTGTTGATGAGCTGCGTGATGCGCTGCCGCCCCTGAACGTCGAAGGGCGCAATTTCGATCTCCATCCGCAGCGACGACAGATAGTCGCCGAGGCCGCCGGATTGTTCGAGCAGTTTCGCGCGCTGCGCATCCGTGGCGTAGGAGGCCAGGCGCGTCCTGTCCTCGGCGGAAAACGCAACCGCCTCGAAATATCCCGCCGCGGTCAGGTAGAAGGCGTACCAGCCGGGATCGCGCGGCAGTTCCGGTACGGCGACCATGGGCAGGGCCGCGCGCACCTGCGCCCGTTCGGCCGGGTTGTCGTCTAGAAACACGAGCGCGTCGAGTCCGATGTTCAGCGTGCTCGCGATCGCTTTCAGATTGCTCGGCTTGTCCGACCAGTTCGCCTGGAAGACCGAAATATGCTCCTCGCGCAACGCCATGTCGGGATGATCGCGAAACGGGCCGCGCGCCACGGCGTCGTCGTTCTTGGAACTGACCGCCAGGATCACGCCGCGCTCGCGCAAATCGAGCGCAATGTGCTGGACCGAGAGAAAGGCCTCGCCGACCGCGCTGCCCTGCCCGATCTTGATGCCCTCCAGTCCGTCGTCGCCGATGACGCCGCCCCAGACGGTGTTGTCGAGATCGAGAACGAGACATTTGCGCGCCTTGCCCGCCACCGCGCCGAGCAGGCGCGCGACGACATCCGCGTAGGCTGGCGCGACGTCGGATGCAAACGGGAACTTGTAGGCTGCCCATTGCACGGGGTCGAACCATCGGTCGGCGCCGACGCGCTCGGCGAGCGCGGCGGCGTCGAGGATGTAGCAGGAATTGTCGGCCGCCAGCGCGACCATCTCGCGATTGACCTCGTCGATCATCGCGCGGACCGTGCCGGCGACGCGGCGGTCGAAGCTGCCGAACAGCGGCATCGGCGGCGTCGGAATCGTCTGCAGGATCGCGGTCGCGCCGCTGTTCTCGCGCAGCGCGTGGACGACGCTCCGCAGTTTCTGCACCGCGCTCCCGACGCGCTCGGCAGCCGGCGCGGCGAGCGAGGGACGGTCGAGTTGCAGCCACCGGTGATCGACGGCGACAAGCACGAGATCCGGCCGGGCCGCGTTGAGGAGGGAATTCGGATCCAGCGCCTGCTGCATCACCTGATCGAACGGACAGGACAGGTAGTCGAGGAGAACGCCGTGACGCGCCGCCGCGGCGGGGATGCAGTCGTCGATGACGTCGGTCGTCGCGTTCGACAGGATGCCGAGGCGCAGCGACGTCAGGGGAGCGAAGTCGGACGCCGACTTGCGCCGCTTGCCGATCGCGCGGGTCAGCGCACCCGATTGCGCGGGGTTGAGCCGGTAGTTCGCGAGCGCCTGCGCCTCGGCGCCGGCCGTTCCTTCGCCCTGCGCGAACGCCCGGCACATCTTCGTGAAATTCTCGGGAGCGGCCGGCAGCCACGGCAGATCGACGATCGAAGTCATCACCTTTCCTTCGGCAACGCGAGCCTCGTCTCGGGCGAAGCCCTCGGCACGGATCGGAGCGGTCGCGAGCAGGCAGGTTGATAGAGGGCAATGAGCCGGCTTGTAAAGAACGCGACGCGCGAGCGGTCGGGGGTTACCGCTTGAGAGCCTCTCGCAGGACCGCAGAAAAGAGATCGTAGCCCTGAGGCGAGGGGTGGACCCGGTTCGGCTCGAGAAGCGTGCAGCTCTCCTGGCCGACGCATTTGTTCGCCAGGGGACCGTGTATGTCCACGTAGACGATGCCGTTTTCGGCGGCCGAGGCCCGGATGGCCTCGTTCGCCGCGCGAACCTCCGCGACCCGCGCGCGGCCGCCAACGCCCTTCTGATAGATGTTCACCGCATAGATCTTGGCGTTCGGGAAGGTGCGCCGCAGGTTCTGGAGATAGGACCGGGTTCTGGCGGCGAATTCGCACGTCGTGTCAGTCAGCAGGTTGGCTGTGCCGACCTCGGATACGACCCGCCTGACGCTTTTCGCCCTGGCTTGATCCACCTGCGTCAGGGTCCAATTGGCGTTCTCGATCCTGTCGCCGCCATTGGCCAACACGACGACCGGGGCGCCGAGAATGTCCGCCAGATCGTTTCTGGGCCAACGGTTCGCAATGGAATCGCCGAGAACGACGGCGCTGCCCGCGGGCAGCGCCCGCGCCATCTCGCCAATGCGGACGGTCATGGGCCTGCCGCGAAATTCTTCGGTCCGCACCGCGCGCCCGTCGCACTCGGCAGCGAGAACGGCGGCCGACGACAGGGCGGTCGCGACGAGCGCGACGAGATATCCGGACAGCCGCCTCATCCCTGCACCGCCGCCTTGCTGGCCCTGTACGCATCGACCAGCGAATCCACATCGTCGAAGAACGTGAGCTTGCCGTCGTTCAGCAACGCGCCGCAGTCGCCATACTTCTTCGCGTGCTGCACGTGGCGTGTCGCCATGACGATTCCGCTCTCGGCCGCGCGCGCTTCGAACATGGAATGGCACGTCTCGCGAAACGCGTCGTCGCCGGCGCCGATCAGGCCGTCGATCAGGTAGGTGTCGAAGGGAATGGCGTAGCTCGTCGCATAATGGATCTGCGCGCGCAGCAGGGGCGGCAGCTCCCCGTATTTCGTCGAGAAACTGGGCCGCATCTTCGTCACTTCGCCGACGAAGTCGATCAGTTCCTCGCGATTGACCTCGTAGACGTCGGCCGCATAGCCCAGATTCTGCCTGATAGTCAGCTGGGGCCGAAACCACGCCCCGAAGCCGACCGGGTACGACAGCCGCGCCATCCGCTCGATCGAGCCCGAATCCGGCCGGATGAGCCCCGCCACCATCTTGATGAGAATCGACTTGCCCGACCCGGCCTCGCCCAGAATGACGAAACGCCGGTTTGTCGGGATCATGCCGACGAGATTGTCGAAAATGACCTGTCGCCGCCCCTTCGTTTCGAAGGACAGCGACACGGAATCGAGCACGATCATATGCCGCCTACTGCTTCCATCATCAGGCCGGCCGCTCCGGACGGAGCCGCACGGCCCGGATCGCCTACCGGCAATCGTCCGCCGGGTTGCGTTCCTAGGGCTCGAAATAGACGAGCTTGTGGCGATTGACGAGAAATTCCCGACAAGGCGGGGCGACCGGCCGAAACAGCCCGGTCAGTGCTCATCGAGACGCCTCGACATCAAACGCATCGATCCCAGCCCGACGAACAGGATCACGCCGGCCCAGACCAGCATGTAGACGGGATCATAGGTCATCGAGGGGAAGTTCGGATAGAAGCCCTGCCGGAACAAAACGACCTCGTGCATGATCGGGTTGTACGCCAGCCATTGCCGGATGCCGGGCGGCATGAAATCCGGGACGTACAGGACGCCAGCAAACAGCATCATGCTCCGCGCGATCGGACCGTAGATCATGTGCCACATCTTGAAGACGGATTCGATGGCGACATTGCAGAAGCCCATCCCGACGCCGGTCACCGACAGCAGCAGCACCGCGGCGAGCACCCGCACCGGATCGCTGGGAAAGCCGAAAGGCGTGATGAACGTCCCGATGCAGCCGAACAGAAACAGGCCGACCGCCACGTAGACGAGCAGCTTGACGGCTGCCCTCGCCATGATGACGTCGCTCAGCTGCACGCCCGGCAGACGGCGGTCCGCAAACTCCGACTTCGCGACGGCGGAGAACGAGGTCGAGAGGTGAACGAACACGAAGAGCGGATAGAGACCGGTGCTTATGAAGAGAATCGTGCTCGGGCCGTAGACCGCGTTGATGCGGATCAGCCAATGCCAGAGGGCGACGATGCCGATGTGGAAGACCGGCTCGAGCAGCGCGGCGATGAAAGCCACGCCATAGCCGGCGCCGAACACGACCGCCACCTCGCGGCGAGTCACGGCGCGCAGGATGGCCCACTGGATTCGAAACGATACCCCGAGACTGGTCCTGCGCCGACTGGGAACGAACGTCACAGCCGATGGTCCTGCACCGTCCGCACGATCAGCAGTCCGATCAGCCAGAGGAACATCGCCGCGCCGAAGATCAGCAACAGGGAGCGGAACGGCTTCGGATAGGTCGATTCCTCAGGCAGGAACGGCTTGGCGTAGGGCGTCAGATAGATGTGCTGCGCGGCGGCGTTCGCGCGCGCCTGATCCCTGGCGAAAAGAGCGCTCATGTAGGCCGTGTTGGCGTATTGACGCTCGAGGTCGAGCTGCTCGTACCGGCCCACCAGGCCGGCGAGCGCGCCACGGCCGCCGCCCTGTTCGCGAAACTCGTTCTGCAGGCGCTCCAGTTCGCCCCTGCCGGCGGCGATGCGGGCGGCGAGATTGGCCGCGACCGGAGAATTGCGGGCGAGCGACTGGCGCTCGAGCGACGCGAGCTCGGTCTGAAGCTGCAGAAGCGTCTGCCGCTGGGCCATCACCAGATTGTTGTTGGTCTGGACGGCGCTGCTGTTGGGATCGATCACGTTATCGGTCTTGCGGAATTCCGCGAGCGCCTTGGCCGCGTCGCCGACACGGGTTTCCGCGCGCTTCACCTGCTCTTCCGCGAACCTGACCGAGTCCTCGTTCGCCCGGTTCGCCATGTCGTTCACGAGCTTTTCGCTCATGTGCATGAGAGAGGTGGCGATGTTCAGCGCGTCTTCCGGCGCGAAGGCGCGGACGCGGACAAGGGCGAGGCCGGTGACCTGATCGTAGTCGGCCTCCACGATATTCTTCCAGTGAGCCATGAACGACTCGGTCGGAATATCCGGATCGACCCGGTACAATATATCGCCCTTGCTCATCAGCGATTTCAGCTTGAGCTTCTTCTGCAGTCCTTCCACCGCTTCGCGGCTCTTCACGAAATCGACGACGATGTAGTTCTGCATCGTGCCGGTGCTGACCGAGCCGCCGCCGATCCCGGCCGCGACCGTGGCGAGCGCCGCGGCCGCTCCGCCGCCCCCGGACAGGCCGTTGGAGGGCGGCGCCTGCGCACCCGGCAGCGCCGGGGTCTGCTCGGTGACCGAAAAGCGGAATTCCGCGACATACTGCGGCTTGGCGAGAAACGCGAAATACAGGGTGGCGAGAATCACCGGCAGCGCGACGATCGCGAGGAAGCTGGTGGTCACCCACCCCTCCCGCGCGCGCCGCAGATACGGCATCCGCATCAAGGGCGCGAGCGGAGAACGGGCTTCGTCCACGTCGTCCGGCAGCGGTTCGTCCGACCGGTCGGGCGCCAGGCCCGTTTCCTCCGGCCTCGCAAAGCGCCCGCGCTGCGCCCGCGCCTCGTCCGCCGCGGCCGCGTCGGTATCGGAATCGTCCCGGGAGTGGACGACCTGCAATTCCTGCGAAGGCTGCCAGACGTCGCCGGCGGAAAGCGGGGCTTCGAACACGACGCCTTCCGGCCGGGTCGTCCGGCGCGGCAAGGGCGGCAGTCCCGCGCGCGCGTTCTCCGCAGGCGCGACGGCAAAATCGGCGGACCGCCGCAGTGCGCGGTCGCGCAGCGTCGTCAGCGCGGATTGCGACAAATCATTCATCGGAAGCCCTGTCTCGCCCAACCCGGACGTTCCAGCGAATTGCGCTGCAACATCATAATAATTCGACGGCGCCGGATTGCCAAGTCCGGCCGTCGATCCCACTATCCAGTCAGATTGAGGCATAACCTTGGAAAGATTGGGTAAAGTCTCGAGGCTTCGACTGGAGCGGACATGACCTCCCATGTGAAGACGTCGGGCCTACGTGCAATCGTCGCCCTCGGCTGCGGCATGGCCCTGTGCGCGGGTCCGGCGGCGTCGGAAACCAATTGCTTCGACAGCCGGCGCAAATCCGATCTCTCGATCTACCAGAACGCGCCGCCTCCCCGAGACGCCAACAAGGGCAATTACCCCTATTTCCCGGCGACCGCCTTCGCGACGATGAACCTGGACGCGATCATCGGCAACGCCTCGCCGTACCCGGTCTATTACTGGCAATGGGGCAATCACGGCCCGAGGAAGGTTCCGAAAGCCAATTTCGGGCCCCGCGTCTCCCCCCGAAGCGCCACGAACCTCCATTTCTCCTCCATCGAGACCGCCGACGCCTGCACGCTCGCCCAGACGGCGACCGTGCTGGGGCTCGACGGCGCGGCGCAGCGCTACGCCCGGGAAGGCCGGGTCGAACTGACCGCAACCGATCCGATCGGCCCCAGAACCGATACGTGCCTGGTGTGGGAAAAGCGGTTGCCGCAGGGCGCCGAGGGCGTTCTTCTGGACTACGAGGTCCAGGACGGCCGCTCTCCGGCCAGATCGCGCGCCTTCCTTCTGGAATTCGCGAAACTGGTGCACGGGGCCGGCAAGAAGGCGATCCTCTACACGAATCCGCTCGACGCGCCGAGCCAGAGGTCGACCGGAATCGACGCCAGCAACGCCAACGAGTTGATGAACGCGTTCGACCGCACCTCGATCTTCCTGTGGTCCCGCAACAGGCAAGGCGACATCGCCCGCTCCTTCGAATCGCAGATGGCCGTTCTGGGACGTCCCGATCCGGCAAAGCTTCTGCTGGTGTTCGAACTCGCAAACACCAGCCTCCGCGATGCGGCGGTCGTGCGCTCTCTGGCGTCGAGGCATCGCATCAATGCATTGTTCTTCTGGCGCAATCTGGCCCCCCAGGGCGGCGCATGCGACACCGACGTCAATCGGAAGATCGCCTGCCTCGCCTATGCCGAATGCCCCCCGCAATAGCGCCAGCGCCGGCGCCCCGGGCAGCGCGACGCGCCTCAGGAACCGCATATCCGCAATAGACAAGCCGCGCCGAATCGAGGCGTCTCGCATTCGGCCCAGCGGCTTTCAGGTAATTTGCGCGCGCCGTCCGGCCTGTGCTAACGGATTATTGTCTTGGGCAGTCCCTTTTCGACTTGAATTCTAATCGTGGAGCTTGCGGTTCGTGAGTGCGAGTCCCGTCAGAATCAATCAAAGCTTTCTCGCGGTGCGCGAACAGAGGCTGATCCGCTGGATTCTTCCGAAGCTTCCGGCCGGCGTGACGTCGCTCGACCTCACGATCTTCGGGCTGGCGGGCTCCTGTGTCGGCGCGATCGGCCTGCTGGCCTGCAACCTGTCGAATTTCGGTCTCGTCCTCGTCGCTCTCGGCGTCTCGATGAACTGGTTCGGCGATTCGCTCGACGGATCGCTGGCCCGATTCCGGAAAGAGGAGCGGCCCCGGTTCGGGTTTCTGGTCGATCACACCAGCGACCTGTTGTCGCAGATCATTCTGATCGTGGGATTCGGGCTGTCGCCATTCCTGTCGCTGCTAGCCGCAATGGCGATCCTGCTCTGCTACATGCTGTTTTCGGCTTACACCTACATTCGCGCCGCTACGCATTCGATCCATCAGATGGCCTATATCGGGCTGGGCGCCACCGAGTTTCGGATATTGATGATCGCATGGGCTTTCGCGGGCGCAGCGTTCGGGCTGAGGGAGCCGATCATCGGCGCGCTGAGCCGAATCGACATCGCGGTCCTGACGCTCGCAGGCATGGCGACCCTCGGACTGTTCGCCAAGGCTTTCGCGGAAGCGGCGGAAATCTGGCGCGAGGAGAACCTCGAGGACGCCCCTGTCGAGGCCGCCCGGCAATCTCCTGACAAGGCATGAACATCGCCTGCCCGCGCCTCGTTTAGCAAAGATTAAGTAACCGCTTTGCAACACCTCCCGGCGATCTGCGTTTCCGGGCGCCGCCAATCACTTTTCTGACGCTTTCTTGCCGCAAAGCGGGAACTACATGCGGGCTCACAGATTGTGAGATACTGCCGTCCCGGCTTTCTAATGTTCCACCTCCAGTATGAGGCCCCCATGAAGAAGTTTGCTATTGCTGTCGCGTGCCTGAGCGCAACGCTGTCCGCCGCCCAGGCTGCGGACCTGCCGTCCCGCAAGGCGCCGCCGGCCGTCTACACTGCCCCGGTCCCGGTGATGAGCTGGACCGGCCTCTACATCGGCGCGAACGTCGGCTACGGCTGGATGGATCCGTTCAACAAGGGCGTCGTGTTCGCTCCGGGCGGTCTCGCAGACCCGCACGGCGGCATCGTCGGCGGCGGCCAGATCGGCTACAATTACCAGATCTCGCCGATGTTCGTGGCGGGCATCGAGACCGACTTCCAGGGCACCGGCATCGGCGGCGGCATCACCGCCCGCAAGACGCCGTGGCTCGGCACGGTTCGCGGCCGTCTCGGCGTGACGCCGTTCGCCGCTCCGGTCATGTTCTACGCCACGGGCGGCTTCGCCTACGGCCGCCTGAACATCGGTCCGTTCTTCCCCACGGGCGTGAGCTTCGGCAAGATCGCGACCGGCTGGACCGTCGGCGGCGGCGCGGAATACGCCTTCACCCCGAACTGGTCGGTCAAGGGCGAGTACCTGTTCACGAACATCGGCGCCGACTACCCGATCGGCCCGTTCGGCGCGACGGTCGCGCAGCGCGCGCACGACCATCTTGTCCGCGTGGGCCTGAACTACCGCTTCGGTTGGGGCGGCGGTCCGGTCGTCGCCCGGTACTGATCAAGACTGATCTGACACGAAACACGGAAGGGCCCGCAGCGCGGGCCCTTCTTTTTTGTGCCGGCTACGGCCCGACGGGCGTCCAGTCGCCGCATACGGATCGCGCTGTAGCGACCGCGCCATTCGTCGGGCTGATCGCCGCGATCGAGATCGAAGACGTGCGTGCAGCCCCTGGTAGTCCGAGACGTCGAGACTATGCGCCGCGCCGGTCGGCCGCGTATCCGTCGATCGCCTCAGGCCCGAAGCCCGGGGCTGACGACCGAGCGTGATGATCGAGCCGCCGGGCTTCGCGTCTGCGAAACACAGTTTCGGGACCGCCGGCAAGTCGATTTTTGATCATGGCGCGTTCCCTTACAACCGGCCCTTGATCGACGCCGCGACCGCCTGCGACGAGAGGCCGTAGAGATCGTGCAGCGTCGGCAACGCGCCCGCCTCGAGGAACCGGTCGGGCAGCGCGATCTGGCCGAAACCCGCCGGCTGGACGCCGCCGCGCAGAAGCGCGCCCGCGACCGCCTCGCCGAGGCCGCCGATCACCGTGTGGTTTTCCGCGACGACAACGGGGCGGCCGGTCTTGCCGGCCTCTCTCAGGATCGTCGCCTCGTCCAGCGGCTTGATGGTCGGCGCATGCAGGACGGCGACGGAGATCTTGTCCTTCGCCAGCATGTCGGCGGCCTCCAGCGCGCGCAGCGTCATCAGGCCGGACGAAATGACCAGCGTGTCGGCGCCGTCGCGGATCAGCTTGGCTTTGCCGAGTTCGAACCTGTAGCCGTATTCGTCGAGCGCGAGCGGGACGTTTCCGCGCAAGAGGCGCATGTACACGGGCCCCTTGTGCGCGGCGACGGCGGGAACCGCCTGTTCGATCTCGTGCGCGTCGCAGGGATCGACGATCGTCAGGTTCGGCATGCCGCGGAAGATCGCGATATCCTCGGTCGCCTGATGGCTCGGGCCGTAGCCGGTGGTGAGACCCGGCAGCGCGCAGCAGATTTTCACGTCGAGATTTTCCTCGGCGATCGCCAGGCAGATGAAATCGTAGGCGCGGCGCGCGGCGAAGACGGCGTAAGTCGTCGCCCACGCCTGGAAACCTTCGCGCGCTAGGCCGGCCGAGGCCATCATCAGCAACTGCTCGGCCATGCCCATCTGATAGAACCGATCGGGGTGCTTCTGCGCGAAGACGTGGAGGTCCGTGTATTTTGCGAGGTCCGCCGACAGGCCGACGATCTCGGGGCGGCTCTCCGCGAGCTTCGCCAGCGCATGGCCGAAAGGCGCCGGCGTGGTGCGCTGGTCCGGCCCCGCGATCGAGGCGATCATGGCCGAGGTCCTGGCGTTCGGGCGCTCGACGCGCGTGTCGTCGAGCCATGCGGGCCGGATGTATTTCGAGCGTCTCATTGGCGCGGCGCCGCATCGAGGATGTCGAGAGCCTTTCGCCATTCGTCGGGTTCGACGCGCAGGAAATGATTGCGCTCGCGCGCCTCGAGGAAGGGCACGCCGCGCCCCATTCTCGTGTCGCAGATGATGATGCGCGGCTGCTTGCCGGGATGATTGCGCGCGGCGTCGAAGGCTTCGACCAGCGCCTCGATGTCGTTGCCGTCGACACGTTGCGCGAACCAGTTGAAGGCCTCGAACTTCGGCTGCAGCGGCTCGAAATTCAGCTGCTGGGTGGAGGGCCCGTCGGCCTGCATGTTGTTGACGTCGACGATGCCGATCAGATTGTCGAGACCGAACGAGCCCGCCGACATGGCCGCCTCCCAGGTCGAGCCTTCGTCGAGTTCGCCGTCCGAGAACAGATTGTAGACGAAGCTCGCCGACTTCTTGCGCTTGAGGCCGAGCGCCATGCCGACGGCGATTCCGAGGCCGTGGCCGAGCGAGCCGCCGGTGATCTCCATGCCCGGCGTGTAGGCCGCCATGCCCGACATCGGCAGGCGCGAATCGTCGCCTCCGTAGCTCTCGATCTCGTCTTCGGGAATGACGCCTGCCTCGATCAGCGCGGCGTAGAGCGCGATGGCGTAGTGGCCGATCGAAAGGCAGAACCTGTCGCGCCCCTCCCATTCCGGCTCCGAGGGCCGATAGTTCAGCGCATGGAAATACGACACGGCGAGGAAATCCGCCGCGCCGAGCGCCTGCGCGATGTAGCCCTGCCCCTGCACCTCGCCCATGCGCAGCGCATGACGCCGGATGCGTCGCGCGCGCTCGTGCAGGCTGACGTTATGGCCGATGTCCGACATGCGTTCCGGTCTTTCGACGTTCAGTGGGGACGTTCAATGAATGAGCATACCGCCGTTGACGTCGAGCGTCGCGCCGGTGACGTAGGAAGAAAGGTCGGAAGCAAGGAACAGACACGCCTTCGCCACGTCGGCAGGCTCGCCGAGCCGATCGAGCGGAATGCCCCGGAGGATCTCCGCCTTCATCTCGTCGCTCAGCCTGCCTGCGGTGATGTCGGTCTGGATCAGGCCCGGCGTCACGCTGTTGACCCGCACGCCACTCGGTCCGAACTCGCGCGCCATGGCGCGGGCGAGGCTCAACACCCCGCCCTTGGCGGCGCTGTAGTGCGGCCCGCCGAAAATGCCGCCGCCGCGCTGCGCCGACACGGAGGAAATGCAGACGATCGAGCCGCCGCCCTGCTCCACCATGCCCGGCAGCGCCGCCTGGCTCATGTAGAGCGCGCCGCGGAGGCTGACATCAGTCACCCTCTCGTAGTCGGCGGGCGTGATCTCGAGCGTCCTGACCGGCTGGGTGACGCCGGCGTTGTTCACCAGCACGTCGATACGGCCGAACCTGGCGCGGACGGCCGCGATCGCGGCTTCGCACGCCGCCTTGTCCGTCACGTCGCAGGCAAGCCCGAGATGATCCGGCCCCACGGCGGCCGCCGCGCGCATGGAGGCCGCCTCGTCCAGATCGAGAATTGCGACCCGCGCGCCGTGCGATGCGAAGAGCTTCGCCGTCGCGAAGCCGAGACCGCGCGCCGACGCAGCGCCGGTCACCACGCAAACCCTGCCCGACAGCAACATGGACCATTCCCTCGCAGACGCCCGCTCTCCCGGGCCTTGTCCAAAATGATCGGCGAACCGCTGCATGACAAATGAATTTGCACGGTCGAGCGCTTCCCGCAGCCCGTCCTGTCGGCAGCGGACCGTGGCCGACTCCGTCTTTCCGGCCGCCCCGGCCCATGCGGGACATCAGGGGCGGCAATGCGTTCGCAGCGGCTTTCACTTGCCAATTGATAAGGCCGGTCGGCCGGTCGGGTGGGAGGTTCCAGCGCCAAGCAGTCGAACGACGCCGGCTGCCGCGAGGAGATGATCGATGAGGCACGGGCGCTATTTCGAGGCTGCGATCGGCCAGTTGCGCAACGAGCGGCGGTATCGGGTTTTCGCCAATCTGGAGCGCGACACGTCGGATTTGCCGCGCGCGACGTGGCGGGCCGACGACGG
>JBDHTL010000106.1:0-12564 GCA_039808645.1 Rhodoblastus sp. | reverse complement strand
CGTCGCGCGGTGAAGGTCTGGGACAAGCGCGAGTTCAAGGATCTCGACGGCGACACGGAGATCGGCACGCGCAACATCAAGATCGCGCTGCGCAGGTTGCGCAAGTTCGCGCGCACCGGCGCGCCGGACGAGCTCGACCTCGAGAACACGATCAAGGACACGGCCAAGCAGGGCTATCTCGACATCAAGCTGCGCCCCGAGCGCCGCAATGCGGTGAAGGTGCTGCTGTTCTTCGACATCGGCGGCTCGATGGACTGGCACATCAAGCAGGTCGAAGAATTGTTCTCCGCGTGCAAGACCGAGTTCAAGCACATGGAGCATTTCTATTTCCACAATTGTCTCTACGAAGGCGTGTGGAAGCAGAACACGCGGCGCTTCACCGACAAGACGCCGCTGTGGCAGGTGCTGCACACCTATCCGCACGACTACAAGGTGGTGATCGTCGGCGACGCCTCGATGAGCCCTTACGAGATCACCCAGCCCGGCGGCTCCGTCGAACACATGAACGAGGAGCCGGGCTACGTCTGGCTCGAGCGCGTGACGCGCACCTATCCGCACACGGTCTGGATCAATCCGGTGCCGGAGAACCAGTGGAACTACACGCAGTCGATCAAGATGATCCAGCGGCTGGTGGCCAACCGCATGTACCCGCTGACGCTGGAAGGCCTCGACGGCGCGATGAAGGAGCTGGTGCGCTAGTCCTTCATCGCCACTGTCGCATCGGTCTTGTGCGCGCTGTAGACGAAGATCAGCGCGCCGGCGGCGAACACGAAGCCTATGGCGTGTCCCGTCTCCCAGGTGGCGCGCCAGGTCGGCCAGTCGGCGGGCAGCGTCGCCGCCGTCCAGCCGTCGACTGCCGCATTGACCGGCGCGTTGAAGGCGAAGAACGCGATGAGCATCACGCCGTAGCAGGCCGCCGCCGCGAGCCACAGCGCGGCGGAACGGCGCGAAGGCGCCGTGGCGAGGCAGGCGAGCGCCAGGACCAGCCCGCCGATTTCCGTCGGCGCGCCGACCAGCGGTCCCCAACCCCGATAGAGCGACTGCTGCACGGCCAGCCACAGGGGGCCGTCCAGGCGCATCTTGTTGGGCATTTCCAACACATGCGCGGCGGGCGCGAGCAGCGCGAGCACGGCGACGACGAGGGCAATCAGGCGGACATGGCGCATGAATCGCATCTAGGCGACGCGCGACGAAGTGCAAGCTCGACCGCCGCGCCCGTTGAAGCTTCGCATGCGCCGCCCCAGGTGCAGCCTATGCCCGCCATCGCCCTCATCGCGCACGACGAGAAGAAGCAGGCGCTTGCCGACTGGGCGAGGCGCAACGAACAGGCGCTTGCCGCCTGCACGCTGGTCTCGACGGGCACGACAGGCGCCGTGGTCATGCAGGCCTGCCCGTCGCTCGACATCCGGCGCATGAAATCCGGCCCGCTCGGCGGCGACCAGCAGATCGGCGCGATGATCGCGGAAGGCGCGATCGACGCGCTCGTCTTCTTTCCCGATCCGATGACGCCCATGCCGCACGACGTCGACGTGAAGGCGCTGCTGCGCCTGACCCTCGTCTACGACATCCCCTGCGCCTTCAACCCGCGCACCGCGGACATGCTGGTGAAGGGCGGCGTGCTGGAATGCGCGTCGTCGTCGCGAGAAACCTAGCGACGAAACAAGGCGCCGGAGCCCTGTGTTGTCGCGCATCGTCGGCCGCGATTTGCCGGCAGCCATCGTTCGTGTTATGTTTCAAAGATCGAATTGCAGATGAAGACGCTCTTGCCCGAAGCTTTGCTGAAGCGAACCGCCGGGCTCCTGCAAGAAAACCTCCCTTAATTCGATCGCAAATGGACGCAAATTCGCGTTCATCGAACCTTCGCGGTTCAATTCAGGAACGTCCCTAATGGCGACAGGCAAAGTCAAGTGGTTCAACGCCCAGAAGGGCTTCGGCTTCATCCAGCCCGACGAAGGCGGACCGGACGTGTTCGTCCACATTTCCGCAGTCGAGCGCGCCGGGCTGAACGGGTTGGCCGAGGGCCAGAAGATCAGCTACGAACTGGTTTCCGACGCCCGCAGCGGCAAGAAGTCGGCCGGCAATCTCAAGGCCGAGTGAGCCATTTCGGCAGTCCCGACTCGCGACCGCGGATGTAACGGCGCGACCGGGCAAGGCCGGCAAGGGCCCCGGACGATCGATCGTCCGGGGCCTTCTTGTTATCAGTCGCGCGCCTTGCGCGCGCCGAGCAGGTGGTAGAGCAGGATCGCCCCGAACGTCGCCGATCCGATGCCGCCGAGCGTGAAGCCGCCGAACCTGACCGTCAGGTCGCCCGCCCCCGCCACCAGCGCGGCGGCCGCAGTGACGAGATTGCGCGGGTCGGAAAAATCGACCCGGCTTTCCACCCAGATGCGGCCGGCCGTGGCCGCGATCAACCCGAACACGACGATCGAAAGGCCGCCGATCACCGGCCCCGGCAGCGTCAGGATCAGCGCCCCGAATTTCGGCGAGAAGCCGAGAAGAAGCGCGACGCAGGCCGCGATCACGAAGACGAGCGTCGAGTAGATGCGCGTCACCGCCATCACGCCCATGTTCTCGGCATAGGTGGTCACGCCCGTCCCGCCGCCGAAGCCCGCGACGATGGTCGCCAGGCCGTCGCCCAGAAAGGCGCGGCCGAGCAGCGGATCGAGATTGCGGCCGGACATGGCGCCGATCGCTTTCACATGGCCGAGATTTTCCGCCACCAGCACGATCGCCGCCGGCGCGATCAGCGCGATGGCCGCGCCGGTGAAGACGGGCGCGGCGAATTTCGGCAGGCCGAACGAGGGCGCCGCCGCGACGGAGGAAAAATCGATCGGTTTGCCGAAGCCCAGAAGATTGGCGCAGGCGAAATAGGCGCAATAGCCGGCAAGGCCGCCGAGCAGCACCGGCAGGCGGCGCATCATGCCGCCGCCGCGCACCGCGAACAGGCCGACCGCGAGCACGGTGAGAAGGCCGATTGCGGTGTCGAAGCCGGAAGCCGACACGCCCTTCACGGCGATCGGCGCGAGATTGAGCCCGATCGCGCCGACGATGGCGCCGGTGAGAACCGGCGGCATCAGCTTTTCCACCCATCCCGCGCCAGTCGCCATCACGACCAGGCCGATGACGCTGTAGAGAACGCCCGCCGCGATGATGCCGCCGAGCGCGGCCGGCAGGTTGGCGTTGGCGCCGCCGCCCGCATAGCCCGTCGCGGCGATCACCACGGCGATGAAGGCGAAGGATGAGCCGAGATAGCTCGGCAGCCGGCCGCCCGTGACGATGAAGAACAGCAGCGTGCCGACGCCGGAAAAGAAGATCGACACATTGGGATCGAAGCCCATCAGGATCGGCGCGAGCGCGGTGGCGCCGAACATCGCGACGACATGCTGCACGCCGAGCGCGATCGTCTGCGGCCAGGGCAGGCGCTCGTCCGGTGCGACGTCGCCGGACGTCTTGAGGGTCCAGTTCGGGAAATAGCTCTGGGCCATGCGCGACTCCGTCCGGCATCAGCATGGCACGAAGGACGGAAGCGTCAACGCTTCGCGTCGTGACGGCGGCGACTACGCCAGGAACGCCCTGATCGCCGCGTTCACCTCGTCCGGGGCATCCTGCTGCACCCAGTGCGACGCGCCGGGCAGACGCACGATCTTCACGTCGCGCACATACTGGTCCGTGCCTTCCAGCGTCGAGACTTCCAGCGCGACATCCTTCTCGCCCCAGCAGATCAGCGTCGGAACCTCGATTCTGTCCCCGAGGTCCGTCGCCGCCATCAGGTCGTTCATCGCCGCGCGATACCAGTTGATCATCGCGCGCATGCCGCCGGGGCGCGCGGCGTTGGCCGCATATATCGCGAGGATCTCGCGCGGAAAATTGGCGCGGTTGGCGGACGTGTCGCGCAGCATCTTGGCGATCGGCGCGCCGCCCTTGCGGGACAGCAGCGTTTCCGGCAGCCACGGAATCTGGAAGAAGCGCGTGTACCACGACTTCTTCTTCTGCTTCGGATTGCGCGCGTACTCGCGCTTGAAGCACAGGGGATGCGGTACGTTGCAGATGATCAGCTTTTCGAGCGGCCGCATTCTTCGCGCAGCGAATGTCCACGCCACCAGCGCGCCCCAGTCGTGCGCGATCAGCGTCGTTGACCTTGCGCCGGAAGCGTCGATCAGCGCGGCGACGTCTTCCGTCAGGTTCTTCAGCGAATAGGCCTTGCGATCGGCCGGCGTCGTCGTGCCGCCATAGCCGCGCTGGTTGACCACCCACACGCGATAGCCCATCGACGCCAGCAATGGCGCCTGAAAACGCCAGGAGATCGCATGTTCGGGAAAGCCGTGCAGCAGGAGCGCGAATTTCTCGCCCGCGCCGCTCTCCCAGACTTCGAAATCGATGCCGTTGGCGGAGACGGTCTTGCGTTGGCCGAGCGGCGCGAAAGGATCGTCGGTCATCGGGTTCCAGCGAGTAGCGAATAGCGAATGATGGACTGCCGGGATGCCGGCGTCCACGCCCTATTCGCTACTCGCTACGCGCTATTCGCCCCCTTACCCGCACGCTCCTGCCATGCCCGCCATCGCCGGGCACATGCCGCAGCCGCCGGCCGTATCGCAGGCGCCCATGTCCATGCCGCCCGCCTCGCCGCCCGGCGCGGGCCTGGCGATCAGCGACAGCTGGCGGTCGAGATGGGTCGAACCGCAGGCCGGGCATTCCGGCGTCTCGCCGGAGCGCACCAGCGTCTCGAAATGCTTGTCGCAATCCTCGCAAGCGTAGGCGTAGAGCGGCATGTCTTTATCCCGTCGGACAGAACGTGTCGTCCATTTCTGCTTGCTGCAGCGCGGAAAGGCAAGCGACCGCGCGCCCCTCGCCATCGCGCCGGGGAATCGCTACCTTCGCCCCATGCATCGTCTCGTCCTGCTCCGACACGCCAAGGCCGCCCGCGAAGCCGGGGGCGGCGACCGCGAACGCCCGCTGACCCGGCGCGGCCGCGAGGACGCCGCCCGCGTCGGCCGCTATCTGGTCGAAGAAAAGCTCATTCCCAATCTCGCCGTCGTTTCGGACGCCCATCGCACGCGCGAAACGCTCGATTGCCTGATGGCCGAGACGGGGCGCCGCTTCAAGACGCTGATCGATCCCGCTCTCTACATGGCCGAGGACTTCATCCTGATGGCCGAGCTGCACAAGACCCCCGAACTCGTGCAGACCATGCTCGTCATCTGCCACAATCCAGGCCTCGCCGATTTCGCGGTGCGCGTCTGCGGCTCCGGCGATCCGCAGTCGCTCTCCCACATGGAGATGAAATACCCGACTTCCGGTCTCGCGCTGATCGACTTCGGCGACACGCCCTGGGCGAACATCAAGTGGGGCGGAGGCCGGCTCGACCGTTTCGTGACGCCCTCCATGCTGGTCGAAGGCGTCGACGATCTCGACTGAGGCGTCGTCAACAGGCGCCCTGCGAGGCCGCCGTCATGAGGCGCCGAGATGACGCTCGAACTGCTGGCGCTGGGCATGAGCATTCTGGCTTCCGCGGCCCCGCCGCACTGGCCCGATCTGTCGCGCGCGCTGCGACCCGACTATCTTCCCGCGCAACGCGCGGTCGACAATTGGCGCCGGCAGGGCGCGCTCAATCTCGATCTCGCGCCCGAACAGGCGCTGGCGCTCGTGCTCGGCCGCGACTTCAAGGGCCTGTCGCGCTGCGTGCGGCTCAACAATTACTGGTGCGTGAAGAAGGCCGGCTGGACCGGCGAGATCGCCGCCGACGACGAAGGCCACGTCGCCTTCGCATCCGCGGCCGAGGGCGCGGCCGGCGCGGCGCAATTGCTGCGGCGCTACTATGTCGATTTCGGCCTGCATTCTTCGCGCGCCATCGTGCAGCGCTGGGCGCCCGCGCAATGCGGCGCGCCCATCGCGCTCGGCAAGCCCGGACGTCGCGTCGTCGGGCGCAGATTGCTCGGCCCGGAGCCCAGGGGCCTCACCACGCATGGGCTCGGCTCGACCCTGCGGGCGCGCTGGCTCGCCGCGCACCGGCCGGCGATGGGCGCGCGAAAACGCGGCAAGATCGCCGGAATCCGGCGCTCCGTCGTGCCCGACCGCGCGGGCGCGATGATGAAGACGCCGACGATCGCCGCCGGCATGGGCGCGATGGAGGCGCGGGCGCCCGCGTCGCAGGCGCCCGTGCGGCTCGCCATGCTGCCCTATCCCGGCACCGCGCTCGGGCCCGATCCGCGCATCGGCGCGAGCCTGCCGCCGCTGCCCAAATTCTCCTGCGCGCCGGAGACGCAGCGCATCGCCAATTACGCGACGCATATCGCGGCGGGCGTCGCCGCGGGCCCCGACGCCGATCTCGCGCTGTTCGATCCAGATGGAAAGCCGACGCCGAATTTCGCCAGGGCCCTGTTCAACATGGCGGCAGTGGAGATCGGCCCGCTACGCGCGACGCAGGCGCTGGTGGACGCGGCGGTGGCGACGCTGACAAGGCGGACGAACGAGACCGCGCGATAGCACTCGGCATTCGCGGCTCTTGCACTACGGACGATGTCGGGTGTGGGCGGATAGCGGTCCTTTACGATTCACTGATTGTCGGGTCGGCAGCCCATGTTTCGGCCCATTGATGCAAAGGGCCAATGTGCGACGACAGCGAGCGACCTGTATCGGTCAGGAGATAGCCGTCTTCGTTTCGCCTGACCAAGTTGGCCTCGCGCAGTTCCTTCAGCCGCGCATTCAAGACGCTAGGGTTGGTTTCTGCCGCTGATTGCAGGTCCCTGAATGTCAGGGCTGCGTCCGCTTTCCCTAGCTCCCATAGAACCCGCAACGCCATCCGGCGTCCAAGCAGGTCCAGCAAGACCATGATCGGACGGCCGGTCCGCGATCCACGCACTTTTCGCAGAGGGGGCCTGCCCTTTGCTACACTTTTCATAGCAACTCGCCAATGTTACGCTATGAAAATCGTAGCAGGAGATTGCGATGACCGCCAGAGTTTCCCCGCCTTCGCAGCCTTTTCCTTCAGAAATTCAGACCTTTCTGGACGCACGGATGAAGGGGCGTCCGCCCTTGTGGTTGTTCACGACGCTTGTCCACGATCCGAGGCTATTTGCCCGATTCTTTGCAGGAAGCTTGCTGGATGACGGCAGCAATCTCAGTCTGCGCAATCGCGAGATCGTCATTGACCGCATCACCGCATTGTCTGGTTCGGAATATGAATGGGGCGTGCATGTCGCGATCTTCGGTCAAGATGCGGGCCTGACCGAAGCGCAGATCGCCTCGATTGCCAGCGGGGCCGCGTCCGATCCCTGCTGGAACGCGCAGGAAAGTGCGCTGATCGCGGCCTGTGACCAACTACATGCTGCCTGCGAGATTGACGATGCGACATGGACTGGTCTCAAGGCGCACTTTAGCGACGAAGCGATCATCGAACTTTTAATGCTTGCGGGCCGATACCGGCTCGTTTCGTACCTGACCAATGCCCTGCGGATGCCGCTGGAGCCATTTGCGCCTCGCTTTCCGCAAGGTCGGCCGGTAGGCGCTGCGATGCTGGACGGAAACTGGCCACGGCAGGATCAGGCGGTCGCCAGAATTTCTCCTGCCGTACCGCCACTCGCCCCATCTGTTCAGGCCCGGCTCGATCAGCGGATGAAGGGTCGTCCTCCTCTTACACTGTTCATGACGCTCGCCCGCGATGCGCGGCTGTACGAGCGGTTCTTTGTGAGCGGCATGTTGGACAAGGGCAATCTAACATTGCGCAATCGCGAAATCATAATTGATCGAATCACGGCGCTTTCAAATTCCGAATATGAATGGGGCGTCCATGTCACATTCTTCGGAGAGAAGGCTGAATTGACTGAAGCGCAGATCGTCTCGACGGCTCGGGGCAGCGCAACCGATGCTTGCTGGAACGCGCAGGAACGCGCCTTGATCTCGGCGTGTGAACAGCTTCACGCAACGTGCGACTTGGACGACCAGACGTGGGATGAACTGAAAGCACATTTCACCGACAACGCAATCATCGAAATATTGATGGTCGCCGGGTCGTACCGCACCGTGTCCTATCTAACCAATGCGATAAGAATGCCGCTTGAAGGATTCGCGCGACGTTTTCCAGATTGCTGACCACGCCGGTACGGCGTCGGCCGGTAGCACGGTCGACGCTTCTACCGTCCTCTATCGATCAATAACCGCCCCAGCCCGGCTATCGCCCGCCCACGACGAGAGCGACGAGCGTATTGCCATTTCGGGGCGAAGACGCCGTCCATCGCCCGCCATGCTCGAGCGCGTCGCCCGGCCAAAGCTTGGGCGCCCGTTGGCAAACGCCCACCCAGCGCTTATCTCCGGGGGCGCCCGCCGGAGCCTGACGTGTCGATCCTGTCCGATCTCCTCTTCGAGACCCGCGTCGCCGCGTCGTCGCTCGCCGATTACGTGAAGGGGACTGGCCTGCGCCTCGGCGTCACCGGCCTGTCGCGCGCCGGCAAGACGGTGTTCATCACCGCGCTGGTCCAGAATCTCCTGCGCGCCAGCACGGCCGCCAAGGACGGCGAGCGCGTGCTGCCGGTGTTCCGCGTGCACGCCGAGGGACGGCTGATGCGCGCGAGATTGCAGCCGCAGCCCGACGACCACGTGCCGCGCTTCGCCTACGAGGATCACCTGGCCGCGCTGACCGGGGAAGATCGGCACTGGCCGGACTCCACGCGCCGCATTTCCGAACTCCGCCTTACGCTCGAATTCGAGCGGCGCAAGGGCATGCGGCAGGGGCCCTCTGAGCTGACGCTCGACATAGTCGACTATCCCGGCGAATGGCTGCTCGACCTGCCGCTGCTGACCAAATCCTACGCGCAATGGTCGCGCGAGACGCTCGAAGCCAGCGCCGCGGCTGCGCGAGCCCCCTTCGCCGCCGACTGGCGCGGCGCGACTTTGGGCGTCGCGGCCGACGCCGACGAGAGCGAGACGGAGGCCAAGCGCCTCGCCGAACTCTTCACCGCCTATCTGCGCGCCGCGCGCGCCGACGCCTACGCGCTTTCGACCCTGCCGCCCGGCCGCTTCCTCATGCCCGGCGATCTCGAAGGCTCGCCCGCGCTCACCTTCGCGCCGCTGCGCGTCGACGAAGGCATGGAATTTGGGCAGGGCTCGCTCGCCGCGATGATGGAGCGGCGCTACGAGGCCTACAAGGCGCGCGTCGTCAAACCCTTTTTCCGCGATCATTTCGCGCGCCTCGACCGCCAGATCGTGCTGGTCGACGCGCTCTCCGCGCTCAATTCCGGCCCAGCCGCCGTGCGCGATCTGGAAACGGCGCTGTCCGAAATCCTCGTCGCGTTTCGCGCCGGACGGACGGGCTTCATGTCGATGATCTTCCGCCCGAAGATCGACCGCATTCTCTTTGCCGCGACCAAGGCCGATCACCTGCATCACACGAGCCACGATCGGCTCGAGAACATCCTGCGCCTTCTCACCGCCCGCGCGATCGCGCGCGCCGAGGATGTCGGCGCGCATGTCGATGTCGCGGCCCTTGCCGCCGTGCGCGCGACGCGTGAGGCGCGCGTCAGGCAGGGCGGCCTGCTTGCAGAGAAGAGCGAATACGAGGCGATCGTCGGCGTTCCCCTGCCTGGCGAAAAGGTCGATGGCCAGATATTCGACGGCAAGGGCGAGGTCGCGATCTTCCCCGGCGAATTGCCGGCCGATCCGAAGGCTGTGTTCCGCGGCGACGGGCTCGCTCTGGCCGAAGGCGCGGCCGACTATCGCTTCGTGCGCTTCCGCCCGCCGGTCCCGCGTCTGGCGAAGGACGGCGAACCGCTGCCCCTGCCCTCCATCCGGCTCGATCGCGCGCTGGAATTTCTTATCGGAGACCGGTTGCAATGAGCGGGGAAGAACGCCAGCGGCCGCGCGCCTTCCGCCTCGACGACGAGCGCATCGTCGTCGCCGACGGCCAGGCGCCGCGCGAAGCGGATTTGCGCAAGGGCGGCGTGATCGTCGAGGCGACGCCCGACGCTTTCGCAGCCGGCGAGGAGCCCGCCGAGCCACGCGACGCCGAGGAGGCGACGGAGATCGCGCAGGCGCGCGGCATGCGCGCGCGCGCGCTGCTGTCCTGGGGCGGCCTCCTGTGGTCGGCGCTCGGCGGCCTCGTCTCGCTCGCGCTCGGCCTGTGGGCGACGCGCGTCGTCGAAGACCTGTTCGCGCGCTCCGCGACGCTCGGCTGGATCGGAATCGGCCTCGCCGCCGCCGTCGTCGTCGCCCTGCTCGCGCTGGCCTTGCGCGAAATGCGCGCGATCTTCCGCCAGCGCCACATCGCCAGCCTGCACGCCGCGCTCGCCCGCGCCCGGGAATCGGACGACCGCGACGCCGCGCGATCCGGGGCCGGCGAATTGCTGGCGCTCTATGCGAGCCGCCCCGACACGGCGCGCGCCCGTACGCTGGTGAAGGATCTCACGCGCGAGATCGTCGACGGGCGCGACCTCATCGACATCGCCGAACGCAATCTCATGGCGCCGCT
This sequence comes from Rhodoblastus sp., assembly GCA_039808645.1. Lineage (GTDB taxonomy): Bacteria > Pseudomonadota > Alphaproteobacteria > Rhizobiales > Beijerinckiaceae > JAJXWB01. The sequence continues at coordinate 2,105 of JBDHTL010000106.1, read as the reverse complement.
CGACGCTGAAGCCAATCGCGAGATCGCCGCCGCAGCCAAGCGCGTCTCGATGGTCACCGCCATCAGTCCGCGCGCGCTGGTCGACGTTCTCTTCGTCGCCGCGCAGGCGATCCGGCTCTTGCGGCGCATCGCGGAAATCTACGGCGGGCGTCCGGGCTTCCTCGGCTTCGTGCGGCTCGCGCGCTCCGTCGGCGCGCATCTCGCCATCACCGGCGGCATGGCGATCGGCGATTCGCTCATCCAGCAGGTGGTCGGCCACGGCATCGCCGCGCGTTTGTCGGCGCGGCTCGGCGAAGGCGTGCTTAACGGCATGCTGACGACGCGCATCGGTCTGTCGGCTATGGCGGTCTGCCGCCCCATGCCCTTCGCCGCGCTGCGGCAACCCGGCGTAAAGGATGTCGCGCCTTTTCTGTTCGGCGACGGGAAGTAGGCTTCAGCACGGCCGGAAGTTGCGCTCCGTTTCTTCGAATTGTCTTGAATATCATGCAAAAATTTAACGGCTGGAAGTAAACACTGCCGCTCGTTCGGACACGAAGCGGGATGTGGGAATGCCCAAGGGCGGCATTGTGCTGGAGGAAGTGGAGGCGCTCGTCGCCGCGCGACGGGGGGCCGCCGCTTTTCCGCCGGCCCTCGAGGAGCGCTACGAACGCGAGACGGCGCCGCGGCGCGCGCGTTTCCTGGTCAAGACCACGTTGCGCACCGCGCTCGTCTACAATCTCTTCATCGCCGCCGAATATCTGCTCGCGCCCGACACGTTCCTGCTCGCGACCGCGCTGCATCTGCTGGTCGTGACGCCCTGGATGCTGGTGGTTGCACATCTCCTGCCCTCCGTCGTCAGCGCCAAATGGCGCGAGGGTCTCGCCGCGTCGATCGCGATCGCCATGGTCGCGCAGGTGCTCGCGATCTACACGATCACCAGTTCGGAATATGTCGCGCGCTACATCTATTTCGCGCCGGTGATCTTCCTGTCCGTCGCCTCGATGCAGCGCATGCCGGTCCTCTGCGGCTTCCGGCTGGCGGCCGTGATCTTCCTGATGATCGCGCTCGCCAGCCAGATCCGCGGCGAGACGCCGCCGCCGATCGCCATCGTCAACGCCATGACCTTCGCCTGCATCGCCGGCGTCATCGTCAACACGAACTATCACGTCTGGCGCGAGCAGCGCCGGCTCTACCTGATCTCCGTGCGCGACCAGTTGCGCGCGGAAATGAGCGACAGCGACGCCAACGCCGACGCGCTGACCGGCCTCGGCAATCGCCGCTATCTCGACAAGCGCGCCCGTGCGCTGTGGGCGGCTGAGCCCATGCAGGTCGCCGCAATCATCTTCGACGCCGACCATTTCAAGAGCTTCAACGACCGCTACGGCCATACGCGCGGCGACACCTGCCTGAAACGCATCGCCGCCTGCGCCACGGCGGAGCTGCGCGAAATGTCCGACGTCGCGATCCGCCTCGGCGGCGAGGAATTCCTGCTGCTGCTGGTCGAGACGGACGCCGAGGTCGCCGAGATCGTCGCCGAACGCATCCGCGCCACCATCGCCGCGCTCGGCATTCCGCACGCGGGCAATCCGGCCGGCGTGGTCACGGCGAGCTTCGGCGTCGCCTCGACCTCGACGCGCGCGGCCACGCTCGAGGAATTGATCGAGGCCGCCGACGCCGCGCTCTACGTCGCCAAGAGCGCCGGCCGCAACCGCACGCAGCGCCACGACATGCTGCGCCAGCCGGTCGCCGCCTGAAGTTGGATTCCGCCCGGCTTTGACGGATGCTGGCGTCTGGCGATTCGCCGGCCGGACCGACGTGTCTTGAACGACCTGACCCTCATCGCGCCGCCGCCGGGGCTTTCCTCGGCGGATTATTCCATGATCGAACAGGCGGTCATGGAGACGGCGCGCGGCCGCTGGTTCCTGCTGGAATATGCACGGCGCCAGCGCGCGGCCGAGACGCAGCGCCTGACAGACGCCGTCGACCGGCTGGAGGCGATGATCGCGGGCGCGACGCCGCAGGCCCCCGCCGAAATTGCCCTGCCCTTCGCCGACGCCGCGGACGGCGCGCTCGCCGAGCGGCTCAGCGACCTCGCCTGGCGCCTGCGCGAGGACGGCGCCCATCCC
>JBDHTL010000105.1:0-12593 GCA_039808645.1 Rhodoblastus sp. | reverse complement strand
GGCCCGCGACGACGAGGACGCCACCGCCGGCAAGCTGCTTCGCGCCGGCGCGCCGCTCGGCGCCTTGCTCGCGCTCATCGGCTTCATCGTCATGTCGCGCCGGTCGGACGCGCCGGCCCTCGCCGCCGAACCGACGCCGCCGGCGCTGCGCGAGCGCACGCCCGCGCCCCGCCAACTCCCGGACAATCCTTTCCGTGCGGCGCACGGCGAGCGCGCGCTGGAGCAGAGGCTCGACCTGGCGGCCAGAGCCTCGCGCGAGTGGCGGCGCACGGCCGCGGTCGCCTGCTTCCGGCTCTCGGACTATGGCGACATCGTCGTCGCCGACGGGATCGTCGCGGCGGAGCGCACCATGACGGCCATGGTCGCCGCGCTGTCCACGCGCGTCCGCAAGAGCGATTCAGTAACGCTTCTCGCGCCGAACGAAATCGTCGTCTGTCTCAGCCTGATCGCGGACGAGATCGATCTGGCGAGCGTCGGGCGCCGCTTGACGGCGGCGCTGCGTGAAATCCGGCCGCTGCCGGATGCCGACGAAAACCTGTTCGGCCTGGCGCTCTACGAGACGGAGTCGACGGGCGCGTCCTGTCTGGCGCAGGCGCGCGGCGCCTTCGACGCCATTCGCGGGCCACGGCCTCGCTCGAAAGCCGTCGCGAAAAAGTCCGCGCGCCGCAAGGCCCCGGCCAGGACCGGGGCCTGACGGCCGGCGCGCGGCGCGCCCTCAGCCGCCCGCGGCCGATTGCGCGCCGATCTTGTCCTGCGTCCTGGTGTCGAAGTCGGAGGCGTCGTGGCGTTCGTGCAATTGCGCGGAGGGCTCGCCCTGCGTGCGGTTGACGATCCGCCCGCGCTTGACCGCCGGCCGCGCGGCGATCTGGTCGGCCCAGCGGATGACGTTCGTATATTCGTGCACCGCTAGGAATTCCGCCGCGCCGTACTGATTCGACTTCACGAGGCCGCCGTACCAGGGCCAGACCGCCATGTCGGCGATCGAATAGGCCTGTCCGTCGAGAAATTCGACCTCCGCCAGCCGCCGCTCGAGCACGTCGAGCTGGCGCTTCACCTCCATGGCGTAGCGATTGATCGCATATTCGATCTTCTCGGGCGCATAGGCGTAGAAATGCCCGAAGCCGCCGCCGAGGAAGGGCGTGGCGCCCATCTGCCAGAACAGCCACGACAGGCATTCCGCGCGCGCCGCGCGTTCGGCCGGAAGAAACGCGCCGAATTTTTCCGCCAGATAGACGAGAATCGCGCCGGATTCGAAGATGCGGACCGGCTTCGGCTCGCTGCGGTCCAGCAGGGCGGGAATCTTGGAATTCGGATTGATCGCGACGAAGCCGGATCCGAACTGGTCGCCCTGGCCGATGTTGATCAGCCATGCGTCGTAGTCCGCGCCGGCGTGGCCCGCCGCCAGCAGTTCCTCGAGCATGATGGTGACCTTCTGCCCGTTCGGCGTGCCGAGCGAGTAGAGCTGCAGCGGATGTTTGCCGACCGGCAAGTCCTTGTCGTGCGTCGGGCCGGCAATCGGCCGGTTGATGTTGGCGAAGCGCCCGCCGCTCGCCTTGTCCCAGGTCCAGACTTTCGGCGGCGTATATTCCTTGCTGTCGTTCATCCCTGCGGCTCCCGCTGTTCCGTGTGGGGCGAGCATATAGGCCGTCGCCGCGATTTGTCGCGGGCGCGGCCATGCGGATTTCGACGGGCGGCCATTTGCAGCCGCGCGGATTGGACGCGAGGCCCCGCGCCGCCTATTTGAAGCCCGGTCGGGCGCGCCGGCCGACCGACGCCGGAGCCGCTGCCCTGTCGCTTTTCGAATCCATTCTCGTTCTGCTCGCCGTCGCGCTCGTTCTCGCGACCTTTTCGCGCAAGATCGGCGCGCCCTATCCGGCCTTTCTCGCGTTGGTCGGCGCCGCCGTGGCCTTCCTGCCCGGCGCGCCGCGCATCGATCTCGCGCCCGATCTGGCGCTGGCGCTGTTTCTGGCGCCGGTGCTGGTCGACGCCGGCTTCGACATGTCGATCCGCGAATTGAGGCGCGACTGGGTGGCCGTCTCGAGCCTCGTGCTCGGCGCCGTCGTCGTCACCACCATCGCGGTCGCCGTCGTCGCGCGCTGGTTCACGCCGGGCCTCGCCTGGGCGCCGGCGATCGCGCTCGGCGCCATCGTCGCGCCGCCGGATGCGGTGGCGGCATCGGCGGTGCTGCGTCACATCAACCCGCCGCGCCGCCTCGTGTCGATCCTCGAGGGCGAGAGCCTTTTCAACGATGCGAGCGCGCTGGTGATCTTTCGCGGCGCGGTCATCGCCGCGACATTCGCGATGACCTCCTCGACGATTCCGCTGCTCCTGCTGAGCGTGCCGGCTTCGCTGCTCGCCGGCTGGGCGCTCGGCATGGTCCTGCCGCGCATCACCGGCCGCATCTCCGACGCCCCGACCGCGATCCTGTCGCAGTTCCTCACCGCGTTCGGCGTCTGGCTCGCCGCCGAACGCCTGCACCTGTCCGGCGTGCTGACGCTTGTCGCCTTCGCCGCGACGGCCTCGCGCACGGCCCGCACGACCGCGCGTCTGCGAATGCCGTCATGGGCGGTATGGGAGACGGCGATCTTTTTCCTGAACGTGCTTGCCTTCGTGCTGATCGGGCTGCAGATCGAGCCGATCTTCGAGCGCCTCGACTACAACGCGCGCTTCCACTACCTGAGCGTCGGCGCGGCGGTGCTCGCCACGGTCATCGTCGTCCGCTTCGTCTGGGTCTTTCTCAACGGCGCCGGCGTCTGGGCCTACGGCCGGCTGCGCGGCTTCAGCCCGATCAATCCGGGCGTGCGTCCGGGCTGGCGCGGCGGCCTGGTGGTTTCCTGGGCCGGCATGCGCGGCATCGTGACGCTCGCGGCGGCCCTGGCGCTGCCGGACGGCGACAACCCGTTCCCGCATCGCGACCTCATTCTCTTCTGCGCCTTCTCCGTCGTGCTCGGCACGCTGGTGCTCCAGGGCTTCACGCTCGGGCCGCTGCTGCGCCTCCTCGACCTGCCGCGCGACGAGCTTCTGGAGAAGGAGACGGGATTTGCGCGCACCGAAAGCCTGCGCGCCGCGCTCGCCAGCATCGACGGCGAGGACGGCGACGCCGCCCGACGCGTGCGCGACGAATATGCCGGCTTGATCGCGATCGCCGACGCCGACGACGACGCCTATGCGCCGTCGCTGTCGGAGGAAGACCGGTTGCGTCAACGCGCGATCGCGGCCGCGCGCATGCGGCTTTCGGAATTGCGCTATTCCGGCGAGATCGGCGACGACGCCTATCATCGCGTGCAGGAGGAACTGGATCGTTCGGAGATCGGCGTGCTGGAGTTTTAGGGGACGGGGAAGCGCCCGGTCTGTTCCCTCCCGCCTTCTGGAAGCGGGAGGGTGGGGCTGTGGGCGCGGCGTCCTTCGAGATTTGCGGCTGTAATGAGCCACAAGAGTTGAAACATGGCGCGAGTCCCTCCCCACAAGGGGGAGGCGCGCGACGATTAGCTGTCGAAAGCGAGCCACCCCCGCAGCATCGCGTCGAACACGTCCGACGCCTCGAACTGCGCCCAATGCCCCGCATGCGGGATGAGTTTCATTTCGCGAAAATCCGGCGCGCGCCGTAACCCCGCTTCCAGAACGTCGAATCGTCCGCGCGCGAGAACGTCTTCCGCGCCCCAGGTCGCAAATACAGGACAGGGGATGTCCGGCATCGTGCGCAGCAGGATGTCGGTGCGCGCGATGCGGCGCTTGGTCAGCCGGTCCTGCTTGAGGCAGCGCACGTAGAGGCCAAGCGAGAGTTCGTCGACGCTCGCATTGTCGGCGAGCATCAACAGCCGCAGATTGTGCCGGAACGCCGCCTCGCGCTCGGGCCCGTCGGTCAGACGCAGCCATTCCTTCAGCGCGATCTTCGGGCCGGGCCTGTCGCTGAGCGCCGGCGCGCCGACCAGCACGAGCCGCTGTACGCGGCCGGGATAGCGCGCCGCATAAAAGCCGCTCACCATCGCGCCGAAGGAAAAGCCGACGAGATCGAAACGCTCGAGCCCGAGCGCCGCGACGCCCGCCTCGATCCAGGGCGGCAGCGCGTCGCCGTCCTCGCCGACCGGCGGACGGTCGGATTCGCCGCAGCCGGGCAGGTCGCAGGCGTACACGCGGCGGCCCTGCGCCGTCAGGGCGGCGATATTGCGCGCCCAATGCGCCCAGCTGCCGGATCCTCCGTGCACGAGCACGACCGGCGCGGCGTCGGTTCGATCCGTCCCCCAGCCATGCCAGATCATCCTGCCGTCGCCGCAGGGCGTTTCGCGCCGTACGCTCGCCGCCGCGACAGCGTCGAGGTCGGCGAGCGTCGCAATGCGTCGCGGCAGCGCAGCCATTTCCATCCGTTTCGGTCCTTGTCGTTCGGCCCTTCCTTAGCACGCGCGGCAGGCCGGCGGCGCAATGTGCGCCAGCGCATCGCGCATGGCGCGCCGCCGGGGTCCAGTGTCGCCGCCGAACGGGATTCTCGCCATGATCGTCATGCGTTTTCTCGCCATCCTCGCCGCCCTCGCCCTGTCCGCCTATATCGCGCTGGCGACCGCGCAGGCCGGCGTCTGAGGGCAGGCGGCTTCCGCGGATGTTTCGCGGCGAAGCGCGCGATTGGCCTTGCGCGCGGCGATGTCGTATGGAACGGCCAATCCGGCGGCCGACGATCCGGCCGCGATACCGGCCCGCAAAGCCCGCCCTGGGCCTTCAGGAACTTTCGTGACCTTCACCATCGCCAGTCCCGCGCTGTCCCGCGCCCTCGCGGAGCGCAACTACGTGCAGGCGACGCCTGTTCAATCGGCGGTTCTCGATGCTCCCGCCGATCGGGACGTCATCGTCTCCGCCCGCACCGGCTCCGGCAAGACCGTGGCTTTCGGTCTCGGCATGGCGCCGACGCTGCTCGGCGCCGCGGAGACCTTCGCCCGGGCCGGGGCGCCGCTGGCGCTCGTCATAGCGCCGACGCGCGAACTGGCGCTGCAGGTCGAGCGCGAGCTCGTGTGGCTCTACCATTATGCTGGCGCGAAAATCGTCGCCTGCGTCGGGGGCATGGACCCGCGGCAGGAGCGCCGCCGCCTGGAGGCCGGCGCGCATATCGTCGTTGGAACGCCCGGCCGGCTGCGCGACCACATCGAGCGGCATGGCCTCGATCTGTCGGCGCTCGCGGCCATCGTGCTCGACGAGGCCGACGAAATGCTCGACCTCGGCTTCCGCGAGGATCTCGAATTCATTCTCGACGCGACGCCGCCGACTCGGCGCACGCTGATGTTTTCGGCCACCATGCCCAAGGGCATCGTCGCGCTCGCGCGCCGCTACCAGCGCGACGCCTTGCGCCTCGAGGTCGAGGGCGGCGCGCGCGGCCATGCCGACATCGAATATCGCGCGATCCGCATAGCGCCGAAGGAGATCGAGCACGCCGTCGTCAATCTGTTGCGCTATGTGGAAGCGCAGACGGCCATGGTCTTCTGCAACACGCGCGAGGCGGTGCGCCACCTGCAGGCGACGCTGCAGGAGCGCGGCTTTTCCGCTGTGCTTCTGTCCGGCGAACTCAGCCAGCACGAGCGCAACCGCGCCATGCAGGCGCTGCGCGACGGCCGCGCGCGCGTCTGCGTTGCGACCGATGTCGCAGCCCGCGGCATCGACCTGCCCAATCTCGAACTCGTCATCCACGCCGAATTGCCGACCGACGCCGAGACGTTGCAGCATCGCAGCGGCCGCACCGGCAGGGCAGGGCGCAAGGGCGTGAGCGCGCTGCTCGTGCCCGTGTCGCGCCAGCGCCGCGCCGCGATGCTGCTTGCCAATGCAGATATTCAGGCGCAATGGGGCGGCCCTCCGACGCTGGCCGAAATCGCGGAACTCGACCGCCAGCGCATGCTGCGCGATCCCGCGCTGACGGAAGAAGCCTCGTCGGAGGACCTCGATATGGGGCGCCAGCTACTGGTCGAGCGCAGCCCGGAAGAAATCGCCGCCGCGCTCGTGCGCCTCTATCGCGCGCGCCTGCCGGGCGTCGAGGATATCGAGGCGCCGGCCTCCGTCGCGCCGCCGCAGTTCGAGCCGCGCGGCGGCGCGCCCGCGCGCACGCCGAAAGGTCCGCGCGCCATGCCGGACGCGGTCTGGTTCCGCATGGACATCGGCCGCAAGCGCAACGCCGATCCGAAATGGCTGCTGCCCATGCTCTGCCGCAAGGGCGGCGTGACGCGGCAGGATATCGGCGTCATCCGCATCTACGACCACGAGACGCAGTTCGAGGTCTCCGACGCCGTCGCCGACCAGTTTCTCGCCGGCATGCGCCGCCCCGGCGGCGATCAGGTGCGCGTCGAGCGCATGGGCGCTGGCGGCGCGACCGAGCGTCCGCGCAGGAGCAAGCACGAGAAGCAGACGCCGCAGCCCGACGACGGGGAGCGGCGCGCCCGGCCGAAATTCAAGAAGAAGAAAAGCGAGAAACAGCGCGGCGCGGGAGGGTGACCCCTCCGCCTGGTCCGGCCGTCAGCCGATCCGGCGCACCCATCCATGCGGATCGGGCGCGTCGCCGCGCTGGATGCCGACGAGTTTCGCCTTCAGCGCCGCCGTCACCGCGCCGACCGACCCGTCGCCCATGACGATGTCGCCGGCTGCGCTCTTCACCTTGCCGATGGCGGCCACGACCGCCGCCGTGCCGCAGGCGAAGGCCTCGCGCAGCTTGCCGCTGGCCGCGTCCGCGCGCCATTGGTCCATCGAATAGCGTTCTTCGCGCACCGTGCGACCCTCGGCGCGCGCCAGCGTCAGGATGGCGTCGCGCGTGATGCCGGGCAGGATCGTGCCGGTCAGCGGCGGGGTGACGAGCGAGCCGTCGTCCATCACGAAGAACACGTTCATCCCGCCGAGTTCTTCCACCCATTTGTGCTGGGCGGCGTCGAGGAAGACGACCTGGTCGCAGCCGTTCTCGATGGCTTCGGCCTGCGCCAGCAGCGAGGCCGCGTAATTGCCGCCGCACTTGGCCGCGCCGGTTCCGCCCTCTGCGGCGCGCGTGTAACGGTCGGTCAGCCACACCGTCACCGGCTTCTCGCCGCCCTTGAAGTAGGAGCCGACGGAGCTGGCGATCAGCACGAACAGATATTCGTGGCTTGGCCGCACGCCGAGAAACGCTTCGGTGGCGAACTGGAAGGGCCGCAGATAGAGGCTGCCGTCGCCCTTCGGCACCCAGGCGCGGTCGACCTTCACCAGTTCCTCGACCGCCTGCATGAACACGGCTTCGGGAATGGTCGGCATGGCCATGCGCTCGGCCGAGGCGTTGAAGCGCCGGGCGTTCTGCTCGGCCCGGAACAGGGCGATCGAGCCGTCGGAGAGGTTGTAGGCCTTCAGACCTTCGAAAATCTCCTGCCCGTAGTGCAGGACGGCCGCGGCCGGATCGAGCGCGATCGGCTCGCGCGCGCGGATCTGCGCGTCGTGCCAGCCGCGGCCGAGCGTCCAGCGGATCGTGGCCATATGATCGGTGAACACTTTGCCGAAGCCCGGATCCTTCAGCGCCTCGGCGCGCGCGTCCGCGCTGACGGGGCGGGGCGTCGGATTGTGCGAAAAGACGATCTTCTGATGAGCGTTCATCCGGGCGGTCCATTCTGGGCGTCGTCAGACGCGTGGCCTCGAATTTCGATAAACCCTCGCGGGATTATGTCAAGTAGACTGACCTATCCGGCCTTGCCGCGCAAGAAATTGATGACGCCCGAAAAATCGTCGCCGGCATGGCCGGCTGCGTTGAACAGGGCGTAGATCTGCGCCGCGGCCGCGCCCATCGGGGTCGCCGCGCCGGCCGAGGCCGCCGCTTCCTGCGACAGTTTCAGGTCTTTCAGCATGAGAGCGGCGGCAAAGCCCGGCTTGTAGTGATTGTTGGCCGGCGAGGTCGGCACGGGGCCCGGCGCCGGGCAATAGGTCGTCAGCGACCAACTCTGGCCGGAGGACGTCGAGGCCACGTCGAACAGCGCCTGATGCGTCAGCCCGAGCTTTTCGCCGAGCACGAAGGCTTCGGCCGTCGCGATCATCGTCGCGCCGAGAATCATGTTGTTGCAGATCTTGGCCGCCTGGCCGGCGCCCGGCCCGCCGCAATGGACGATCTTCTTGCCCATCTTTTCCAGAAGCGGCTTGGCCGCGGCGAAGGCGTCCTCGGCGCCGCCGCACATGAAGGTCAGCGTCCCGCCCTTGGCGCCGCCGGTGCCGCCCGAGACGGGCGCGTCGACGCTCGCCAGCCCCGTCTTTTCGGCGAGCGCATGGGCGGCGCGGGCGCTGTCGACGTCGATGGTCGAGGAATCGATGAACAGCGCGCCCTTCTTGGCGAGCGGCGCGATCTCGGACCAGACGGCCATGACGTGCTTGCCCGCCGGCACCATGGTGACGACGACGTCGGCGTCCCTGACTGCATCCGCCGTCGACGCCGCGACGGAAATGCCAGCCTTCGCGGCCTCGTCGCGCAGGAACGGCACGAGATCGAAGCCGCGCACGGCATAGCCGGCCGTCGCCAGGTTTGCGGCCATCGGCCCGCCCATGTTGCCAAGTCCGATGAAGGCGACGGTCGTCATGTCTCGCTCCCTTGCGTGCGTTGTTGGCGTTTCGGTTAGCACAGAGCGGCGCGCCAATCACGCAAATGTCAGGCGCCGAATGTCGCGGACCGCGCCGGCGGCCGTTTATGCTGGAACCATGATGGAGCCCGCGCCGAATCCCGCGCCCGAGTCCTGGCGACGCTTCGCGCCGCTCGCCGTCATGGTCCTCGCGCTGGTCCTGTTTTTCGGCTTGCGGCTCGATCGCTACATTTCCCTGGAGCTTTTCGTCGACAGCCGCAAGCCGCTGCTCGCCTTCATCGACCAGCGCTTCGCCGCCGCGCTCGCGGTCTTCGCCGCGGTCTACGCCGGCCTCGTGGCGATTTCCGCGCCCGGCGCGACCCTGATGACCCTGGCCGGCGGCGCCCTGTTCGGCCTCGGATACGGGCTCGCCGCGTCGGCGCTCGGGGCCACGCTCGGCGCCTGCGCGCTGTTTCTGGCGGCGCGCTCGGCGCTTGGCGAGACGCTGGCGGCCCGCGCGGGCCCCAAGGTTCTGCGATTGCGCGACAGGTTCCGGGATCACGCCGTCGGCTATCTGCTGTTCCTGCGGATGTCGCCGCTCTTTCCGTTCTGGTTCGTCAATCTCGCGGCGGCGCTCGCCGGCGTCCCGCTTGGAACCTTCTTCTGGACGACGGCGCTCGGCGTTCTGCCGGCGGGCTTCGTCTTCACGGCGGCCGGCGCCAGCATGGACGAGATCGTCGCCGGCGCCCTCGCCCGCCGCGACGCCTGTCGCGACGCGGGCGGGATCGTCTGCAAGCTGGATCTCCCCTTGTCGGCCATCGTCACCCCGAAGATATTTGGCGTCCTGGTCGGCCTGTCGCTGTTCGCGCTCGCGCCGATCGTCGCGCGGCGCGTCTGGGCCGCGCGCAAGGGGCTGGCGGCGAAATGAACGGACGCGCGCTTTGACCGACCTTCTGACGCCCGACATCTGCGTGATCGGCGCAGGCGCCGGCGGCCTGTCGGTCGCCGCCGGCGCGGCGCGGCTCGGCGTCCCGGTCGTGCTGATCGAGAAGGGCGAGATGGGCGGCGACTGCCTCAACGCCGGCTGCGTGCCCTCCAAGGCGCTCATCGCCTCCGCCGCGATCGCCGAGACGATGCGCGACGCCGCGCGCTTCGGCGTCCACGCGGTCGAGCCGCGTGTCGAATGGACAGCGGTGCGCAAGCGGATCAAGCAGACGGTCGCAGCCGTCGCGCCCAACGATTCGCAGGCGCGCTACGAAGCGATGGGCGTGCGCGTGATCCGCGCCGCGGCGCGCTTCGTCGACCGGGAGAGGGTCGAAGCCGGCGGCTTCGCCGTGCGCGCCCGCCGTTTCGTGCTGGCGACCGGCTCCGCGCCTTTCGTGCCGCCGATCGCGGGCCTCGAATACGTCCGCTACCTCACCAACGAGACGATCTTCGATATCGAGACGCTGCCGCGCCGCCTCGTCGTCGTCGGCGGCGGGCCGCAGGGGATGGAATTCGCGCAGGCCTTCCGCCGCCTCGGCTCGGAAGCGATCGTCGTTGAGGCGGACCGGGCGCTCGCCCGCGAAGACCCCGAGCTCGCCGCTGTCGCGCTCGACGCCCTGCGCCGCGAAGGCGTCGATATCCGCGAGGGCCGGTCGATCGCGCGCATCGAGCCGCGTCCCGAAGGGGTGCGGGTCGTGCTCGGCGGCCAGCAGGTGGAGGAGACGATCGACGGCACGCATCTGCTGATCGCGGCCGGCCGCAGGCCGAATGTCGACAATCTCGGTCTCGAGGCCGCCGGCGTGCGGTTCGACCGGGGCGGCGTGAAAACGGGCGGCAATCTGCGCACGAGCAATCGCCGCATCTACGCGGTCGGCGACATCGCCGGCATGGCGCAACTGACGTCCGCCGCCAATTATCACGCGGGCCTCGCGCTGCGGCAGATCCTGTTTCGACTGCCGGCGCGGCCGCGACACGACATCGTCCCGCGCGTGACCTTCACCGACCCGGAAATCGCCTGGGTCGGCCTGTCCGAGCAGGAGGCGAGCGCACGGCACAGGAAAATCCGCATCCTGCGGTGGAGCCTCGCCGAGAACGATCGCGCGCGCGCCGAAGGCGCGTCGAAGGGCCACGTCAAGGCGGTGACCGCGCGCGACGGGCGCGTGCTCGGCTGCGGGATCGTCGGCCGGTCGGCCGGAGAGCTGATCGCGCCCTGGTCGCTTGCATTGTCGCGGGGGCTGATGGCGCAGGATCTGGCGAACGCCATATCGGCCTATCCGACCCTGTCGGAAATCACGCGGCGCGCGGCTTTCGGCGTCTATGCCGACAAGCTGGACCGGCCGTGGGTGAGCAGCGTCCTGCGCATGTTGCGCAGGTTCGGGTGAGCGATGGACGACGCGAGCAGCGGACAGATCGGCGACAGGCGGGACAAGGCGATACACCTGCCGCGTTTCGGCCTTGCCGGCCGCGTTTTGCTGCTGATCGTCGTCTTCGTGCTTCTGGCTGAAGTGGCGATCTACATTCCCTCCATCGCCAATTTCCGCAACAACTGGCTGCGGACGCGCCTCTCGGCGGCCTATACGGCGGCCCTCGTTCTCGACGCCGCCCCCGAGGGCATGGTCCCGCAGACCCTCAAGGTCGCGATTCTCGACAGCGTCGGCGCACGCATGATCGTGCTGAAGCGTCCGGACAGCCGGCGCATGCTGGCGGCGGCCGACATGCCGCCCGAGGTGGACGAAGTGGCGGACTTGCGCGACCAGTCCGCCTGGAGCGCGATCTCCGCCTCGTTCCGCACGCTTCTCGCGCGCGAGGGGCGCGTTCTCGACGTGCGCGGCGAGGCGCCGATGGGCGCCGAATATGTCGAGGTCGCCATCGACGAGAAGCCGCTGAAAGCGGCCATGCGCGCCTATTCGCTCAACATCCTGCTACTGTCGCTGGCGATATCCCTGATCGTCGCGCTGCTCGCGGTCGCCGCGCTGTCGATCATGGTGCTCGCGCCCGTGCGCCGCCTCACCGGCAATGTCGTCGCCTTCGCCGCCGCCCCGGAAGACGCCTCGAAGATCATCGCGCCCTCCGGCGCGCGCCACGAGATCGGCGCGGCGGAAGAGGCGCTGGCCCACATGGAGCGCGCGCTCGCGCGCGAACTGTCGGAGAAGAAGCGGCTGGCCGCGCTGGGCCTCGCGGTCGCCAAGATCAATCACGACCTGCGCAACATGCTGACGTCGGCGCAGCTGATCTCCGACCGCATGGCCTCGGCTTCCGACCCGCTGGTGGTGCGCCTGGCGCCCAAGCTCGTCTCGACCCTCGATCGTGCGATCCGTTTTTGCCAGGCGACGCTGACCTACGGACGCTCTGTCGACGAGACGCCGCGCCTGGCGCCGACGCCGCTGCGCCTGATGGCGGCGGAGGCCGCCGAAACGGCCATGCTGTCGACGCGCTCGACGATCGAATTCCGCAACGATGCGCCGCAGGACTTCATCATCCACGTCGATCGCGAGCAGTTCTTTCGCGCGCTCCTCAACCTGTTCCGCAACGCGGTCGAGGCGCTGGACAGCGCCGGCTCGGCCGTCGGCGAGCCGGCGATTCGCCTTTTCGCGGCGCGCGACAACGGAACGGTCTCGATCGTCGTGGTCGACAACGGCCCCGGCTTGCCGCCCGCGGCCCGCGACAACCTGTTTTCGGCCTTCCGCGGGGCGGCCCGGCCAGGCGGCACCGGCCTCGGCCTGGCGATCGCCGCCGATCTCGTGCGCGCCCACGGCGGGACGATCGGGCTCAAGCAGATCGACCATCCCGCCTGGCCGGGCGCGGCCTTCGAAATCGTGCTGCCGGCCGCGGCCGGCCTGGCCGCCCCTCGATCCGGCCGGGCCGAACCGACGGCGGCGAACGGAAAATCCTGAGAGCGCGAACACGACTTGCCTTTGGCGCCGCGACCGGTTAGACGGTCGCTGCCTCGGCGCTCCGCCGCCGAAGCCGGATTCGGCCAATCGCCGGTCCCGCGCGCCCGTAGCTCAGCTGGATAGAGCACCAGACTACGAATCTGGGGGTCAGAGGTTCGAATCCTTTCGGGCGCGCCATTAAAATCAA
>JBDHTL010000104.1:0-12611 GCA_039808645.1 Rhodoblastus sp. | reverse complement strand
TCGCGCAGCGCTGCAAGGCCTGCCATGCGGTGGGCGTGAAGGGAGCGAGCCCCAATACTGCGGCGCCGACGTTCCGTACGCTCGCCCGGAAATACCCGCTCGAAAACCTGCAGGAAGGGCTTGCGGAGGGCCTGGTCGTCGGCCACGCCCAAGGCATGCCGCGGGTGAAGCTGACGCCGAGGCAGGTGGAGGATTTCCTGCGCTATCTCGCGGCCATCCAGCGGAAATAGACTCATTTCGCGCGGTTCTCGCGCAAGGCGAGCGCGACGCCGGCGATCGTGAGCGCAAGCGCCAGCAACTGGCGCGCGCCCAGGCCTTCGCCGAGCAGCAGCGCGGCCGAGGCGACGCCGATGACCGGCACGAGCAGCATGCCGGTGGAAGCGATAGCGGGCGGCAGCCGATCGATGGCTGCAAACCAGCTGAGATAGCAGGCGCCCATCGGCACGAGCGCCATGTAGACGAAGGCCGCCGCGCCGGCTGGCGAGAGCGCGTCGGTATGGGGACGCTCGAAGGCCAGGCCGAGCAGCAGCATGGGCGCGCAGCCGAGCCCCACCTGCCAGACGACGACGCCGATGGGCGACAGCGCGACCGGCGCCCGGTTGAGGATGGTTCCGAGGGCAAAAGCCATCGCCGAAAACAGGGCGAGCCCGACGCCGAGCGCCTTGTCGGGACCTAGATGAAAGGCGTCGATCCCCAGCAGCAGCGCGATGCCGGAAAATCCGAGGCCGAGCGCGGCAATGCCGAGCGGGCCGGGCCGCGCGCCGCGCAGCGGCCAGGCGAACAGGGTCGCCCAGACCGGCATCGTGTAGACGAGCATCGCGCCTTCGCCGACCGTCAGCCATTGCATGGCGATCGTGGTGAAGCCTATCCAGGCGAAGACATTTGTGAAGGCGGCCACCGCCATGCGCGGCATATCGCGCGGCGGCAGCCGCAGACGCTCGCCACGCGCGAGCGCGACGCCCGCAAGCAGGGCGGCCGCCAGCACGCCGGCGAGCCCGCGTGCGAATAGCGGCGGCCATTCCTGCAGCAGGAACTTGATGGCGGGCCAGTTAAGGCCCCAGCCGAACGCGGTGATCAGCAGGAATTGCAGACCCTTGGCGCGGTCCGGCGCGGCGGAACGCTGGCTCTTCATTCCTCAACCCTACCATGCGCGCGGCCGCGCCCGGCTTGCCCAGCTTCGATCCGCCGTTTAACTTGCCGGTTAAACGAAGGGACTGACATGCGTTTTACCGGAACCAAGGATTACGTCGCGACCGAGGACCTCAAGGTCGCCGTCAACGCGGCCATCGTGCTCGAGCGTCCGCTGCTGGTGAAGGGCGAGCCCGGCACCGGCAAGACGGTGCTGGCGGAAGAAGTCGCCAAGGCCATCGGCGCGCCGCTGCTCACCTGGCACATCAAGTCGACCACAAAGGCGCAGCAGGGCCTCTACGAATACGACGCCGTTTCGCGCCTGCGCGATTCGCAACTCGGCGATCCCCGCGTCAGCGACATCAACAATTACATCAAGCGCGGCAAGCTGTGGGAGGCGTTCACGGCCGAGCAGCGCCCGGTGCTGCTGATCGACGAGATCGACAAGGCCGACATCGAATTCCCGAACGACCTGCTGCTCGAACTCGACCGCATGGAATTCCACGTCTACGAGACCGGCGAGAACGTGAAGGCGGCCAAGCGCCCGATCGTGATGATCACCTCCAACAACGAGAAGGAACTGCCCGACGCCTTCCTGCGCCGCTGCTTCTTCCACTACATCAAGTTCCCCGACGCCGAGACGATGGAGCAGATCGTCGACGTCCATTTCCCCGGCATCAAGAAGCGGCTGGTGGAAGAGGCGCTGCGCATCTTCTTCGAAGTGCGCGACGTGCCGGGCCTGAAGAAGAAGCCCTCGACCTCCGAATTGCTCGACTGGCTGAAGCTGCTCTTGAACGAGGACATCGGCCCCGAAACGCTGCGCGAGCGCGACCCCAAGAAGCTCATCCCGCCGCTGCACGGCGCGCTCTTGAAGAACGAGCAGGACGTGCACCTATTTGAGCGGCTGGCGTTCTTGAACAGAAGAGAGAGGTGAGGGGTGAAAGGCTCGGATACTTGACGAACTGGATGGCGGCCTGGTTCATCTTATGAGATGACAAAGGCCGTTTTCACGACCAAGGTCGACCCGACCTACGACGATACGCCCGACGAAAAGTATCATTTTCCGCGGACCTACCTACGGCAGGTCGAAGCGGCGCTCTCTGACTGGATCGTTTATTACGAACCGCGACGAGCAAACGGCGACGAGCTTAGCCGCGGAGGGCGACAAGCCTATTTCGCCACCGCGCGGATAAGCAGCATTGTTCCAGACACGACGTGGGCGGATCATTTCTACGCTCTTGTAGAGCCGGGAACTTATCTTGAATTTGAACATTCGGTGCCGTTTCGCGAGGCGAGCGGAACTTACGAAAGCCGTCTTTCGAAAGCAGACGGATCGACGAATAAAGGAGCCTTCGGTCGCGCCGTTCGTAATATGGCGGACGACGAGTATGACGCGATATTGACGGCAGGGTTCTCGCATACGCTTGGTCTGACGCCCCGCGAGCGTCCGGCGGGGCTCGCACGTGAAGAAATCCCGCTCGGATTTGGCGAGGCGCAGGCGCACTACGAAGCCACGCCACGACGCATCGTAGAGCAACTCGTATCTCGCCCATTTCGTGAGCGAGCTTTCGCAACCGGAGTGAAATCGGCTTATGTCGACACCTGCGCGATGACCGGACTTCGCATTCTGAACGGAGGAGGACGTTCGGAGGTGCAAGCTGCTCATATCCGGCCGGTTATGGATGATGGGCCGGATGCGATCTCGAACGGCGTGGCCTTATCGGCCACTGTCCATTGGATGTTTGATCGGGGGCTACTTTCGATCGACGATAATTATGACATTCTGACTGCTTCTGATCGCGTGCCCGATACAGCTTTGAGGCTTCTGTCACCAGATCGTAAACTCTTGCTGCCATCTCGGCCGGAATTGCGGCCGGCGTTGAAGTATCTCGATTATCACCGGCGCAATGTATTCAAGGGTTAAGAAAAACGCGAATTCAAGTCTCGATAAGCGTCGTCAATTTCTCACGCACCTGACGTGTGGTTTCCTCGCCTGCCCGTCCCGCGAATTTTACCGGCCGAGCGAGCATGTCGATGCTGCGAATCTGATGCAACAGGATTTCGCCTTCGATCGCTGAGCCCTTCGACAAGACGACGCTCGTCGGAAAGGCCCGCACACGCGAGGTGATCGGCGCCACGATCACGAAGCCGGCGTTTTCGCTCAGCTCGCGCGAGGAGATCGCGAACGCCGGCCGTCGCCCCATCTGTTCGCGACCGAGCGTCGGATCGAAATCAGTCCA
Source organism: Rhodoblastus sp. (assembly GCA_039808645.1). Lineage (GTDB taxonomy): Bacteria > Pseudomonadota > Alphaproteobacteria > Rhizobiales > Beijerinckiaceae > JAJXWB01. The sequence goes on along the minus strand of JBDHTL010000104.1, from coordinate 9,243 downwards.
CATGAGATCGCCGGCTGCGGGCGTGTAAGCCGTCATCGGTCTTCGATGATCTCACGGCCGACGTCAGGCCCCCAGCCGAACTCGGAATCGCGATAAAGAGCGCGCCATTCCTCGGATGATTTGCCCTTGAACAGATCTTCGATCGTGAGTTTTCTGGCGAGGGGCGTTACGATGATTTTGCCTTCGCCAGCGATGATCTCGACCTCGCCGCCGACGTCGAGACCAAGCGCACGGGCTGCGTCGGCCGGCAGGCGGACGCCGAGGCTCTTGCCCCATTTCCCGATCGTCGCCTGAGACATATCCACACTCCAGAGATATCTCCAAGATATCTCATTTCGCGTGGTTCTTGAAGGCGCGTCCTACTCCCGCACCACCAACACCGAACAATTCGCATGCCGCACCACCGTCGTCGCGTTGGAGCCGAGCAGGTAGGTCGACATCGCCGGCCGGTGCGAACCGATCACCACGAGATCCGCGCCCCAGTCCTTCGCTTCCGCCAGAATCTCGGGATAGACGCCGCCGATGCGCACGACGCTGGAGAGGCGGTCGGGCGGCAGCTTGATGTCCTTCAGCATGTCGGCCAGCGCCTTTTCGGCGTTCGCCTTCTGCATCGCGTCGAAATCGGCCGGCACATAGTCCATGAAGGTCGCCGGCAGGAGCGATTGCACGTTGATCAGCCGCACGCGCCCGCCCGCGGCATTGGCGAATTCGACCGCGGCGCGGATGGCGGGCTGCGCGGGGGCGGGCTCGGCGAGGTCGACGGGAGCGAGAATGGATTTGAACATGGCCGGTCTTTCCTTCTTTCCTGCCCTGTGTCTGACTGCCGAGCCTAAGCGCGCGCCATCGCATGCGCGTTGCTCGGGATCAACGGCGCCATGTGCGGGCGCTACGTGCGCGCGGGCGCGACGCCTGCGCGCGTTCGGGCGCAGGATGACTCGCGACGCTCACGGGGAATGCATTGTCGAACCATTCGTCGCCCGAGGCAAACGTCGCCGTCGACGCGCGCGGCCAGCTCTTCTTCGCTGCCGGCGCGGCTCGCCGACGAAACGGCAAAGGCGGCCGGCGAGCCGCTGCTGTCGGCCGGCGACTGGCTGGCGCTGCGCGCGATCTGCAGCGGATAGGGCTCGAGCCCGCTCCGCCTCAGCGCGGCTTCTGGTAGGGCGAGGCCGGCTCGCCGCCGACCATGCCGCCGCCGCGCGCGGCGGGGTCGGGCATCTGCGCCTCGTTCACCGTCATGCAGCCGGCGAGCGCGAAAAGAAGAAGCAGCGAAGCCACAATGCGCATCGAAAGTCTCCAGAAACTGGCGCGGGGGACAGGCCTGCGCCCGTTCGCGCGCAGGCGGGGCTAATCGTCGGGCGGCCGGCCGACCTCGGCCGCCGTCATGTCGCCTCGCGGGGTGAGCGCATTCACGTTGCCGTAAGCCGCAATCGCTTCCTCGATGCGACGGCCGATCTCGGGATTGCGCGCCATCAGCGTGCCGAGGTCGCCGGCGTCGAGCGCGAGAAGCTTGGAGGGCACGGTGGTGCGCACCGTCGCAGTGCGTCGCGTCTTGCGCAGCACCGCGATCTCGCCGAAGAACTGGCCCTCGCCGAGCCGCACCTTTTCGTGAGGCAGTTCGACCTGCACTTCGCCGAGGGCGACGAAATACATGCTGTGCGCCTCCTCGCCGCGTCGCACGACGATCGTGTCGGCCGGCACGGTCTGCGCGCGCAGATAATGCATGATCTCAGCGATCTCGGAGGCGTCGAGCGTCGCGAACAGCGGCACGTGAGCGATCATCGACCAGGTGACGACGAATTCGCGGCGATGGATTTCCTCCGCGAAGGCGGTGGCGACGATGCCGACGGGCAGGGCGAGGAGCAGGAAACCCATAAAGGCCGTGATCCCGGCGATGATGCGGCCGGCCACCGTGATCGGCACGACGTCGCCATAGCCGACCGTGGTGATGGTGACGACCGCCCACCACATCGATTCCGGAATGGAGCCGAACTTGTCGGGTTGCGCGACATGTTCGGCGATGTGCATGGCCGAGGCCATGACGAGGATCACGCCGAAGATGATGACCGCAGACGCGCCGAGCGCCTTGCGTTCGGCCTGCAGGGCGGCGGCGAGCGAGCGCATGCCCGGCGAATAGCGCGCGAGCTTGAAGAAGCGCGCGAGCCGCAGCAGCAGCAGCACGCGGAAGTCGCCCGGCAGGAACAGGCCGAGATAGAAGGGCGCGATCGTCAGGAGATCGACGACGGCATAGGGCGTTCTCGCGTAAGCCAGCCGTGCGCGAAATGGCGTCATGCCGAAATAGGCGGCGCTGTCGGGCGCCCCCCAGATGCGCAACGCATATTCGATGGAAAAGCCGACGAGCGCGAGAAGTTCGATCGCGTCGAAGACGAGGCCGTAGCGTCTTTGCAGTTCGGGCACGGTCTCGAGCACGACCGACGCGACGGAAAGCACGACCAGCGCGATGATCAAGGCATGCGCGAGGCGCGCCGTGCGATTGGCGACGCCGCCGTCGAGGATGAAATGCACGCGCCGCCGCAATCGCGCGATCCGCGCGCGGCGACGGGCGATCATCCGGCGGCTTTCTGGCGCAGCGCGCTCTCGATGGCCTCGAGCGCGGCGCCGATCTGCGAGCCGTCGGGGCCGCCGGCCTGGGCCATGTCCGGCCGGCCGCCGCCGCCCTTGCCGCCAAGCTTCTCCGAGGCGATGCGCACGAAATCGACGGCGTTGAACCGGTCGGCGAGGTCGGGCGTGATCGAGACGACCACGCCGCCCTTGCCGTCGGCGCCGGCGTTGCCGATCGCCACCACGCCGGAGCCGATCGTCTTCTTCGCCTCGTCGGCGAGCGACTTCAGATCCTTCATCTCGACGCCGGCCACCGCGCGCGACAGGAATTTCACGCCCGATATCTCGCGGAAGGGCTGGACCTCCGCCGAACCGCCGCCCATGGCGAGCTTGCGGCGAGCCTCGCCGAGCTCCCGCTCCATCTTCTTGCGCTCGTCGAGGAGCGCGGCGAGCCGATTGGCGGCCTCTTCGGCCGGCGCGCGCACGAGATGGGCGATCTCGCGCAGGCGGCGGCTCTCTTCGTTGAGATGATGGCGCGCGCCGGCGCCGGTCTTGGCCTCGAGGCGGCGCACGCCGGAGGCGACCGCGCTCTCGCCGACGATGGTGACGAGGCCGATGTCGCCGGTGCGCTCGACATGGGTGCCGCCGCAGAGTTCGACGGAGAAGGCGCGGTTGGCGCCGCGATGATCGTCCAGCGGCCGGCCCATCGAGACGACGCGCACCTCGTCGCCGTATTTCTCGCCGAACAGCGCGCGGGCGCCGGATTCGATGGCGTCGTCGACCGCCATCAGCCGCGTCTCGACGGCCGCGTTCTGCAGGACGACGGCATTGGCGATGTCTTCGATGCGCGCCAGCTCGTCGTCGCCGATCGGCTTGGGATGCGAGAAGTCGAAGCGCAGACGGTCGGGCGCGACCAGCGAGCCCTTCTGCGCGACATGATCGCCGAGGACCAGGCGCAGCGCCTCGTGCAGCAGGTGGGTGGCCGAATGGTTGGAGCGGATCGCGGCGCGGCGCGCGTGATCGACGTCGAGTTCGAGCGCGGCGCCGACCGGCAGCTCGCCGCGCTCGACGACGCCCTCGTGCACGAAGAGATCGCCGAGCTTCTTGCCGGTGGTTTCGATCCTGAACACGACCCCCGGGGCGCGCGCGAAACCGGTGTCGCCGGTCTGGCCGCCGCTTTCGCCGTAGAACGGCGTCTGGTTGAGGATGACGGCGGCCTTCGTTCCCTTGCCGGCCGAGGCGACTTCGGCGCCGTCGACGAGGATCGCCTGTACGACGCCTTCGGCGGTTTCGGTGTCGTAGCCGAGGAATTCCGTCGCGCCGAGTCTTTCGCGCAGGCCGAACCAGACGGCTTCGGTCGCGGCTTCGCCTGAACCCGCCCAGGCCTTGCGCGCCTCGGCGCGCTGGCGCTCCATGGCGGCGTCGAAGCCGGCGGTGTCGACGGACAGGTCGCGCGCGCGCAGAGCGTCCTGGGTCAGGTCGAGCGGGAAGCCGTAGGTGTCGTAGAGCTTGAAGGCGGTTTCGCCGGACAGCGACTGGCCGGCGACCAGGGTCCGCGTCTCGTCCTCGAGGATCGAAAGGCCGCGCGCGAGCGTCGTGCGGAATTTGGTTTCCTCGGTGCGCAGCGTTTCGACGATCAGCGGCTCGGAGCGGATCAGCTCGGGATAGGCCTGGCCCATCTCGCGCACCAGCGCGGGGACGAGCTTCCACATCAGCGGGTCCTTCGCGCCGAGCAGCTGCGCGTGACGCATGGCGCGGCGCATGATGCGGCGGAGCACGTAGCCGCGGCCCTCGTTCAGCGGCGTGACGCCGTCGGCGACGAGGAAGGCGGAGGCGCGCAGGTGGTCGGCGATGACGCGGTGGCTGGCGGCCTGCGGGCCGTCGGGATCGACGCCCGTCTCTTCCGCCACGGCGCGGATCAGCGCGCGCATCAGGTCGGTCTGGTAGGTCGAGGTCACGCCCTGCAGGAGAGCCGCGATGCGCTCGAGCCCCATGCCGGTGTCGATGGAGGGGCGCGGCAGCGGCACGCGCTCGCTCGGCGAGATCTGCTCGTATTGCATGAAGACGAGGTTCCAGAATTCCAGGAACCGGTCGCCGTCCTCGTCGGGAGAGCCGGGCGGGCCGCCCGCGATGTGCTCGCCCTGGTCGAGGAAGATTTCCGAGCAGGGGCCGCAGGGGCCGGTCTCGCCCATCGACCAGAAATTGTCCGAGGTCGCGATGCGGATGATGCGGTCGTCGGAAAAGCCGGCGATCTTCTTCCACAGGCCATAGGCCTCGTCGTCGTCATGATAGACGGTGACGAGCAGCCGGTCCTTCGGCAGGTCGAAGTGCCTGGTGATCAGGTTCCAGGCGAGTTCGATCGCGCCGTCCTTGAAATAGTCGCCGAACGAGAAGTTCCCGAGCATTTCGAAGAAGGTGTGATGACGCGCGGTGTAGCCGACATTGTCGAGGTCGTTGTGCTTGCCGCCGGCGCGCACGCATTTCTGCGACGACGCGGCGCGCGAATAGGGCCGCTTCTCGACGCCGGTGAAGACGTTCTTGAACTGGACCATGCCCGCATTGGTGAACATGAGGGTCGGGTCGTTGCGCGGGACGAGCGGGGAGGAAGGCACCTTCTCGTGGCCGTGGCCCGCGAAATAGTCGAGAAAGGTCGCACGGATTTCGTTGACGCCGCTCATTTCGTCCCAACTCTCACGGCCGATGTCAGCGGCCTTCCCAATACTGCCGGTTCATGCGCGAGGCTCAATCCGGGATCGCCCGGCTCGGCCGGCAGCCGGCCGGAGGCCGGCGGTCCCGGCGCAACGCCGCGCCGCCCAGCGACAAGCGAAAGGCCCGGCTGAGCCGGGCCTTTCTAGCGGGGCGTCATGAAACTGTCGAGCGGAACGCGATGATGGCGGACCGGTTTCGCTCGCGGGGCGGCTCACGGCGCCTCGCCGGCGTCCTCTCCGGTTCGCGCGTGCGGGGCGCGGCCGGGAGGAGCGCGATGCTCAATCGTCGTCGCCGTCGGAATCCTCGCCCGCCGTGTCCAGAATCTTCTCGGCGATGAGCCCCGCGTTCTCGCGGATCGCCTGTTCGATGCGCTGGGCGACCTCGGGGTTCTGGCGCAGGAAGTTCTTGGCGTTCTCGCGGCCCTGGCCGAGGCGCTGGCTGTCGTAGGAGAACCAGGCGCCAGACTTCTCGACCACGCCGGCCTTGGCGCCGAGGTCGACCAGTTCGCCCATCTTGGAAATGCCCTCGCCGTACATGATGTCGAATTCGACCTGCTTGAAGGGCGGCGCGACCTTGTTCTTGACGACCTTGACCCGGGTCTGGTTGCCGACGACCTCGTCGCGGTCCTTGATCGAGCCGATGCGACGAATGTCGAGGCGAACGGAGGCGTAGAACTTGAGCGCGTTGCCGCCGGTCGTCGTTTCCGGCGAACCGTACATGACGCCGATCTTCATGCGGATCTGGTTGATGAAGATCACCATGCAGTTCGAGCGCGAAATCGAGGCGGTGAGCTTGCGCAGCGCCTGGCTCATGAGGCGCGCCTGCAGGCCGGGCTGCACGTCGCCCATTTCGCCCTCGATCTCCGCGCGCGGCGTGAGGGCGGCGACGGAATCGACGACCAGCACGTCGATCGCGCCGGAACGCACCAGCGTGTCGGTGATCTCGAGCGCCTGCTCGCCAGTGTCGGGCTGGGAGATCAGGAGTTCGTCGAGATTGACGCCGAGCTTGCGAGCGTAGATCGGATCGAGCGCGTGTTCGGCGTCGACGAAGGCGCAGGTGCCGCCGCGCTTCTGGGCTTCGGCGATGACATGCAGGGTGAGCGTCGTCTTGCCGGAGGATTCGGGACCGTAGACCTCGACCACCCGGCCGCGCGGCAGGCCGCCGACGCCGAGGGCGATGTCGAGCCCGAGCGAGCCCGTGGAGACGGCCTCGATCTCGACCGCCTTCTGGTTCTTGCCGAGCCGCATGATCGAGCCCTTGCCGAAGGCCCGTTCGATCTGCGACAGGGCGGCGTCGAGCGCCTTGGTCTTGTCCACGGACGATCCTTCCACGAGGCGGAGATTCGCTTGGCTCACGGTCAGCATTCCTTCTGGCACGGGCGGGTCGGATAGGGCAATTGCCGCCTCGGAAGGAAATGTACCCGATTTGTTCCTTTTGCCAAGTTCTTTTTTTGTTCTGCTCATTCCGCATTAAATCAGATGGTTAACGCGCGGATCAGCGCGGGTCGCGGATCGCGGCGCGCAGTCCGATCAGCCCGCGTGTCGCCGGCTGCGGCTTCTGGGCCTCCTGCGTGCGGGCGGCGTTGGCCGCGATCGTGCCGGTCGGGACGCGATCGATCATGCGGGCGCCCGGGCGCTGGGCGGCGATGTCGAGGCCGGCGAGCGACATGACGGCCGGGTGGGAGAGGACGAGCGCGATCGCGCCGACCGCCAGGGCGCCGAACAGGGTGTGCGCGGGCAGGCGTGACCAGAGGTTCGTGGGGGCGCGCTCGGCTGACTGCATGACTTCACTCCGCGGCCATTCTTGCCGCGCCGTGGTGAAGGAAGGCTTAAGCGGGCCGCCCGGCGGCGATGGGCGAAGCCCCGCGGTCTCGCCATTCGGGCGGTTCGGGTGCAAAATCGCGCGGCGCCCGCGAGTTGCGGCCGCGCCGCAACCGCGCCTGACATGAACGAGCCGAAACCAGCCGGGCTGGACGCCCCGGCCGCCGACATGCATTCCGCGACGCCGACGCGCGTGTTCGGCGGGCTCTTTCCCGTGTGGCTGCGCGCCTTCGTGCGCACGCGGGAGGCGGGGCTGGTGCTCGCCGCGCTGGCGGTCGGGGCGGTCAGCGGGCTGCTGGTCACCGGCATGAGCGTCGTCTCGCAACTCCTGCACGAATGGCTGTTCGGCCTGCCGCGCGGGCTGCGGCTCAGCCTGGCCGCCTCGCTGGAACCCTGGCGCGCGGTGGCCGCGGTGACGGCGGGCGGGATCATTCTGGCGCTGCTCGCGCGCTACGTGGCGCCGCGCTTTCGCGGCCGCGTGCATGACGCGATCGAGGCGAATGCGCTTCTGGGCGGGCGCATGTCGGTCGGCGGCTCGCTGTTCATCACCTTGCAGACGATGGTCTCCAACGGATTCGGGGGATCGGTCGGTCTCGAGGCCGCCTACACGCAGGTCTGCGCGGCCTTTTCGTCGTGGCTCGGCCGCGAGCTCGGCGCGCGGCGCAACGACATGCGGCTGCTGGTCGCCTGCGGCGCGGCGGGCGCGATCGCGGCGGCCTTCAACGCGCCGCTCGCCGGCGCCTTCTATGCCTTCGAGACCATTCTCGGCGCCTATAGCGTCGCCTCGCTGGCGCCGATCGCCGCGAGCGCGGTCGTCTCGACGCTGGTGGCGGGCCAGTTCGTCGACCACAGCCTGCTGCCGACCCCGCCCGGCGGCGATTCGCTGGCGCCGACCGCCTTCGCCCACATCGTGGTCGTCGCGCTGCTCTGCTCGGTCGTGTCGATCGCGCTGATGAGCATGGTGGCGAATGCCGAGCGCGTGTTCAATTCGCTGCTGCGGCCGGCCTGGCTGCGGCCGGTCGTCGGCGGGGTTCTGGTCGGTCTGCTCGGCGTTGCGACGCCGGCCGCGCTCGGGTCGGGCCACGGCGCGATCCTGCTCGCCTCCTCGACGGAATTCACGGCGATGGCGCTGCTCGCCATGCTCGTGCTGAAGTTCACGGCCTCGTCGATCTCGCTTGGCTCGGGGTTTCGCGGCGGCCTGTTCTTCGCCTCGCTGATGATCGGCGCCTATGTCGGGCGCTGCTACGCGGACGCGACGGCGCTCGTCGCCTTCGCCGCGCGCGCGGAGCCGGCCGCCATGTCGGTCGTCGGGCTCACAGCGCTCGGCACGGGCATCGTCGGCGCGCCTATGTCCATGACCTTCCTCGCGCTGGAGATGACCGGGGATTTCGGCATCGGCCTCTCGGCCTTCATCGCCTCGCTGATCGTGTCGCTCGTGGTGCGCGGGACCTTCGGCTATTCCTTCGCCACCTGGCGCTTTCACCTGCGCGGCGAGACCATCCGGGGGCCGCACGACATCGGCTGGCTGCGCGATCTCTCGGTCGCGCGCATGATGCGCAAGGATGTGCGCACGCTGCCCGAGGACACGAGCATCGGCCAGGCGCGGATCCGCGTGCCGCTCGGCGTGACCAAGGAAGTGATGCTGACCGACGCCGACGGGCGCTATTGCGGCGTCGTCCTGGTCGGCGACATCCACGCGGCGGAAGCCGATCCGACGGAGCCGGTGACGAAGCTCGCGCGCCTGCAGAAATCCTACCTCACCCCGCGCGCGACGGTGCGCGACGCGCTCGACATGTTCGCCGCGCAGGAGGCGGACGTGCTGGCCGTCGTCACCGACGAGACCAACCGGCGGGTGATCGGGCGGCTGTCGGAAGCCCATGCCCTGCGGCGATACGGAGAAGAACTGGAGAAGCGCAACCGGGCCTTCGTGGAGCGGTAGGGCGGGGGCTGTTCCCGCAGGCGCCGGTCCGGGCGGCGGTCCGCGTGCGGCCCCGGCCCGGCGCCATGCGACAACAATCCAATTGAGGCCCGGCCCCGAAATGCGTAGTGGTGGCGCCGATCGGATTTGCCCCCGCGGGGCAGCAGGCGAGGAAGCCCAAAATGTCGAATCTGGAAATCGTTTGGACGAAGGTCGATGAAGCCCCGGCGCTGGCGA
>JBDHTL010000103.1:0-12814 GCA_039808645.1 Rhodoblastus sp. | reverse complement strand
CGGGATCGGCCGTTGCCAGCGATCCTGAGCACCTACGGTACGATACCGAAATTAGTTTCAGTCACTACGCCGATTTTCGTTCTGCGGATCACAGCTTCGTGAACAATTCGCCGGCGCCGATCGCGCGCAGGTATGCGTCCGCTCCGTCGAACGCAATGGTTTCGCCCCACTTTCCGGGCGTTTCGCCCGCCGCCTGGACGAGCGCCGTCGAAACGACAATTCCGCCGCCGCGTTGCGCGAGCAGTGCGCGCATCGCATCCAGTTCGTCGATCGCGCGCCCGACCACGACGGCGAGCCGGACGTCGGCCGCGGTCAAAGCGCTCGGATCGATGAGCGCGGGTCCCACATGCGCCGCGATCGCAAGACGCAATCGCGCTTTCCAGTGATCGCGCAAGTTGCGCGCGATGCGGTCGGCCTCCGCCTCGAAGTCGCGCAAGGCCGCCAGCGCCAGGGCGCCGGCGCGCCGGGCGTCGCGGCCGACCGGGAAAGCGGCGGATGCATGATCGTGGCCGGCATGCAGCACGGCGCCCTTTCGCGCGCGCATCGTTCTGTCGAAAGAACGATAAAGATCGGCGAGGGCCCATTGCAGATCCTGCGGCAGCATGGCGCGCGCGAGGGCCTGCCGATCGAGCACGTCGACGAAGACGAAGGCGCATGTCTCCTCTTGGGCGGTCGCTGCGGTCGCAGCCGCCAGACTGTCGAGCGGAGCGACCCTGACGGGTCCCGTCGGGCGCAATTGGCATGCAAGGCGCATGTCGGGGCCGGCGGCGATGCGTTCGAGCGTCATCTGTTCGTTGCGGCCGGCCGGCGGACAATGCTCCAGCCCGTCGAGCACGCGGATACGGCAGGTCGAGCAGCGCGCGCGCCCGCCGCATACGGAGGCGTGAGCAATATTGTTGGCGCGGCTCGCCTCCAGCACGCTCCAGCCGAGCGGCGCTCGCGCCCGGGCGTTCGGATAGGCGATGTCGATCGTCGCGCCACGCAGCCGCTCGTATCCCCAGCGCAGAAAGCGCGCCGCGAACAGGCACGCGACCAATGCGAGATAGGCGTCCACCGCGCGGTCGCGCCAGAGCGCGATGCCGGCCATCGTCTCGACCGAGGGACCATGCCCCTGCGGCGCCATCGTGCCGAAGCGCGTCAGTTCGCGCTGCATTTCCACGAACCCGAGCGCCGAGAGGATCGGCAGCACGAGAAAGGCGGCGAACAGGATCGGCAGCGACTTGCGCCACCAGCGACTGCGCCCGAACGCCGCCTGCAGTCCAAGGCAGCCGTGCACCCAGCCCGGCGCGAGAATGGCGAACTGGCGCGTCTGCGAACTCGATTGCCAGAGATCGCGGACGACGTCGGCGTAGAACAATTGATAGTCGTACACTTCCATGGCGAGCCGCGTCGATGCGGCGTGCGCTATCAGGAGAACGGGCAGGTTGAGGCCGAGGGCGATGCGCAGGAGATCGCGGAACGGCATGCGGCGCAGCGTGCGCCGCTGGTAGACGGCTTCGAACGCAAGCCCGACATGCGCGAGCGCCGCGCCATAGAGAAGAAGAGTGCCGATCCGGCTCTGCCAGACCTGCATGGCGTAGTCGAGCCCCGTCTCCGCGACGGCGAGCGAGACGAGGCCCAGCGCATGGTTGACGAGATGGCTGGTCAGATAGACGAAGAGGACAAGGCCCGACGAGAAGCGCAGGCCCCGTCGCGTCGGCGCAAGGCGCCGAACGAGATGCGCGAACGAGGCTCCAAGAACGGCGGCAGGTCCGGTTCGACCGTCCTGCGCCGTCGCGCTCACTTGACTGCGCCGGCTGCGACCTGATCCGGCGGCGCCTGCCACTTGAGCGGCAGCGCAACATATTTCATGCGGCCCTGGCTCTCGACCAGAAGCGCGATATAGTCGCGCTTGGCGCGCGTCGCTATCGCGATCGCGGCCGCCATTTCCTCGGGCTGGGCGATCGGCTGCAATTGCACGCCAGCGAGCACGTCGCCGATCATCAGCCCGGCGTCGGCGGCGGGCGAACCCGACTGCACCTCGGTGACGACGACGCCCTTGCGTCCCTGCTCGAGCTTGAATTGCGCGCGCGTTTCGTCGCCGAGCGGTGCGCACATGAAGCCGAGATCGTTGGGCTGTCCGGAGGCCATCGCAATGCGCATCGGCGGCTCGTCCTGCTTCTGCGCCCCCGGCCACTCGACCGGCGTGACATTGACCGTCTCGCTCTTGCCGGCGCGCACGATCTTCAGCCGCACCTTTTCGCCGAGCGAGGAGGCGACCTCGCGGCGCAGCATCCGCATGTCGTCGAGCGTATACCGATCGATTTCGGTGATGATGTCGCCGGTCTGCAGCACGCCGTCGGACGGGCTTCCCTTGACGACATCGGCCACGACTGCGCCCGACTTGGCGTCGACGCCGACCGCGTTGATGATCTCGGGCGTGAGCGTCGCGCCCTCGACGCCGATCCAGCCGACCTTGAGATAGCCGTACTGCCTCAGCAGCCTCGCCACTTCCTGCGTCGTTTCGGAGGGAATGGCGAAGCCGAGGCCGATCGATCCGCCCTTGGCGTTGCCGCCGGTGTAATAGGCCGTGCTGACGGCGATCACCTCGCCCTTGAGATTGAAGATCGGGCCGCCCGAATTGCCGTGATTGATCGGCGCGTCGGTCTGGATGAAACTGTCAAACAGCGAGAAGCCGAGATCCCGATTGAGCGCGCTGACGACGCCGGTCGTCACCGTGGTGCCGAGGCCGAACGGATTGCCGATCACCACGATCTGCTGTCCGAGTTCGAGCTTGTTGCTGTCGCCGTATTTCACCGGCTGCAGTTTCTTCGCCGTTTCGACCTTCAGGAGCGCGAGGTCGACGTCGCCGCCGTGGCCGAGAAGCTTGGCGCGCAGCGGCGCGCCGTCCTGCAATTGCACGATGATCTCGTAGGCGCCTTTCACGACATGGCGGTTGGTGACGATGTAGCCGGCCTTGTCGACCACGAAGCCGGAACCGTAGGCCTCCTTGACCTTCATCTCGCCCGGCTTGGCGTCGGCGGCGTCGTTCTTCTCGAGCGTGTGGGTCGTGATGCGCACGACGCTCGGCAGCAATTTCTCGATCGCGCCGGCGCGCTCGAGTTTCGGCGTCCGAAAATAGAGGATCGCCGAAACGAGCGCGACGACGAAAATCGTGATGGTCAAAATGTTCCGGCGCGCGATCGTCATCGTCCCCTCCCTCGACAAGCCCTGCCGCGGCTCTGGCGTCACACGCGCCGTCAGATAGGGCCGCCGGACGCCGGGTCGAGATGCGCCCGTCCGGACCGCGCCGCGGCGCGTCTTGGTCCCATACGCAGCCACGGATCGTCCGGATTGGCGCCGCGCGAATTTTCGCGCCGCCTGGCCCGCGCGGCGCGGCGGATCGACCGTATCCGTCCGCCGTGCTAGACACGGCCCGCCCTTCAAGGCTCGAACGGGGAGAGCCTTGCGATGAACACACAGCGATCGGAAGCCCTCGGGCCGGCCTCGGGGACGCATGGCCGCGCTCCCGGACAGCGCCGGTGGGATGCGGACGAACTGGCCCGGGCTCTCGTCCGAATCGCCACGGACCAGGACCGCGCCGCGTTCCGCGCGCTGTTCGAGGCGCTCGCCCCCACGATCAAGGGCCTGGCCATGCGGCAGGGCGCGGACGCCTCCGCCGCTGAGGAGATCGTTCAGGAGACCTTTCTGATCGTCTGGCGCAAGGCGGCCCTCTTTGCCCCGACGCGCGGCAGCGCGACCGCCTGGGTCTACGCCATCGCCCGCAACGTCCGGATCGACCGCCTGCGGCGCGAACCGGCGTGGCAGGCGCTGACTGACGAGGCGGAGGACAGGGCCTCCGAGGAGACGCCAGCCGACGAGGCGATGGCGGCCCGACAAATCCAGGCGCGCGTTCGCGACGTAATGGACCGATTGCCGCCCGAACAGGCCGCCGTGATCCGGCTCGCCTTTGTCGACGGGATGTCGCACGGACAGATCGCCGAGGCCACCGGCGCGCCGCTCGGAACCGTGAAGACACGGATGAATTTGGCCTATCAGAAGATCAGAGCCGCCATGCAGGACCACAAATGACGCTTCGCTTTCACCCGGAGGACGCGACCCTCGTCAGCTACGCCGCCGGCGCGCTGCCCCAATCGATCGCGCTTCTGGTGGGCTCGCATATCGAGATGTGCCCGGCTTGCGGCGCCGAAATGCGACTGGTCGCGGCGCTCTCGGGCGCAGCCCTCGCCTGCGCGCCGGTCGAGGCGGTCGAGGCGGGGGCCTTCCTGCGCCTCGCCGCCCGGCTGGACGAGGCCGCTCCTTCGTCCGCCGCGCTTGCAGGGCCCGGCACGGAGGCGAGCGGCCTGCCCGGGCCGCTCGCGCGATTCGTCGGCGGCGGGATCGAGGCCATTCCGTGGCGCGAGGCCCTGCCGGGGATCGAGCACTGCCGTTATGTCCTGTCCTCGGCGCGGGGCGAGAGTTTCCTTAGGCTGCTGCGCGCGGCGCCCGGCCGCGAGATTCCCGACCACGCCCACAGCGGGCAGGAGGCGACGCTGGTGCTGCGGGGGGCGCTCAGCGACGGCGACCGCGTCTACCTGCCCGGCGAATTCTGCGATCTCGACGATGCCACGGTCCACGCGCCGAAAGTGCACGGCGACGCGGCGTGCATCTGCGCCATTGCCGAAGAGGGTCCGCCGAAATTCGTGTCGGCGGAGCTCGCCGCCTATCTGCGACAAGCCGGCATTTGATAGGTAAGATCGCAGCCGACATCGGATGGCGGGACAGGCTTGAGCGACGATACAAAGACCCGGGGCGCGCCGCAGGCTGAGGCGGAGCGGCTCGCCGCGCTGATCCAGCGGACGGGACGCGGCGACCGGGCGGCGTTCCGCGAACTCTATCTCGGCACGTCGGCGAAACTTATGGGCGTCGTCGTCCGTATTCTGAAATCGAGGAGCGACGCCAGCGACGTCCTGCAGGACGTCTATCTGAAGGTCTGGACCAACGCCCCGAATTTCGCGCCGGAGAACGGCTCCGCCATGGGCTGGCTGGTTTCGATCGCGCGCAACAGGTCGATCGATATCGTGCGCGCGCGGACCGCCGCCGCGACCGAGACCCAGGAGACCGAGTGGTTCGAGAAGCTGCAGGGCGCAACCGACATCGAAGGCGAATTCATGAGCAAGGACGCCCTAATCAACTGCCTCGGGCGCCTCAACGCGAATGTGCGCGAGGCGATCCTCCTGGCCTATTACGACGGCTACTCGCGCGACGAACTGGCGGAGCGGCTCGGCATGCCGGTCGGCAGCGTGAAGACGTGGCTCAGGCGCGGATCGCTCGCCTTGCGCGATTGCCTGGAAGAAGGCTCATGAGCGAGGAACTTTCCATGACTGCGCTCGAATACGTGCTCGGCACGCTGCCTGCCGCCGAGCGCGCGGCCTTTGCGCGGCAGGCCGAGACCGACCCGGCGGCGCGCGCGGCGCTGGACGATTGGGAGCGCAGGCTCGCGCCGATGGCGGCCGCGGTCGAACCGGTCGAGCCGGACGCCGCGGTCTGGAGCGCGCTCGAAGGCAGGATCAACCCGCCTGCCGTCGGCGGGAATGTCGTCGAACTCCGGCGATCTCTCGCCCGCTGGCGCTTCGCCGCGACGGCAGTCAGCGCGCTTGCGGCATCGCTTGCGCTTTACGTCGCGGTGAAGCCCGCCGCGGTCGTCGAGCGGACGGCGCAGATGGCGGCCGGGCAGCCGGCCCTGCCGTCGACAGCGGCGCCCACGCAGGCAAGCGCGAGCCGGTCGAGCGAGACCGGCGTCGTCGCCACGGCTTCGGCGAGCCGACAGAACGAAAGCCTGGTCGTGACCGCCAACGGCGCGCGCGACGCCGGCGTTCGCAACAACCTGAACATTCAGCCCGCGCGCGAGGCCGAAACCGCGCCCGCCTATGTCGCGGCGCTTGCGCCGTCGTCCTCGCCGGCCGCGCTGATCGCGCGCGTCGACCCCTCGTCGCAGGCCGTGGTCGTGCGGCGCCTGTCGGGCGCGCCACCGGATTCGGAATTGCGGCTGTGGCTTCTGGCGCCGGGAGCGCCGCCGCGCGCGCTCGGCTTCGCCCGGGAAGAAACGACCCGGCTGGCGCTGCCGCGCGACGTCGCGCTTGCCGGCGCCTCCATCGCCGCGACGGTCGAGCCGGCCGGCGCGACGAGCGACGCGCCGAACGGACCCTATGTCTACGAGGGACGGCTCGTGCGTGAATGACGCGCCTCCCGATCGCGGGGAGTGGCGGAAGAGAGAGGGAGTCGAACCCACCAAGGACCGGCTCGCGGCCCCTCCCGGATTTGAAGTCCGGACGCCCCACCGGGGGCGATTCTCTTCCATGCGCAGCGCTTCAACCTAAACGCCCGGCGGCGCGCCGAACAGATCGAGACGATGCCTGTTGATGCGCCTGAGATCGCCGCGCCGCAGCGTGACGCCGTGGCGATCGAAGAATTCGAGGATCTGGATCGCGACCTTGCGGCCATTGTCGAGCCGGTCGCGGAACTGCGCGGCGGTGAAGTCGCCGTGCGGCGCATTCGTCGCGATATCGGCGGCGATGCCGGTCATTTCCGCAACGGTCGGGCGCAGGAAGAAATGATCGTGCGCGACCTCGTCGACCTTGCCCATGCGGCCGAGAAGCTTCATCAGCCGCCGCACGTCCGGCTCGGCAATGTCGAGCGCATGCGCGATGTCGCGCACGCGCGGCGGGCGAAACCGCTCGGCGCCCGAGACGAGCGGCGCTATTCGCCGCCACGCGGCCTCGTCATCGGGTTGCAGCCGGACCGTGTGTTCGGCCAGCCGCGCCCAGGCCCCGTCGAGCGCGACACGGCCGCCGAGCGCCGGGGATTGCAGCAGCGAACGAAACGCCAGCGCGGGCAATCGCGGCTCCAGCGCCATGCGCAGACGTTCGAGGCCGAGCCCCGGCAGATCGGGATTGTCGGCGTGCCAAGCGCCCAGCGTCGCCAGCAGGCTGTCGACTAGACGCGCGAATATCTCGCGCGACAGGCCGATGGCCTTGCCGCCGCCGGCGAGCTCGGCGAAGTCGAGCTTGCGGCCGATCGCCGCGAACTGGACGCCGCTCAGCGCGCGGTCGCGCGCGAAGGCGGCGAGGTCGACGTGAAACGGCGCAGCCGCGAGCAGCGCCTGCAAGGCCTCGGCATGATCGGCGCACGAGGCCGCAGCGAGGATTGCGCGACGCTCGGGCGTGCGGCGCTTGCGCGCCGGCGCGCGCAGGTCGACGAAAACGCCGCCGCCGATCGTGCGCTGGGCCGTCGTGTCGCGCGCGACGAAACGGTCGCCGATGGCGGCCGCGATCGGCCGTTCGAGGACGAGTTGTGCGAAGACTTCGTCGCCCGGCGCGATCGGATCGTCGCCGAGCAGGACGATGCGCGCGCCTACCTCGCTCGCCGCATGATGCAGGCGGATCGGCGTCCACTGGCCGACCGGCCTTCTTTCCGCGGGCAGCAGCCGAAAGGAAACGTCGATGCGGTCGGTCGGCGCATGCAGGTCCGGCGCAAGGATGAAATCGCCGCGCAGGACGGCGTCTTTCGAAATCCCGTCGCCCGCGAGGTTGAGCGCGCAGCGTTCGCCGGCGTGGCCGCGCTCGGCCGGCCGGTTCTGCGCATGGATCGAGCGGATGCGCGCCTGCCTGCCCGAAGGGCTGACGACGACGCGGTCGCCGACCCCGACCTCGCCGGACAGCACGATGCCGGTGACGACCGTACCCGCGCCGGACAGCGTGAAGGAGCGGTCGACCGCAAAGCGGAAGGCGCCGTCCTGCGAGCGCGCGCGCGTTGCGGCGGACGTTGCGAAAAGTTTGTCGCGCAAGACACCGACGCCCGCGCCAGTTGCCGAAGACACGGGGACGATTTCGGCGCCGGCCAGCGAGGACAGCGCCAGCAGATTTTCGAGATCGCCCGAAACCTCCGCGACGCGCTCGAGCGCAACCATGTCGATCTTGGTGAGCGCGACCATGCCGCGCCCCAGGCCGAGCAGGTCGAGGATCGCGAGATGCTCGCGCGTCTGCGGCATGATCCCGTCGTCGGCGGCGACGACGAACAGAACGAAATCGACGCCGGTCGCGCCGGCGAGCATGGTGTGCACGAATTTCTCGTGTCCAGGCACGTCGACGAAGCCGAGAACGGAGCCGTCCGGCGCCGGCGCATAGGCAAAGCCGAGATCGATGGAAATGCCGCGCGCCTTCTCTTCCTTCAGGCGGTCGGTCTCGACGCCGGTCAGCGCGCGCACGAGCGAGGACTTGCCGTGATCGATATGGCCGGCCGTGCCGACGATCATGTCGCGCTCGTCGCCTTGTTCAGATGCGCGAGATCGGAGAGGAGGGCGTCGTCGTTCGTCAGGCAGCGCAAATCGAGCACGAGCGCGCCGTCCGCGACGCGGCCGATGACCGGCCACGGCAGCGCGCGCAGCGCCTTGTTCAGGGCGATGAGCGCGCTCTGGCCGCCGCGCGGGCGAATCGCGAGGCCTGCGCTCGGGATCGTCTCGACGGGCGAGGCGCCGGAGCCGACTTCGCTCGCGCAATCCGCGGCTTCGACAAGGAAATCCGTCCCGACCAATTTCTGCACACGCGGCGCAAGATCGCGAGCCTGCGCCGCGATTTCCTCGCGCGGGCGTGCGAGCGCGGCGAGCGTCGGCAGCGCCTCGGCGAGGCGGTCGGGATCGCGATAGAGTTTGAGCGTCGCCTCGAGCGCGGCGATCCTGATCTTGTCGACGCGCAGCGCCCGCTTCATCGGGTTCTTGTTGATGCGCGCAATCAGATCCCTGCGGCCGACGATGAACCCCGCCTGCGGGCCGCCGAGCAGCTTGTCGCCGGAGAAGGTGACGAGATCGGCGCCTTCGGCCACCGCTTCGGCGACCGTCGGCTCGCGTTTCAGGCCGAAGCGGGCGAGATCGACGAGGACGCCGGAACCGAGATCGTTGACCAGCGGCACATTCCTTTCACGCGTAATGCCGGCGAGTTCGCGCGCGGAAACTTCCCTGGTGAAACCTTCGATGCGGTAGTTCGACGTGTGGACCTTGAGGACGAGGCCCGCGCTGTCTTCTTCCAGCGCGGCGACGTAATCCCTGGCGTGCGTGCGATTGGTCGTGCCGATCTCGACCAGCTTCGCGCCGGCGCGCGCCATGATGTCGGGCATGCGAAAGGCGCCGCCGATCTCGATGATTTCGCCGCGCGAAACAATTGCCCGCTTTCCCCGCGCGAAAGTGTTGAGGACGATGAGCACGGCGGCGGCGTTGTTGTTGACGACAGTCGCGTCTTCCGCGCCGGCGAGTTCGCAGAGGAGCGCGCGCAGATGATCGTCGCGCTCGCCGCGCCTGCCGCCGCCGACGTCGAATTCGAGCGCGACGGCCTCGCGCATCGCCTGCGTCGCGGCGTCGATCGCGGCTTCGGCCAGCCGCGCACGGCCGAGATTGGTGTGCAGCACCGTGCCGGTGAGATTGAAGACGGGCCTGAGACTCGGCGCGTTCGCGCGTTCGAGCCTGCGGCCGGCGCGAGCAGCCGTTTCAGCGGCGTCCGCGATCGTCGCGCGGCCGTCGCGGGCGTCGGCGAGTTCCTGTCGGACGGCTGATGTAAACGCCGCGCGTCCGAAAGTTTCGATCGGGCCGGCGGCGGCGGCGTGGCGAAGGATTCCGTCGACCGCCGGCAGGCGGCGGCGTTCGGCGGCCTCGGACGACGCCTTCTTCGCGGTCATGATTCAATAGCCGAGAAGATAGGGATCAACACCGCCCCGTCGCGTTCCGGCGTCGCGCAACAGCAGGTCGAGCGCCAGCGTCGCGACATCGTCGGCGACCGGATCGAGCGACGGCTCCTTGTGCTGCAGCATGACCTTCAGATAGCGGTTGCATTTGGCGCAGCTTTCCGCTCGCACGAGGCCTGCGCCGGGGCCATTCTCGATCTCCTGATAGCCGATGCCTTCCGTCGAGCCGCAGCACACGCATTTCACGCGCACCTCATGCCAGAGCGTCGAACAGAGCGCGCAGGAGACGAAGCGCGTGTTCTCGGCCCCCTGCCAGCCGACGACGATGCTGGCGACCGGCGGGCCGCCGCAGGCCGGGCAAGCGCCCTGGCCGACGGCGGACATGGCCTTGGCGTCGAGCCGCGATGCAAGACGCGCCGCATGGACCTGCACGGCGGCCGCGGCAAAAGCCTGTTCGGCGAGGCGCGCCGGGTCGATGCGATTGTCGAAGGCGGCGCGCGCGAGCGCCTCGCGCTCGGCGCCGTCCATGCGCGTCACTTGCGTCAGCGCGGCGCGCGCCTGGTCGGGCATGGCGATCTGCGGCGCAAGATCGAACAACTTGTCGAAGGTCGCTTGCAGCGCCGGATCTTCAGCAAAGCGGTTGCGGTCGAGCGGCGGCATGGCGTGGCGCTTCGCGCGTTCGCGCTCGGCTTCGTCCGGCATGCGCGGCTCGGGCAGCCCGGCCTCGCTGGCGCGATGCTGCGCTTCGGCGAGGCCCGCCATGAAATGCAGATAGGGCGCAAGCTCGTGGTTCTGCGCGAGCACGGCGAAACGCTGCGCGCGCAGACGAAAATGCGTTGCGGGATCGGGAAGTCTCGCGAAGGGCGGTTCGGCGCGCGAACCGATCTCGACGGGGGCAAACGGCTGGACGCCGGTTTCACTCATGTGTTTGCTCACGAACCGCACGGGCCACGTGGAGCGACCGCGCATCTTGCGCGATCGCGGGGCGAAGCCTGCGCCGGGGCGCAGGCGTCTGACTTTACCGCTGACGGTCGGCCGTCACCAGATCCTTGAGCCATTTGCGGTGATGCCGCCAGGCCCAGCCGCCGGTCACGTTGCCCTTGGTCATCGCGCTGATCGTGCCGCGCACCCAGATCGCGGCGTAGACGTGCACGATCCACACGCTGATGATCGCCACGGCCGCGATGGCGTGAACCAGCACGGCGATGCGCTTGGTCGGTATGGTGGTCCAGGCGAAGAAATATTCGTCCCAGATCGTGAGGCCCGACAGGATCAGGACGACGATCAGGAGCGACATGCCCCAGAACACCATCTTCTGGCCGGCATTGTACTTGCCGACCTCCGGCATGCGTTCCTCATGCCCGGCGACGAGATCGCCGGCGTGGGCGAGCCACTGGCCGTCCTCCCGCCGCCACAGGTTGAGCTTCCAGAAGCGGAAGAACAGGCCCGAGAAGGAGAAGAACAGGACGACGCCGATCCACGGATGGATGGCGCGCGTCGCCTGGCCGCCGCCGAATAGGCCGGTCAGGAAGAACAGACTCGGATGGAACAGGGCGAGGCCCGAGAGCGCGAGCAGGATCAGGCAGATCGCCGTCACCCAATGGTTCGCCCGCGCGCTCGACGTGTAGCGGTCGACGACGACGGGATTTCCGGGATGGATCCTGTCGCCGGCTTCGATGGTCTCGGAACTCATGACTCGCCTCCCGCCAGGCGCCGCGCGTTGGCCTCATCCTCCGCGGAGACCTTGTTGGGCCCCGCGATCATGTGATGCACGAAGCCGAAAGCCGCGACGGCGCCCATCACGGCGAGACCTGTATATTTGGTCATGCCCTTCCAGAATTCCACGACCGGGCTGATGCGCGGATTGTTCGGCAGGCCGGCGTAGAGTTCCGGCTTGTCGGCATGCTGCAGCACATACATGACATGCGTGCCGCCGACGCCCTGGGGATCGTAGAGGCCGGCGTTCTTGTAGCCGCGCGACTTCAGATCCGTAATGCGCCCGTCGGCCCATTTCTTCATGTCGTCCTTGGGGCCGAACACGATCGCCTGAGTCGGGCAGGCCTTCTGGCAGGCCGGACCCTGGCCGACCGCGACGCGGTCGGAGCAGAGCGTGCACTTGTAGGCCTTCTGGTCGACCTTCGAGATGCGCGGAATATTGAACGGACAGCCCTTCACGCAATAGCCGCAGCCGATGCACTTGTCGTGATCGAAGTCCACGATGCCGTTCGAATATTGCACGATCGCGCCGGGCGCCGGGCAGGCCTTGAGGCAGCCCGGATCCTCGCAGTGCATGCAGCCATCCTTGCGGATCAGCCATTCGAGATTGCCTGTCTCCGGATTGTCCCATTCGGTGAAGCGCATCACCGTGAGGCTCGCCGGCGTCAGGTCGTTCGGGTTGTTGTAGGTGCCGTTGTTGGTCCCGATCTCCTCGCGCAGATCGTTCCATTCCAGGCAGGCCGACTGGCATGCCTTGCAGCCGATGCACTTCGACACGTCGATCAGCTTGGCGACCTGCTGCTGGCGCTCGGCCGGCGGCGCGATCGTCGAGGCAGAACGGCGCACCAGGTCCTTCTCGCCGAATTTCGGGCTGCCTGCCGCCACGGCGGGATTTGGAAGCGGTGGGTACATGTCTTCCTCCTCCCGTTAGGCGACCGGGCCCGAAATGGGCTCGATGTTGACCAGGAACGCCTTGAATTCCGGCGTGTCGGTGTTGGCGTCGCCCACGAAGGGCGTCAACGAATTGGGGCCCCAGCCCTTCTTCGCGGCGCCGACAAATCCCCAGTGCAGGGGTATGCCGACGACATGCACCTTCTTGCCGTCGCACATCATCGGCTTGATGCGCTTGGTGACGACGGCGCGCGCCTTGACCGATCCGCGCTTCGACCACACGCGGACCATGCCGCCCGCGGCAATGCCCTTCTCCTTGGCCAGATCCTCGCCGATCTCGACGAAGAATTCCGGCTGGAGCGCCGCATTGATGCGCACGTTCTTGGTCCAGTAGTGGAAGTGCTCGGTCAGACGATAGGAGGTCGCCGCATACGGGAACTCCTTGGACTCGCCGAGCTGCTCGAGATCGCTCTTGAAGATGCGGGCGACCGGGTTG
>JBDHTL010000102.1:0-12879 GCA_039808645.1 Rhodoblastus sp. | reverse complement strand
AACGGCCGATCCCGGAGAATGCGAAATTCTATCATGTCGCCGGATCGCCCGAGGCGATCGGCCGCGAATTCCCGGCCGATTACGCGGTGACCGGCGATGTCGGCGCGACGCTGGAGGAAGCAGCGAAGGAACTCGCGTTGCTCGTCGATCAAAAGGCCGCGGCCAAGCGCATCGCCGCGCTCGGCGCGCACAAGGCGGAGGCCGAGCGCGTTTCGCGCGCGGAGATTCTGGCCGACAGCGCGCAGCGGCCGATCTCGCCCGACCTCGCCGTGCTCAGCGTGCTCGACGCTCTGCCCGACGGCGCGCTGATCGCCAACGATTCGGCGGCCACCTTCGGGCGCGTGCAGGCGATCATGCGCACGGAGCCCGGCCTGTATTTCTTCTCGCGCGGCGGCGTGCTGGGATGCGCCATGCCGGCGGCGGCGGGCATCGGGCTCGCGCACGAGGGCTGGGTCGCCTGCTTCTGCGGCGACGGCGGCGCCATGTATTCGCCGCAGGCGCTGTGGTCGGCGGCGCACTACAAGTCGCGCGTGATCTTCTTCGTGTTCAACAACGCCCGCTACAATGTGCTGATGAACGTCGCCAAGGGGCTCGGCGCAAAGAACGCGCTCGCCGGCAAATATGTCGGCATGGACGTGGTCGAGCCGCGCGTCGATTTCCAGGCGCTGGCGAAGAGCATGGGGGTGCCCTCCACGTGCGCCGACGATCCGACGGCGATCGCCGAGGCGATTGCGGCGGCGACCAAGCGCGAGGGGCCGAGCCTGATCGAGATCGCCATCGCGTGACGATTGCCGATGGCGCCGTTTCCGCGCAATGTGCGGCGACGGGAGCCATCATGATCGCCTTCAAACATATTCGGGCGCGCGCCGAGAAGCGCAAGGGCGCGAAGGTTCTGGCGTCCCTGATCCCGGAGGCGAAGTCCAACAAAGCGCTCGCCAAGATAGGCGACGACCGATTTCTCTCCGAGATGACGCGGAGGGTTTTCTCCGCGGGATTCGTGTGGCGCGTGATCGACCAGAAGTGGGAGGGCTTCGAGGAGGCCTTTCTGCGATTCGAGCCGAAGGCGCTGCTCTTTCAGCCCGATGAATTCTGGGAGAGCCTGGCGCGCGACGCGCGCATCGTGCGCAATCCGCAGAAGATCAAATCCGTGCGCGACAACGCCGCCTTCGTCGTCGACGTGGCGAAGGAGAAGAAGAGTTTCGGCAAGATGCTGGCGGACTGGCCCGAGGACGATGAGGTCGGCCTGCTCGAATCCTTAAACAAGCGCGGATCGCGGCTCGGCGGCATGACCGGGCAATATTTCCTGCGCTTCGTCGGCTGGGACGCCTTCATTCTCTCGCGCGACGTGGTGGCCGCCCTGCGCGAAGCGGGCGTGGAACTGTCCGAGAAGGCGTCGACGAAGAAGGATCTGCGCAATGCGCAGGAGGCGTTTGCGGCCTGGCGCAAGGAGACCGGCCTGTCCTTTACGCAGCTTTCGCGCATCTGCGCCATGTCGACCGGCGAGAACATGGATCCGGCGATACTGGCGGCGCGCGGCATGAGCGATGAGTGAGGAGGCGGGGCTCGCGGTCCTGCGTCGACGTGCGCTCGTCTCGACCACAATCGGTAATGCGCTCGAATGGTTCGATTTCGTCGTGTTTGGCCTCTTCGCCGGCGTGATCGGCAAATTGTTCTTCGCGACGGAGGGGGCAACGAACGCGCTGCTGCTGGCGTTCGCGACATTCGGCGTCGCCTTCGTCGCGCGGCCGCTCGGCGGCGTCGTCTTCGGGCTCGTCGCGGATCGCGTCGGGCGCAAGACCGCGCTGGTCTGGATGATCGGGCTCATGGCGTTCGGGACCGGCATGATCGCCGTGCTGCCGACCTATGCCGCGATCGGCGTCGCCGCGCCCGCGCTACTCGTCCTGGCGCGAGTCATCCAGGGCTTTTCGGCCGGCGGCGAATTCGGCGGCGCGAGCGCGCTTCTCATCGAATTCGCGCCGCCGGGACGGCGCGGCTATTTCGGCGCGTTCCAGATGATGTCGCAGGCGCTCGCCTATGCGCTCGGCGCGGCGATCGCGCTGGCTCTCGCGCGCGTCATGACGCCAGAGGCCTTCGCCTCCTGGGGCTGGCGCGTTCCGTTCGCGATCGGGCTGCTGATCGGGCCGGTCGGCGTCTATCTGCGCCGCGCCTGCGCCGAGTCGCCCGAGTTCCTCGCCTATCGCGCGCAACACGCGCCGCCGGCGACGCCGCTGCGCGACCTGGTTTCGACGCATCGCCGCGAAATCGTCGCCTCGTTCGGCGTGATCGCGGCCGGCGCGGCGATGAATTATGTCGGCGTGGTCTTCGTTCCCGT
This sequence comes from Rhodoblastus sp., assembly GCA_039808645.1. Classification (GTDB taxonomy): domain Bacteria; phylum Pseudomonadota; class Alphaproteobacteria; order Rhizobiales; family Beijerinckiaceae; genus JAJXWB01. Next base: position 10,547 of record JBDHTL010000102.1, on the reverse strand, counting down.
CTATGCGACGACGCGGTTCGGGCTGCCCATCTTCGAGGCGCAGATAGGGCTGCTGGCGGCGAGTCTCGTCGCCGCCGCGCTGGTCGCGCCGTTCGGCGCGCTCTCCGACCGCTTCGGGCGCGCCGCCGTCATCGCGCCGGCCTTCGTCGCCTTCGCCGGCCTGTTCTGGGTCTTCATGCATCGGCTGGCCGCCGCGCCCGACGTCGCCAACCTCTGGCTATTGCAGGGCGTGGGCGCGCTGTTCGCCGCCTTCGCGGGGCCGGTTCCGGCGCTGATGACCGAGATATTGCCGGTTCACCTGCGCGCCACCGGCGCGTCACTGGCGTTCAATCTCGCCGGCGCCCTGTTCGGCGGCCTCGCGCCCGCCATCAACGGCGCGCTCGTCCAGGCGACGGGAAACGCGGCGGCGCCTGCCTATTACATCGCCTTTGTCGCGCTCCTCGGCCTGATCGGGCTTGCCGGCCTGCCGCGGCGAAACCCGGCCTGAGGCGGCGGAACCGTTCTTGCCAAGCTCGCGCCTTAACGGGACAATCGATCACGAGAAAGCGGGCTGACGGAATATGCCACAAACCACGACAGGCGATGCAGGCGCGGGACACCGACATTCGTGCTGAAACTCCGGAGGACGTCGACGCCATTGGCGTCGTGACGAGGGCTGCATTCGCGGGCGCGGCGCACAGCTCCGGAACGGAAGGGGCCATCGTCGAGGCGCTGCGCGAGGCAGGCGCGCTGAAACTGTCGCTTGTGGCCGTCCAGGGCGGCGCGGTCGTCGGGCATATCGCCTTTTCGCCCGTGACGATCGAGGGTCGGAGCATAGGCTGGTTCGGCCTCGGCCCGGTTTCGGTCAGGCCGGACCGGCAGCGCGGCGGGGTCGGCGCGGCGCTGATCGAGGCAGGGCTCGACCGACTGCGACGCGGCGGCGCGGCCGGCTGCGTTGTCCTGGGCGATCCCGGATATTACCGGCGCTTCGGTTTCGCCGCCGACGCCCGTCTTCGATACCCGCAGGCGCCGGCGGCGTATTTCCAGCGCCTCGCGTTCGCGGGACCGCCGCCGACAGGCACGGTCGCTTATCATCAGGCCTTCGGCGCGGCTTAGGCCGGTGCGACGAAGTAAGAAAGGCGGCCCTGTTTGAGCCGGGCGGGACCCGTGCTAATCAGCGCCACCCCATTTCGCACCCGCAGTACGGGACACCAGATGAAGCATATTATCGAAGCCCTCGAACAGCGCCGCGAGGCGGCCCGCCTCGGCGGCGGCCAGAAGCGCATCGACGCCCAGCACGCCCGCGGCAAGCTGACCGCGCGCGACCGCATCGAACTCCTGCTCGACCACGGTTCCTTCGAGGAATTCGACATGTTCGTGCAGCATCGGGCGACCGATTTCGGCATGGACAAGGGCGAGAAGATCCCCGGCGACGGCGTCGTGACGGGCTGGGGCACGGTCAACGGCCGCACGGTCTATGTGTTCGCCAAGGACTTCACGGTGTTCGGCGGTTCGCTGTCGGAGACGCATGCCCAGAAGATCATCAAGATCCAGGACATGGCGCTGCGCAACCGCGCGCCGATCATCGGCCTGTTCGACGCCGGCGGCGCGCGCATCCAGGAGGGCGTGGCGGCGCTCGGCGGCTATGGCGAAGTGTTCCAGCGCAACGTGCTGGCGTCCGGCGTGATCCCGCAGATTTCCGTCATCATGGGCCCCTGCGCGGGCGGCGACGTCTATTCGCCGGCCATGACCGACTTCATCTTCATGGTGCGCGACACGAGCTACATGTTCGTGACCGGTCCGGAAGTCGTGAAAACCGTGACCAACGAGACGGTGACGGCGGAAGAGCTCGGCGGCGCCTCGGTGCATACGACCAGGAGCTCGATCGCCGACCGCGGCTACGACAACGACGTCGAGGCGCTGCTGCAGATGCGCCGGCTCATCGACTTCCTGCCGCAGTCGAACACCGATCCCGCGCCCGAATGGCCGAGCTTCGACGACAGCGAGCGCGACGACCATTCCCTCGACACGCTGGTGCCCGCCAATCCGAACAAGCCCTATGACGTGAAGGAGCTGATCGCGAAGGTCGTCGACGAGGGCGACTTCTTCGAAATCCAGGAAGCCCACGCCAAGAACATCGTCGTCGGCTTCGGCCGCATGGAAGGCCATACGGTCGGCGTCGTCGCCAACCAGCCGATGGTGCTGGCGGGCGTCCTCGACATCGACGCCTCGCGCAAGGCCGCGCGCTTCGTGCGCTTCTGCGACTGCTTCAACATTCCGATCGTCACCTTCGTCGACGTGCCGGGCTTCCTGCCGGGAACCGCGCAGGAATACGGCGGCCTGATCAAGCACGGCGCGAAACTGCTGTTCGCCTATGCCGAGGCCACCGTTCCGAAGGTGACGGTCATCACCCGAAAGGCCTTCGGCGGCGCCTACGACGTCATGGCCTCGAAACATCTGCGCGGCGACGTGAACTACGCCTGGCCGTCGGCGCAGATCGCGGTCATGGGCGCCAAGGGCGCGGTCGAGATCATCTTCCGCCAGGACATCGGCAATCCCGAGAAGATCGCGAAGAGCACGAAGGAATACGAGGACCGCTTCCTCTCGCCCTTCGTGGCGGCGGAGCGCGGCTACATCGACGAGGTCATCCAGCCCTACGTCACGCGCAAGCGCATCGCCCGCGCGCTCGCCATGCTGCGCCACAAGCAGCTGGAGAACCCCTGGAAGAAGCACGACAACATTCCGCTGTGAGGCTCTCGGAAGCCCGAGGCGGAATGAAAAGGGCCGCCTTTCTGGCGGCCCTTTCCCGTCTCAGCTTCCCCCGAGGTCCTTGGCTTCGGGGAAGAAGAGGTCGGCCAGATTGTCCGGCTTCTTCTTGACGAGGCCGATCGTGGCCATGAATTCCATGGTCTTCATGAAGCCGCGCGGCTGCAGCGTGAATTCGTTGCCGGGGCTCTTCATCGCCGCCAGCGTATTGTCGAGCGTATCCTTGTCGCCGGAATTGGCGAGATAGAGCTCGGCCGCCTGCCGCGGGTTCTTCAGGATGAAGTCCGTCGCCTCCGCGAAGGCGGCGATCACGGCCTTCCACACGGTCGGGTTGGCCTCGCGGAACGCGGCGTTGCCGTAGATCGACGTCGGCGTCACCGACGGCATTCCCATGATCTCGAAACTATTGGCGACCTCATGGACGGCGGGGTTGGCGAGTTCGCGCTCCTGGAACGGAGTCGAGGTCCAGTGGCAGTTGATCTCGCTCTTCGAGAGCATCTGCGCCATGGAATCGGGATGGGCGCGCGCGATGGTCAGCGAATCGAACTTCGCCCATTCGCTCGGCCCGAAAGCCTTGACCGCGCCCATCTGCAGGAAGATCGCCTGCGGCGAGGTCTTGACCGCCGGAAGCGCGATGCGGTCGGTCGGCTGGAGATCCTTGATCGCCTTGAGATCCGGCCGCACGGTCACGAGCTTCTGATTGGTCGCGTTCATCGCGAAGCACGACTTGATCGCGCCACGCGTGCGATCCCACAGCAGCATGGCGCCGGGGGATCCGCCGCTGGCGAATTGCAGGGAGCCGGCGAGCAGGGCGTCCGTCACCGGGCCCGTGCCGGCGAGCTTGACGTAATTGGCCTTGAGATTGGGCACGCCAAGCTTGGCCGCCTGCTTCTCGATCAGCTTCTCGCGCTCCATGATGTCCTGCTGGAGGTAGAGAAGGCCGAATTGCTTGGCGATATTGACCTCCGAGGCCTCGGCGTAGGCGCGACGAATGAACGGCGCCGAAACCGCCATTGCGCCCGCTGCCGACATCAGTCCGCGTCGCGTGAGCCGCGACCCGCGTAGTCCGACGGTTTTCTCAGAATCTGGCTTCATTTGTGACGCTCCCTCTTATGGGCGCGATTGAAGCACAGGTTCGGGATGCGCGGAACTGCCCGCCGGCGCTCAGTCGTCGTCGCTCAACGCCGCGTACCTCACCCAGACCGCGGCGGGCGCGCCCGGCGGCCGGACCTTGGTGAGCCCGGCGACGATGTCGTTGTCTTCCTCCTCGACCAGCATGCCGGCGGGCAGGGGGGTGCATTCTCCCGAGTCCAGCGCGTCCTGCGCGATGGCGTCGGCGGCGAGCGGCCCGTTGTCCTCGCGCAGGTTGCGCATGTGCTGAATCAGGCTCCGGTCGATGCAGCCGATCGTCGGCGCCTTGACGCGGTAGGCCTGTCGCGCGGCAGCGGGCTGGGCGATGACGATGAGCGCGGCAAGCGCCGCTGCGGTATCGAGATTGCGCATGACAGCGCCTCGCGGCTTGCCCCCGCATGCGCATGTAGCGCGGATACGGCGAAGACAAGCGAAAGGGCGGCCGTAGGCCTGTTTCACGCGCGCCGGCGCGCCTTCTCGACAGCGCGGAAAACCCGCAAGAAATTCGCGCCGGCGAGTTTCTTCAGTTGGCCCTCGGGCCAGCCGCGGCGGATCAGTTCGGCGAAGATGTGCGGGAAGCAGGAAACGTCCTTCAGGCCCTCGCCCTGCGGTCCGCCGAAGAAATCCGAGCCGATGCCGATGTGATCGGGTCCGACGCGCGCCTTCAGATAGTCGAGATGGTCGCAATATTGCTTGAGCGAGCCGCGCGGCCAGGCGCCGATCTCCTTTTCGCGCGCGCCGAAGGCGGGGCGGCTGTCCGCTCCGCCCGGCGTCCTGCCCCAGGCGTCCTCGAGCGCGGCCCTCCAGTCCTTCGACCGCGGGCAGATGAAATCGGGCACGAAGGTCGCCATGACCAGCGCGCCCTTGCCCGCAATTCGCGCGAGCACGTCGTCGGGCACATTGCGCTTGTGGTCGCAGAGCGCGCGGGCGTTGGAATGCGAGAAGACGACGGGCGCGCGCGAACAATCGAGCGCCTGATGCATGACCGCGTCGCTGACATGGGCGCAATCGACGATCATGCCGAGATCGTTCATGCGCGCGATCACCTGCCGGCCGAGTTCGCTGAGCCCGTTGGAGCGCGGCGCGTCGGTCGCGCTGTCGCACCAGTCGAGCGTGGAATTGTGGCAGAGCGTCATCAGGCGGACGCCGAGGTCGTAACAGGCGTCGAGCGCGTCGAGCCGGTTCTCGATGGCGGCGCCGTTCTCGATCGCGATGAAGCTCGCGATCTTGCCGAGGCGCTGCGCGCGCTTCACGTCGCGCGCGCGCAGCGCCGGCAGGAAGTCGTCGGGATGGAGCGCATTCATGCGCCGGATCAGCGCGATCTGCTGCAGCGCGTAGCTTGCCGGCTGCGGCTCCTTCGGCGGCACGAAGGCCGCCCAGAATTGCGCCGCCACGCGGCCCTCGCGCAGGCGCGGAATATCTGTGTCGCCGGAATTGCGGCGCCGGTCCAGCCGGTAGAGCGCCGGGTCGCCCTGCGCCTCGCGGTCGATGCGGATGACGTAGGGCAGGTCGTTATGGGCGTCGATGAACGGGGATTGCGCCAGTATGTCGTGCGCCTGGCGGAGGGCTGCATCGGTCATGCGCGGAAGATAGGGCAGATTCGGGGATTCGCCGCGCCCCTTCCTGCCTGCTCGTGCGGGAGAGGGAAGGGGCCGGACGATTACCTCGGACGTCATTGCCATTGCGCGCGCCCCGCCCGAAACTCCGGGCGGGGAGGATCGAATGATCGACGTCAACATCATGCCGCTCGCGCGTCTCATGGGCATCCGGCTGGTCGAGCAATCGCCGGACAAGGTCGTCGCCGAAATGACCGTGCGCGAAGACCTCTGCACCACCAATTCCATTCTGCACGGCGGCGCCTACATGGCTTTCGCCGACACGATCGGCGCGGTGGCGACCGTCCTCAACCTGCCGGCCGGCGCAGGCACGACGACGGTGGAGAGCAAGACGAATTTCATTTCCGCGATCAAGGCGGGCGAGGTCGCCCGGGCCGAATGCACCCCGGTCCATCGCGGCAAGACAACACAGGTCTGGACGACGCGCATCCTGCGGCCGGACGGCAAGCTCGCGGCCATCGTCACGCAGACGCAGATGGTGCTCGTGCGCACATGAGTCGAATTGTCGGCAATGCGTTCAGGCCGAGGAAACCACGCGACTTGCCAATGACTTAACCGTTAAGCGGCTTTCGGCCGACGGATTCAGATTCCGGCAATTCCGATCCGTCCAAGCTCTCCCTGCGCCATTCTTCGACGCGGGGACCATTCGTCGTGACAGAGCATTGCAGGGCCGAAACCTTCCGGACCGCCGTCGAGATCGACCGTCGCCGCATGGCGCTGGTGTCGATCGAGCGGGAAGGGTGGATCGACGCCGATCTCGTCCGCCGGTTGCGCTTCGACCTGTTTCGCGGCGACGCCTTGACGCAGGACGAGGCGGAGGCCCTGTTCTCGATCGAGCGCGGCCTGCGGCCGGATTGCCCGGAATGGCGCGATTTCTTCGTCGATACGGTCGTGGATTTCCTGCTGTGGCAGCAGCGCCCGAGCGGCGTCCTCAACGAGGCGCAGGCCGAATGGCTGGTGTCGCAGGCCGATTCCACGCGGACCCTGACCGCCTTCGCCACGCTGGTGGCGGCGCTGGAGGAAGCGCACCGGACGCCGGGCTGGTTCGCCGCCGCCGTGCGCGGTCGCTTCGCCAAGGGCTGGGCCGGACCGGAGATCGCGCGCGCGGCCTGAACCACAAGGATATGTAGACGGGGGGCGCGGCCTCCCTTAAAAGCGCGACAACTGGGATTTGCCGCAGTGCAGCGGCTTGTGATCGGTGGGCGCATGTTCAAGAAGATTCTGATCGCGAACCGCGGCGAGATCGCGTGCCGCGTCATCAAGACGGCCCGGAAGATGGGCATCAAGACGGTCGCGGTCTATTCGGACGCCGACGAGGACGCGCTGCACGTCGAAATGGCCGACGAAGCGGTGCACATCGGTCCGCCAGCCGCCGCCGAATCCTATCTCGTGATCGACAAGATCATCGACGCCTGCAAGAAGACCGGCGCCGAGGCGGTGCATCCGGGCTACGGCTTCCTGTCCGAGCGCGCCGCCTTCTGCCAGGCGCTGAAGGACAACGGCATCGTCTTCATCGGTCCGAATCCGCGCGCCATCGAGGCGATGGGCGACAAGATCGAATCGAAGAAATTCGCCAATGCCGCGAAGGTGTCCACGGTTCCCGGCTTCCTCGGCGTGATCGACGACGCCGAGCAGGCGGTGAAGATTTCAGACGAGATCGGCTATCCGGTCATCCTCAAGGCTTCGGCGGGCGGCGGCGGCAAGGGCATGCGCATCGCCAATTCGCGCGAAGAGGTGAAGGAAGGCTTCGAGCGTTCGAAGTCGGAAGCGAAATCCTCGTTCGGCGACGACCGCATGTTCGTCGAGAAATTCATCGTCAATCCGCGCCATATCGAAATCCAGGTGTTGGGCGACAAGCACGGCAACGTGATCTATCTGGGCGAGCGCGAATGCTCGATCCAGCGCCGCAACCAGAAGGTGATCGAGGAAGCCCCGTCGCCGCTGCTGGACGAGGAGACCCGCCGCAAGATGGGCGAGCAGGCCGTCGCGCTCGCCAAGGCCGTGGACTACGATTCCGCCGGCACGGTGGAATTCGTCGCCGGCCAGGACAAGAGCTTCTATTTCCTCGAAATGAACACGCGCCTGCAGGTCGAGCATCCGGTGACCGAACTCGTCACCGGCGTCGATCTCGTCGAGCAGATGATCCGCGTCGCCGCCGGCGAGAAACTCGCGATCAAGCAGAGCGACGTGCATCTGAAGGGCTGGGCGGTCGAGAGCCGCATCTACGCCGAAGACCCGACGCGCAACTTCCTGCCGTCCACCGGCCGCCTCGTGAAATATCGCCCGCCGGAAGAAGGCCATGAGGATGGCGTGACGGTGCGCAACGACACCGGCGTCTACGAGGGCGGCGAAATCTCGATCTACTACGATCCGATGATCGCCAAGCTCGTCACGCACGCCGGCGACCGGCTGACCGCGATCGACGCTCAGGCGCGCGCGCTCGACGCCTTCTACATCGACGGCATCCGTCACAACATTCCGTTCCTCGCCTCGCTGATGCAGCACAAGCGCTGGCGCGACGGCGCGCTGTCGACGGGCTTTATCGCCGAGGAATATCCGGACGGTTTCTCGCCGCTGGTGGCCTCCGGCGGGACCGCGCACGTGATGGCGGCGGTGGCCGCCGCCGTCGACCACGTCGCCAACGAGCGCAAGCGCCAGATCTCCGGGCAGATGCGCACGCAGCGGCCGGTTGAGTTCCTGCGCGACCGCACCGTCGTGCTCGGCGCCGAGCGCTACGACGTCTCGATCGATTCCGGCGACGAGGCGATCCTCGTCCGCTTCGCGGACGGCGAAGCCTACCGGCTGCTGTCGGACTGGGTTCCGGGCGAGCCGGTGTGGAACGGCATGGTCGACGGCGAACTGGTCGCGGTGCAGATCCGTCCCATCCTCAACGGCTATGCGATCGCCCATCGCGGCGTTTCGGTCGACGCCTGGGTGTATACGCGCGCCGAGGCGAAGCTTGCGGCGCTGATGCCGGAAAAGAAGGTCGCCGACACGTCGAAGTCGCTGCTCTGCCCGATGCCGGGTCTGGTCAAGGCGATCTACGTCAAGGACGGGCAGGAGATCAAAGCCGGCGAGCCGCTCTGCATGGTGGAAGCCATGAAGATGGAAAACGTGCTGCGCGCCGAGCGCGACGTGACGGTGAAGAAGATCAACGCGAAAGAGGGCGATTCGCTCGCGGTCGACGCGGTGATCATGGAATTCGCCTGAACAGGGGCGGGCTCTACCACGGCCGCAGCAGCGCCACGATGGCGAAAGCGGCGACGACGAGCGCGGTCCCGCACAACAGGACGAACAGCACGGGCGTTCCCCAGCGTCCCTGCTTGGCCTGTTCAGGGGTTTCGACGATCTGGCGATCCATCTGAGCCTCCATTTCCGGGCTCAACGCCGCGCGCGGGAGATGGTTGCCGAAGGCGACGCCGCCTTGCGCCGAGGAGATCCGGACGCGGATGCCCTTCTATTTCGCCTATGGCTCGAACATGGACGCAGCCGCCATGCGTGCGCGCTGCCCGAAATCGCGACCGCTCGGGCGGGCGCGGCTCGCGCGCCATCGCTTCGCCTTGATGGCTGACGGCTACGCCACCGTCGTGCGTGATCCCAACAGCGAGGCGCATGGCGTGCTCTACGATCTCGCTCTGTCGGACGTACCGGCGCTCGATCGCTATGAAGGGGTCGCGCGCGGACTTTATTCCAAGGCGACACAACCGGCGCTGCGCGCCGACGGGCGGCCGGCGCGTGCGCTGGTCTATATCGGCGCCGCGCCCGCCGTCGCGGGACGAGCGAGAAATCCCGAGTACATGGCGGGCGTGATCGCAGCTGCGCGCGCGGCCGAACTTCCCGCGACCTATGTCGAATTTCTCTCCGGCCTGCTATCAGGAAACGGCGCTGCTGCGCCGCAGCGGCGCGCGATCAAATGGACGCCTCCGGCGTCCCGAGAAAACGGCTGAGGAGTCCGCGTTGAGCGCCAAGACCCATCCCGCGTCGCCGCTCGTCCTGCATGACGTCGCAAGCCTGCGCGCGCAGGTCCGCGCCTGGCGCGCCGCCGGCGACCGCGTCGCGCTCACGCCGACGATGGGCGCGCTGCATGCAGGCCACGTCTCGTTGGTGGAAGAGGGCTTCCGCCGCGCCGATCGGGTCGTCGCCACCATTTTCGTCAACCCCACGCAATTCGCGCCAACCGAGGACTTCTCGAAATATCCGCGCACGCTGCCTTCCGATGTCGAGAAACTCGGCGCGGTCGGCTGCGACGCCTGTTTCGCCCCGGACGTTTCGGAAATGTATCCGGAGGGGTTCGCGACGACGGTGACACTGGCGGGGCCGGCAAAGGTCGATCTCGAGGACCATTTCCGGCCGACCCATTTCGCGGGCGTGGCTACGATCGTGTCGAAACTGCTCAACCAGGCGCAGGCCGATTGCGCGATCTTCGGCGAGAAGGACTACCAGCAATTGCGCGTCATCACGCGCATGGCGCGCGACCTCGACATACCGACCGAGATCGTCGGCGCGGCAACCGTGCGCGAAGCGGACGGGCTCGCCATGTCCTCCCGCAACGTCTACCTCTCGCCGGAAGAGCGCGCGCGAGCGCCCGCCATGTACCGCGCGCTCAACCACGCGGCCGACAAGATCCGCAAGGGCGAGGTCATCGGCCACGAGATGACCGAAGCCCGCGAGATGCTGGTCGAGGCGGGGTTCATGGTCGACTACATCGAAGCGCGCCACGCCGAGACGCTCGAGCGGATCGCGCGGCGGATCGAAGGGCCGATCCGGCTGCTGGCCGCCGCCAAGCTCGGCCAGACGCGGCTCATCGACAATATTGCGGTGTGACGGGCCGATGCGCGCCGTCCGGGTTTTCGTCTCCGGCCGCGTGCAGGGCGTGGGCTTCCGCTATTTCGTCGCCCGGGAAGCGAAGGCGCTGGGGCTTGCCGGCTTCGTCCGCAATCTCCGCGACGGGCGCGTCGAAACCGTCGCCGCCGGCCCCGACGACCGGGTGGCGGCGCTGCTTGCGGCCTGCCGGCGCGGACCTGCCGGGTCGCGGGTCGAGGGCGTCGAGGTCGC
>JBDHTL010000101.1:0-13129 GCA_039808645.1 Rhodoblastus sp. | reverse complement strand
TCGTGCGCGACGTGCTGCAGCAATTGCCGATGGAATTCGCTGTGGAAGCGCAGAAGCTGATCGCCATTTCGCTCGAAGGGAGCGTGGGGTGATGTCGCGACCGTCATTGCGGAGAGCGTAAGCGACGAAGCAATCCATCCCTGCGGATTGCCGGCTGAATGGATTGCTTCGCTTCGCCCGCAATGACGGCCCAGGCGCCCCGATACGACTGAAACGGATTTAGAAATGCTCGAAGTCAAAAATCTCCATGTCTCGGTCGGCGGCCGCAAGATTCTCGACGGCCTTGATCTCACCGTGAAGGACGGCGAGGTCGCCGCCATCATGGGCCCGAACGGCACCGGCAAGTCGACCCTCTCCTACGTCGTCGCCGGCCGCGAGGATTACCAGGTCGAGGAAGGCGAGGTTCTGCTCGACGGCGTCAACCTGCTTGACATGGACGCGACCGAGCGCGCCAACGCCGGCGTGTTTCTGGCGTTCCAGTATCCGATCGAAATTCCGGGGGTCGCGACCATGACCTTCCTCAAGGCCGCGCTGAACGCGCAGGCGCGCGCGAGGGGGCAGGGCGAGTTGCAGACCCCGGAATTCATGCGCCTCGTGCGCGAGGCCGCGCAAAAACTCGGCGTCAACCAGGACATGCTCAAGCGCCCGCTCAACGTCGGCTTTTCCGGCGGCGAGAAGAAGCGCATGGAAATCCTGCAGATGGCGCTGCTGCAGCCCAAGATCGGCATTCTCGACGAGACCGATTCCGGTCTCGACATCGACGCGCTGCGCATCGTCGCCGACGGCGTCAACGCCTTGCGCGCCAAGGATCGCAGCTTTCTTGTCATCACCCACTACCAGCGGCTGCTCGATTACATCAAGCCGGACACGGTGCATGTGATGGCGCGCGGCAGGATCGTCCGCACCGGCGGACCGGAGCTCGCCCACGAGCTCGAGAAATCCGGCTACGCGGCCTTTGCCGGCGAGGCGGCATGAACAGGCCGATCCTCCAGCGCGCGCGCACCGAGGCCGAAGCCGCCCTGATCGAGCGCTTCGACCAGGGCGACCGGCGTCTCGTCGGCGCGAGCGACCTGCGGGCCAACGCCATGCGGCGCTTCGCCGAGGCCGGCCTGCCGAACCGTCGCGTCGAATCCTGGCACTATACGGATCTGCGTTCGGCCATGCGCACCGCAGCGCTCGTGCGCGCGCCGGAAACGGCGACGCTGCCGATGGCGCGCGAATGCCTGAAGAAACCGCTGGCGCAGACGCCGGCGTTCCGCTTCGTGTTGTTCAACGGCGTGTTCAACGCGGAGCTTTCGTCGGAGGGCGCGCTGCCGGACGGCGTGGCCATGACGACGCTCTCGGCCGCCCTGGCGGCGGGCGACGCGGAAATTCTCGATGCGTTGAGAAACGCCCCTGACGACGGCGACGCCGTCGTCGCGCTCAACACCGCGCTGATGCAGGACGGCGTCGTCATCCGCGTCGCGCCGGGCGCGAAGGTCGAGCGCCCGCTCGCCATTCTCAACCTGATGTCCGGCGGCTTCGGGCAGGCCGCCTTTCTGCGTTCGATTCTCATCGTCGGCGCCGGCGCTTCCGTCATGCTGGACGAGACGACCGCCGTCTGCGCGCCGGACGCCACGCAGGCCAACGAAGCGCTCATGATCGTCGTCGGCGACGGCGCGCGCGTCGATTATGCCGCGCAAGTGGCCGAGCAGGGCGCCCATGCCGTCGCGCTGCACAGCCTGTTCGTCAGAATGGGCGCGAAGGCGACCTTCAACGCCTTCTGCCTCACGCCCTGCGCCGGCCTCGTGCGCCGCCAGATTTTCGCGCGGCTCGACGGCGAGCATTCCGCCATTTCGCTCTCCGGCCTGTCGCTGCTGCGCGGCAAGGAACATGCGGACACGACGCTCGTCGTCGACCATGCGGTTCCCAATTGCGTCAGCCGCGAATTCTTCCGTCACATTCTCGATCACGAGGCGACGGGCGTTTTCCAGGGCAAGGTCGTGGTGCGCCAGCATGCGCAGAAGACCGACGGCGGCATGAAGAGCCAGGCGCTCGTGCTCGCCGACGACGCCAGCATGAACAACAAGCCCGAGCTCGAGATATTCGCCGACGACGTGGTCTGCGGTCACGGCGCGACGGTCGGCCAGCTCGACCGCAACCAGATCTTCTACCTGCAGACGCGCGGCCTTTCGCGCGGCGAGGCGGAATCGCTCCTGCTCGAAGCCTTCGCCAACGAAGCGCTCGACATGGTGGCCGACGAAACCGTGCGCGCGCGCTATGCGGAACAGGCGACGGCGTGGCTGGCCCACAGGAGCAGGCCGACGGGGGAGGGCAAATGAACGCCCGTTCGCCCATCCTCGCGCCCTACGACGTCGAAAAGCTGCGCGCCGACTTTCCGATCCTGAACGAAAGGCCCTACGGCAAGGCGCTCGTCTATCTCGACAATGCGGCCTCGGCGCAGAAGCCGCGCCAGGTGATCGAGCGCATGACGCATGTCTACGAGCACGAATACGCCAACGTGCATCGCGGCCTGCACTATCTGGCCAATGCCGCGACCGACGCCTTCGAGGGCGCGCGCGCCAGCGTGAAGCGCTTCCTGAACGCGGAATCGGTCGACGAGATCGTGTTCACGCGCTCGGCGACCGAGGCGATCAATCTCGTCGCCGCCTCCTTCGGGCTGGCGCATATCGGCGCGGGCGACGAAATCCTGCTCTCGATCATGGAGCACCATTCAAACATCGTGCCCTGGCATTTTCTTCGCGAGCGCAAGGGCGCGACGCTGAACTGGATCGAGATCGACGACGACGGCCATATCGATCTCGAGGCCTTCGAGAGCCAGATCACGCGCAAGACGAAGATCGTCGCCATCACGCACATGTCGAACGTGCTGGGCGCGCCGACGCCGATCGCGGAGATGGTGAAGATCGCCCACGCGCGCGGCGTGCCGGTGCTGGTGGACGGGTCGCAGGGCGCGGTCCACCTCGATGTCGACGTGCGCGCGCTCGACGCCGATTTCTACGTGCTGACCGGCCACAAGCTCTATGGCCCGACCGGCGTCGGCGTGCTGTACGGCAAGAAGAAATGGCTGGAGAGCCTGCCGCCCTTCAACGGCGGCGGCGAGATGATCGAGGTGGTGACGCGCGACCGCGTCACCTACAATACGCCGCCGCATCGCTTCGAGGCCGGCACCCCGCCGATCGTGCAGGCCGTGGGCCTCGGCGCCGCGCTCGACTACATGGACGAGGTTGGCCGCGCCGCCATCCGCGCGCACGAGGCGGACCTGACCGCCTACGCGATGGAGCGCCTGTCGCGGATCAATTCGCTGCGCATCATCGGGCAGGCGAGGGACAAGGGCCCGATCGTCTCCTTCGAGATGAAGGGCGCGCATGCGCACGACGTGGCGACAGTCATCGATCGCGCGGGCGTCGCGGTCCGCGCGGGCACGCATTGCGCCATGCCGCTGCTCGAACGGTTCGGCGCGACATCGACCTGCCGCGCGTCGTTTGCCCTCTACAATACGCGAGCGGAAATCGACGCCTTGGCCGACGCCCTGATCCGGGCCGAATCACTGTTTTCCTGAGGCTGACCGGCCATGACGCATGTGGAAGAAGCACCCTTTGCTCCCAACAGACCCGCGATGGAGCTGTCGAGCGAAATCATGCCCGAGGAATACGACCGGCTGACCGACGACATCATCGCCGCGCTCAAGACCGTCTACGATCCGGAAATCCCCGCCGATATCTACGAACTGGGCCTGATCTACCGCGTCGAGGTCGACGACTCGCGCTTCGTCAACATCGACATGACGCTGACGGCCCCCGGCTGTCCCGTGGCCGGCGAAATGCCGCAATGGGTGGAGAACGCCGTCTCCATCGTGCCCGGCGTTGCTGGCGCCAAGGTCAACATGGTCTTCGACCCGCCGTGGGATCAGAGCCGCATGTCTGAGGAAGCGCGCGTGGCGCTGGACATGTGGTGACGCCGGCGCTGCGCGGCGTCCTCGAAACCTCGCTCTACGTCGAGGACATCGCGCGCGCGGCGGCGTTCTGGGAGAGGGTGATCGGACTGAAGCGGCTCGTGCCGTCCGACGGCAGATTCGTCGCCTATGACGCCGGCAATCGCTCCGTCCTCCTGCTGTTTGCGAAAGGCGCGACGCTGGAGACTGTGCACATGCCCGGCGGCACGATCCCGCCGCACGACGGCGCGGGGCGCCTGCACGTGGCCTTCGCGGTGAGCGCGGAGGAACTGGCCGGCTGGGAAGAGCGGCTGGCTGCGGCCGGCGTCGCGATCGAGGGCCGCGCCGACTGGCCGCGCGGCGGCAAGAGCATTTATTTCCGCGATCCCGACGGCCATCTCGTCGAATTCGCGACCCCCGGCCTCTGGCCGACCTACTAGGCTGTTCCGCATCGAGCCGGCGCGGATGAAGACGACCGCTCGACGCCGCCCGGCGTCGCGCCTATATGTGGGAATGCTTCGATCGCAGGGCCTTGAACCCTGAAGGAGGAGAGGATGGGCGTCCGCCCGAGAATGAACGTGATTTCGCTGACCGAAGCCGCGGCGACGCGCGTGAAGGACATCATCGCCAATGCCGACAAGCCTTTCTACGGCTTGCGCGTCGGCGTGAAGAACGGCGGCTGCGCCGGCATGTCCTACACGATGGAAATGGCCGAGGCCGCCTCGCCCGGCGACGAGGTGGTTGAGGACAAGGGCGTGCGCGTGCTGGTCGACCCCAAGGCCGTGCTGTTCCTGCTCGGCACGCAGATGGATTTCCAGACGACCAAGCTCTCCTCGGGCTTCGTGTTCAACAATCCCAACCAGACCTCCGCCTGCGGCTGCGGCGAGAGCGTGGCGATCACGCCGGCGAGCGCGGACGAAAGCGAAGGCGCGCGGGCTTGAGCAGCGCCCCCTCCCCAACCCTCCCCCGCTTCGCGGGAGAGGGAGCGCTCTCGCCCCTGCGTCAAGAATAGCTCGCTCTGGATGCTGGCCGTCCCCTCTCCCGCGAAGCGGGGGAGGGAAAGGGAGGGGGCGAATGGACTCCGAATCCGTCGAGGACTTCTTCGCCCCCTTCGCCCGCGTGCGCGCCAGGCGGATGTTTTCCGGCCACGGCGCCTATGTCGACGACGCCTGTTTCGCGCTCTGCGTCATGGGCGACATCTGGCTCAAGACAGACGACGACGCCGAGCGTGAAAGACTGATGGCGGCCGGCTCGCGCCCCTTCGCCTACGAGAAGTCGGGCGGCAAGGTCGTTACCCTCAACGCCTTCTGGAAGCTGCCGGACGCGGCGCTGGACGACGAGGACGAGTTGAAGCGCTGGTGCGCGCCCGCGCTCGCCGCCGCCCGCCGCACGGCCGCGCAGAAGGCGACGGCCAAGGCGCGCAAGGCGGCCGCGGCGACCGGCGCGACGAAACCTCGCCGCCGGCGCGCAAGCTTATAGCCAACACGCTGAAAACAATAGAATTTCCGTGACGTCTGCGGTCAGGCCAAATTCGCCTCACGCCGCGGAATCGGATAGACTGCGCAGCCTGATTCCCGGGCGTTCCGCGCCCCTCCCGAAAGCCCGACCCCTTGGCCGACAACGACGACAAGAAGGACGAAGGCGCGCAGCCGCCGTCCGACATCAGACCGGTTTCCATCGTCGACGAGATGAAGCGCTCGTATCTCGATTACGCCATGAGCGTGATCGTCTCGCGTGCGCTCCCTGACGTCAGGGACGGCCTCAAGCCCGTGCATCGTCGCATCATGTTCTCGATGCACGAGAACGGGCATACTCCCGACAAGTCCTATGTGAAGTCGGCGCGCATCGTCGGCGACGTCATGGGTAAGTATCACCCGCACGGCGACCAGGCGATCTACGATGCGCTCGTGCGCATGGCGCAGCCCTTCTCGATGCGGCTGGAGCTGGTGGACGGGCAGGGCAATTTCGGCTCGGTCGACGGCGATCCGCCGGCGGCCATGCGCTATACGGAATCGCGCCTGGCGCGGCCCGCGCTCGCGCTGCTCGACGACATCGACGAGGGCACGGTCGACTTCCAGCCGAACTACGACGGCAAGGAGCGCGAGCCGGTCGTCCTGCCGGCGCGGTTCCCGAACCTGCTGGTCAACGGCGCCGGCGGCATCGCGGTCGGCATGGCCACCAACATCCCGCCGCACAATCTCGGCGAGGTGATCGACGCCACCGTTGCGCTGATCGACCGGCCCGACATGTCCATCGCCGATCTCATCGAGATCGTGCCGGGCCCCGACTTCCCCACGGGCGGCGCGATCGTCGGCCGTAGCGGCATCAATTCGGCCTACGCCACCGGGCGCGGCTCGGTTCTGATGCGCGCCAAGGTCGACGTCGAGGAGATGCGCAACAATCGTTCGGCGCTGATCGTCACCGAAATCCCGTACCAGGTGAACAAGGCGACGCTGGTCGAGCGCATCGCCGAACTCGTGCGCGAGAAGAAGATCGAGGGCATTTCCGATCTGCGCGACGAGAGCGATCGCGACGGCATGCGCATCGTCATCGAGCTGAAGCGCGAGGCCGTCCCCGACGTCGTGCTGAACCAGCTCTACCGCTTCACCGCGATGCAGTCCTCGTTCGGCGTGAACATGATCGCGCTGAACGGCGGCAAGCCGGAAATGCTGACGCTGAAGGACGTGCTGCGCGCCTTCGTCGATTTCCGCGAAGAGGTCGTCACGCGGCGCACCAAGCATCGCCTCGCCAAGGCGCGCGACAATGCGCATCTGCAGGTCGGCCTCGCCATCGCGGTCGCCAATATCGACGAGGTCATCCGCCTCATCCGCACCTCGCCCGACGCCGCCGCGGCGCGCGAAGCGCTGATGGGCCGCGCCTGGCCGGCCAGGGACATGGCGCCGCTGGTGGCGCTGATCGCCGACCCTCGCCACGCGCTCGACGCGGACGGCAATATCCGCCTGTCCGAAGCGCAGGCGCGCGCCATCCTCGATCTGCGCCTGCAGCGCCTGACCGCGCTCGGCCGCGAGGAGATTTCGGAGGCGCTGAACAAGCTCGCCGCCGAAATCGCGGATTTTCTCGACATCCTGCGGTCGCGCGAAAGATTGTTCGGCATCGTCAAGGACGAACTGAACGCCGTGAAGGAAGCCTACGCCACGCCGCGCCGGACCGTCATTCTCGATGCGGCCGGCGACATGGAGGACGAGGACCTCATCCAGCGCGAGGACATGGTCGTCACCGTCTCGCACGCCGGTTACATCAAGCGCGTGCCGCTCTCGACCTATCGCGCGCAAAGGCGCGGCGGCAAGGGGCGCGCGGGCATGCAGACGCGCGAGGAGGATTTCGTCGCGCGCCTGTTCGTGGCCTCGACGCATACCCCCGTGCTGTTCTTCTCCTCGCTCGGCCAGGCCTACAAGGAGAAGGTCTGGCGCCTGCCGCTGACCTCGCCGCAATCGCCCGGCAAGTTCCTGCGCAACATCCTGCCGCTCGACGCCGACGAGCGCATCACGACCATCATGCCGCTGCCCGAGGACGAGGAAAGCTGGGCGAAGCTCGACGTCATCTTCGCCACGACGCGCGGCACGGTGAGGCGCAACAAGCTGTCCGATTTCACCCAGGTCAATCGCGCCGGCAAGATCGCCATGAAGCTCGACGAGGGCGAGGCCATCGTCGATGTCGCGATCTGCACGGAAGGCGACGACGTGTTGCTGACGACGGCGAAGGGCCAGTGCATCCGCTTCGCCGTGCCGGAGGTGCGCGTCTTCACCGGCCGCACGTCGATGGGCGTGCGCGGCATCGCGCTGGACGAGGGCGACCGCGTGATCTCGCTGTCGATCCTGCGCCACTTCGAGGCCGCGGGCGACGAACGCACGGCCTTCCTCAAGATGAGCCGCGCGGTGAACGGCGAGGCGAACGGCGACGCCGAGGTGGACGTCGGCGAGGAAGGATCGAACGGCGTCGACGGCGAGCAACTCGCGCAGGAGCGCTACGCCGAAATGTCGGCGGCCGAACAATACATCCTTACCATTTCGCAGAACGGCTACGGCAAGCGCTCGTCGTCGTTCGAGTACCGTATCACCGGGCGCGGCGGCAAAGGCATCGTGGCGATGGCGGTCAACGAGCGCAACGGACCGCTGGTGGCGTCCTTTCCCGTCGAGGATTCCGACCAGATCATGCTGGTGACCGACGGCGGCCAGCTGATCCGCTGCCCCGTCGAGGGCATCCGCATCATCGGCCGCGGCGCGCAGGGCGTGATCGTGTTCAACACCGCCGACGACGAGAAGGTGGTGTCGGTCGAGCGCGTAGCGGCGGAAGAAGAGGACGAGGGCGAGGCGGGCGAGGGTTGACCCTCTTCTACCTCCCCTTCATGGGGAGGTCGCATCGCGAAGCGATGCGGGTGGAGCCCAAACGACCGGGCGCGCAGCCTGCAGTTGATATGCGAGACTCCCGCGCTACCCGGCTCGCTTCGCTCGCCTCCCGCTTCGTGAAGGGGAGGGAGGGCGCCCGAACGACGTCGCAAAGCGTCATCGCCTTCCACCTTTCCCCTAAATCCCCTATACCCCTGCCATGCGCATCGCGATCTACACCGGCTCCTTCGATCCCCTCACCAACGGCCATGTCGACGTCATCCGCCAGGCGGCGGTCGTCTGCGACCGGCTGGTGATCGGCATCGGCGTCCATCCCGGCAAGACTCCGGTCTTCTCGGTCGATGAGCGCGCCGAGCTCATCCGCGCGGCCTGCGCCGCCGATCTGAAGGCGCAGGGCTGCGAATTGCAGGTCGTGACCTTCGCCGGCCTCGCCGTGAACGCGGCGCGCGAAAACGGCGCGAAGATCGTGGTGCGCGGCCTGCGCGACGGCACCGATCTCGACTACGAGATGCAGATGGCCGGCATGAACGGCGTGATGGCGCCCGAGGTCAGAACCGTGTTTTTCGCGGCCTCCCCTGATGTCCGCCACATCACCGCCACGCTTGTCCGCCAGATCGCGGCGATGGGCGGCGACATCAGGCCGTTCACGCCCGCGGTCGCCGCGACCGCCCTTGCGCAGCGCATGGCCGAGCGCGCGAAGGCGAAGTAACCGACCGTTTTCTCAGGCATCACCCGAAAGGATTTTCATGCGCATCGATCGCCGCACGCTCATCGCCGGAGCCGCCAGGACTTTGCCCGCGCTGGCTCTCGCCGCATCGCCCGTCGGCGCGCTGGCCGCCGGCGATCCCGCCCATGTCGTCAATCTCTACACCAAGGACGGCAAGGTCGCCATTCAGCTGCGGCCCGATCTCGCGCCGAAGCATGTCGCGCAGATCGAGGCGCTGGTGAAGCGCAAGTTCTACGACGGCATCGTCTTCCATCGCGTGATCGACGGCTTCATGGCGCAGACCGGGGACCCGACCGGCACCGGCGCCGGCAAGTCGGACCTGCCGAACATTCCGGCCGAGTTCTCCAAGGCGCATTTCGGACGTGGCGTGGTTGGCATGGCGCGCTCGCAAATGCCGGACTCCGCCAATTCGCAATTCTTCATTTGCTTCGGCGACGCCGGTTTCCTCGACGGCCAGTATACTGTGGTCGGCGAGGTCGTGTCGGGCATGGAGTTCGTCGACAAGATCAAGAAGGGCTCGAAATCCGACAACGGATCGGTGACCGCGCCCGACAAGATCGTGAAGATGCGCATGGCGTCCGACGACAAGTAAGCGCGTTTCCCTCGCGGCGCTCGCCCTCTGTAGCGGGCGCTTCAGACAACAGGAGGTCCCATGGCGGACGAAGGCAATACGCTCACGCTCGAGACGACCAAGGGTCCGGTCGTCATCCGGATGCGGCCCGATCTCGCGCCGAACCACGTCGCCCACATCAAGAAGCTGGTCGGCGAAGGCTTCTACGATGGCATCGTGTTCCATCGCGTGATCGAGGGCTTCATGGCCCAGACCGGCTGCCCGCACGGCACCGGCACGGGCGGCTCGAAATACCCGAACCTCAAGCAGGAATTCAACGCGGCGCCGCATGTGCGTGGCGTCTGCTCGATGGCGCGCGCACAGAACCCGGATTCGGCGAATTCGCAGTTCTTCATCTGCTTCGACGACGCACGCTTCCTCGACAAGCAATATACGGTCTGGGGCGAGGTCGTGTCGGGCATGGAGAATGTCGACAAGATCAAGCGCGGCGAACCCGTGCGCGATCCCGACAAGATCGTCTCGGCGAAGATGAGCTGAACCGTCTGTATATACACGGATTGACATGGCGGCGGCATGGCCCTATTTTCAGGCCATGCCGATCACCCGCGCCTTCAAGTCCGGCAACAGTCAGGCCGTCCGCATTCCCGCGGAACTCGCCTATGCCGACATGACCCAGGACCTCCAGATCACCCGCATGGGCGATGTGATCACGATCTCTCCGGTGCGGGGGGACCTGAAGAAGATGGTCGCGGAGTTGCGTGAGCTTCCGCGTCCCACCGAGGTCGAGGTGCGCGAGCCGATCGAGATGCCGGATCGCGGCGATTGAATTGGCGTACTTGCTCGATACCAACATTGCGATTCACGCGCGCGACGGAGAACCGGGCGTGCTCGAGCGGTTGGATCGGCATGACAATGCGGTCGCGATCTCCGCGCTGAGCCTCGCCGAACTCGAACGCGGCGTGTACCGAAGCCCTGCCAATACGGCCATTCGCCGCCGCCGTCTTCAGATCATGCTACGCAATATTCCCGTCCTCCCGTTCACCGAGCATGCAGCGATCGAATATGGCCAGATCATTGCATTGTGCGGCTATTCGAAAGGCCGGGACTTCGATCGTCTGATCGCTGCTCACGCAATCGCCAGCGGTTCGATTCTGGTGACCGACAACCTCGCGGATTTCAAAGGTATTCCCGGCCTTGCAACCGAGAATTGGGTGGCCCGATGAGGCGCGTCCGGCGCATCTCGACATGCGCGTAGACCTCTTCGATTTCGAGCTCCCGCAGGAGCGCATCGCGCTCCGGCCCGCCGATCCCCGCGATTCCGCACGGATGCTCGTCGTGCGCGGCCCGTCGCTCGAAGACCGGACGGTCCGCGATCTGCCCGACTTCCTGCGTCCCGGCGACGCGCTCGTCGTCAACGACACGCGCGTCATCCCCGCGCGCCTCGACGGCGTCCGCGTGCGCGGCGAGAATGTCGCGCGCATCGAGGTGACGCTCATCAGGCGCGAGGGCTCGAACCTTTGGCGCGCGCTGGCCAAGCCCGGCAAGCGCCTTCAGCCGGGCGATCGCATCCGCTTCGGCGAGTCTTCAGAGAGCATGGCTTGCCTGCTCGCCAGCCTCGACGCCGACGTGGTCGAGCGCAACGAGGGCGAAGTGCTGCTGTCCTTTCATCTCGACGGCGCGCATCTCGACGAGGCGATCGAGCGTCTCGGCCATATGCCGCTGCCGCCCTACATCGCCGCGCGCCGGCCCGACGACGAAAAAGACGCGCACGACTACCAGACGATTTTCGCGGCGCGCGCCGGCGCGGTGGCGGCGCCCACGGCGGGCCTGCATTTCACGCCGGACCTGCTCGCGGCCGTGGAACGCAAGGGCGTCGCGGTCCATCGCGTGACGCTGCATGTCGGCGCGGGCACGTTCCTGCCGGTGAAGGTCGACGATACCGACGCCCATGTCATGCATTCCGAATGGGGCAGCGTCGGCGCCGAGACTGCCGCGGCGCTGAATGCAGCGCGTGAACAAGGCGGACGCATCGTCGCGGTCGGCACGACGGCGCTGCGCATCCTCGAAAGCGCCACGACCGAGGAGGGCGCCGTGCAGCCCTTCGCGGGCGACACGTCGATCTTCATCACGCCCGGCTATCGTTTTCGCGCCGTCGATGCGCTGCTGACCAACTTCCACCTGCCGCGCTCGACCCTGTTCATGCTGGTCTGCGCCTTTGCCGGCCTCGACACGATGCAGGCGGCCTACGCCCACGCCATCGCGCACGGCTACCGTTTCTACAGTTACGGCGACGCCTGCCTGCTGCTGCGCGAGGGTTGACGCGCGGCTTGCGCAGGTTTGTCATGCCCGCGAAAGCGGGCATCCAGTCTCGCGTCACTCTGGATCCATCTCCCCGCTTTCGCGGGGATGACATCCGTAAGAGGTCCGTCATGAGCCGCATCGAAACGCTCGACCAACTCCGCGCCGTGCTCGGCGAGCCGCGCGAGGCGACAAAGGCGAAGGTGCTGTCGCATCTCGACGAGCAATCGGCCGACTTCATCCGCGCCTCGGCCTTCGCCATTGTCGCGACCGTGAGCAGGGACGGAACGGTTGAGGCCTCGCCCAAGGGCGACGAACCCGGTTTCGTGCGGATCGAGAACGAGACGACGCTGCTGATGCCCGAGCGCCCCGGCAACAATCTCGCCTTCGGCCTGACCAACATGCTCGAGACCGGCCGCATCGGCCTCATCTTCCTCAAGCCGCGCACCGGCGAAACGCTCCGCATCACCGGCCGCGCCGAGATATTCGACGACGCGGACTTGCGCGAAAGCCTCGGCACGGCCGAGCGTCCCGCGCTGCTCGCGATCCGCATCCATGTCGAGCGCTGCTATTTCCACTGCGCGCGCGCCATGCTGCGTTCGAAATTATGGGATCCCGAAAGCTGGCCGCCGGCGCAGCGCATTCTCTTCGGCAAGATCATCGCGCCGCGCGTTGGCGGCGACGAGGCGATGGCGCAGGCGATCGACGCGCGCGTGGAGACGGGCTATTCGACGAATTTGTGGAAGAAGTAGGGGCGCCTGATCGGAACGTCTCCCTCCCACCCGTGGGGAGAGTGTCGCCGAAGGCGACGGGTGGGGTCCGATGCCGTCGTGGGGCCAGTGCTTGTTACGTCCCACACGCGCCACCCGCAATGACTTTGTCATTGCGACCTCCCCGCGAGCGGGAAGGTAGGAGCGAGCGGCTATTTCCCACCATATTTGTGAGGGCGCAGATAGTTTACCCCTCCCGCAGCGGCGCTCGCGAGAGATCGTTGAGCGCCGCGATCGCCTTGCCGAGCAGCTGCATGAATTGCTCGGCCTCTTTCTCGCCGAGGCCGCTGAGCAGGATGCGCTGCGTCTCCGCGACCGCGGGCGCGACCTTCGTCAGCATAGCGCCGCCCCTGCCGGTGACGCGCAACTCGCGCGCGCGCCGATCCCTGCTGCTGATCTCGCGCGCGACCAGGCCTTTCTCCACGAGACGGTCGACCACGCCGCCGATCGTCGTGCGGTCGA
>JBDHTL010000100.1:0-13171 GCA_039808645.1 Rhodoblastus sp. | reverse complement strand
TCGATCAGGCGCTGGTGGCCGTAGCTGAAGGCGGTGACCGTTTCGCCCGCCCGCGAGCCGAGGCCGACGAAATCGAGCGCGGCGAGCGCGCGCTCCTCCAGCGCCGCGCGGCTTGCGCCTTCGATCAGCCTGTTGCCGGGGCGCTCCGCGCCGATCACGACATTTTCGAGCGCGGTCATCGAACGGAACAGGCGAATGTTCTGGAAGGTGCGGCCGAGGCCAGCCTCCGTGCGCTTGTGCGCGGGCAGTCTGGTGATGTCGCGGCCGTCTAGAACGACGCGGCCGGATGTCGCGGAATAGAGGCCGGACAGGACGTTCAGCGTCGTCGTCTTGCCGGAGCCGTTCGGGCCGATCAGCGCATGAACCTTGCCGCGCGTAACCGCAATGTCGACTTCGTCGACGGCTTTCAGGCCGCCGAAATGTTTCGACAGTTTTTCCGTCTCCAGCACGTTGGCGCCGCCGGAATCGTCGGGCGCGAGTTTCAGCGGCGCGGACGGCGCCGGCGTGGGCCTTGCGCGCTCGAAGAATTTGGCGAGGAAGCCCCAGATGCCGTCTGGCATGAAGGCGACGATGAGAATGACGGCGAGGCCGTAGATCGCGAGATAGAGACCAGGAACGCTCTTGAGGAAGCGCAGCCATTCGGGAATGAGAATGAGCAGGCCCGTGCCGATCACCGAGCCGACGGGCGAGGCCGAGCCGCCGAGCAGCGACATGGTGAGGAAGACGACGGATTCGGCGAAGGAGAACTGGTCCGGGCTGACATAGGAGAAGCCGCCGGCGAACAGGCCGCCGCCGAGGCCGCCGAGCAGGGCGCAGAGCGCGAAGGCCGTGACCTTGGTGCGATAGACGTCGATGCCGGCGACGCCTGCGGCGAGCTCGTTGTCGCGCACCGCGCGCATGGCGCGGCCCAGCCGCGTGTCGGCGAGCCGCCACACGAGATAGCCGACGAAGGCGAGCGCGGCGACGCAGAAGGCGAGATAGGCCTGCTGGCTCTCGAACAATTGCGGGCGCGGAATGTTGCGCACGCCGTCCGGCCCATGCGTGAAGGAAATCTGGTTGACCATGAACAGCGTGAGGATCTGCTGGAAGGAGATCGTCACCATGGCGAGATAATGCCCGCCGAGCCGCAGCGTCGAGGCGCCGAGCAAAGCGCCTGCGGCGAGCGAGACGACCATGCCGATGCCTAGGCAGATCCAGAAGGGCATGTGCGCGTCGGTCGCGCCAAGACCGACGGCGTAAGCGCCGATGCCGAAGAAGGCGGCCTGCGCGAGATTGATCTGGCCGCAGAGTCCGAGCACCACGGAGAGGCCGAACACGGCCACCGCATAGGTCGCCGCCTGCATGAGGATGTTCAGCACATAGCCGTCGAATTTCATGGTCGCGGCGAGAAACACCGCGAGCGCCGCCAGCGCGACATAGGCGAGAAGGCCGAGGGCGTTGTTCGCGGAGCCGGCGGCCGGGGAGGATTGCGATTGCGCGCTCATGCCTTCTCCGCCACGCGCTCGCCGAAGATGCCCTGCGGGCGGAAGACGAGGAAAGCCACGAGAACGAGGAAGGCGAAGCCGTCCTTGTAGGGGACAGAGACGTAGGCTGCGCCGAACGTCTCGATGATGCCGAGCGCGAGCCCGCCGATGATCGCTCCGGCGACGTCGCCGAAGCCGCCGATGATGGTGGCGGCGAAGGCCTTCAGCGCGATCGTGCCGCCCATCTGGATCGACACGAACAGGATGGGCGCGACCAGAATGCCGGCGAGCCCGCCGAGCAGCGCGCTGTAGACGAAGGTGATCATGATCATGCTCGAGACGGAGATGCCGAGCAGCGAGGCCATCTCCTTGTCCTGGCTTGTCGCCTGCAATTTCTTGCCGAGCAGCGTGTGTTCGAAGAACCAGTAGTTGAACAGAACGAGGGCGAGCGTGACGCCGATGATGAGCAGGTACTGGCTGTCGAGGAAGACGCCTCCTGCCTGGATGCCGGGCGTGTCGAACCAGCCCTGCAGCACCTGCGGCTGTGGGCCGTAGAGCGCGAGCGTGGAATTGGCCATCAGGATGGAGGCGCCGATGGTCGAGATGATGACCGGCAGATAGGTGCGATGGCGCAGGGGATAGTAGACGCCGAGATTGAAGATGGCGCCGAGAAAGGCCATGCCGCCGAGCGCGATGAGGAAGGACAGCCAGTAGGGCCAGCCGAGATCGACGGCGAAGACGACCATGAGAAAGGCCGCGACCATCGAGAATTCGCCTTGCGCGAAATTCACCACGTTGGTCGCGCGAAAGATCAGCACGAAGCCGAGCGCGACGAGCGCGTAGACGGCGCCGATGCCGACGCCCTGGAAGAGGAGCTGGAGGACGAAATCCATGAGGGGCCCATGTCGGAGAGTCGCCCCCGCCCTTCGAGACGCGCGCTTTGCGCGCTCCTCAGGACGAGGGCTCGTGGCAAGCGTCCCTCACGCCGGGGAGCCGCCGCCGGCGGCGTCTCGAAGCGCGAGGGACATCCCTCAGTCCTTGAACTCGATGTGCTTGTCGAAGACGATCGTCCCCTTCTCGTTGCGCACGATGTTGTAGCCGTGCAGGCCGTCGCCGTACTGGTCGAAATTGTATTCGCCCTCGGCGCCCTTGTAGCCCTTGGTGGCGAGGATCGCCTCGCGCACCTTGCCGGGATCGGTCGTACCCGCCTTGTTGATCGCCGCGCAGAGCACGCCGATCGCGTCATAGGTCCAGGAGCCGTAATTGTCGGCGATGATTCCGCCGGAAGCCGCCTTGTAGAGCTTGGCGAACTCCTTCGCCTCGGGGCAGGAATCCTCGGCGTAGTCCGCCACGCCGTATGTGCCGTAGAGCGCGGGGCCGGCGAGCTTGACGGCGCCGGCCACAGTGATCGAGGGCGAGCCCACCCACGGGATCGTCACGCCGAGCTGGCGCAGCTGGCGCGCGAAAATCGCCAGATCGTTGTCGAAGGTGAAGTAGGAGCCGATGATGTCGGCGCCCGACTGCTTGATCGCCAGCACGACCGGCGTGAAATCCTGGCTCTGGTTCGGATATCCCTGATCGATGGCCACCGAGCCGCCGATCTTGACGAGCGATTCCGTCAGCGCCTTCGCGCCGTTGGTGCCGAAAGCGTCGGTCGAATGCACGACGGCCCATTTCTTCTTGCCGAGCGTCTCGACGCCATAGGCGCCGATCACGCGGCCGGAATAAGTGTCGTTCGGGCGGAAGCGGAAGAGCCAGGGATTGCCGAGCTTGGTCAGCGTCGGATCGGTGCCGCCGAAGCAGACAGGCTTGCCGGTCTTGAGAATGTCCGGCGCCATCGCATGGTTCTGCGTCGAGCGGATCGATCCGAGAAAGGCGACGATGTCGGGCTGCGCGGCGAGCTTCGAAAAGGCCAGAACGGCGCCGGGATTGGTCGTCTGGTCGTCCTCGGTGACGAGTTCGACCTGCTTGCCGAGAACGCCGCCGGCCTTGTTGACGCGCTCCATCGCGAGCTTCGCGCCGGTCAGGGCGTATTTGCCGGAATCGGCGGCGGGGCCGGTCACCGGCAGCACCATGCCGATCTTGATGTTCGCCGCCTGCGCGCTTGCCGAGCGGAGAAGGGCCGGCATGGCGATGCCGGCGGCAAGCCCGGCGGAAATCTGACGCCGTGTAAAAGTCATGAGCATCCTCCCGGATGGCCTCTGTGGGCCGTGCCGGGATTAGACGGCGCCGTTCGGCGGCTGTCTAGCTGAAATTCTAGATAGTCCAGCGTCGGCCGCTCGCGCGAAAGAGGCCGGCGGCGGTCAGTTCCTGCGGTGCGAACAGCCGACCGACGTCTTGGCAAATCGAACGGCGCCGATAGATGATAGGCTCAACGCACAAGATCGCCGGATGGCGACGGGTGGAAACGAACGGGAAGGGAAGTCGCGATGAGCGATCAGGCCGGCCGCGAAGCGGCCGCATTCGGCGGCATTTTCGGACAGGACGCCATGGAGGCCGCCCATCGCGCGCTCGACCGCATGATCGCCGACATCGCCGGTCCCGTGCTGGGCGAGGATGCGGTGGCCGCGCAATCGGGCCTCGTGCGTGAGGTGTCGCGGCTGATGGCGGGCCAGTCCGAACTGAAGCCGGAGGCCGGCGACAAGCGCTTCAACGATCCCATGTGGAAGGAAAACCCGCTGTTCCAGACATGGATGCAGGGCTATCTGCTGTGGCAGAAGTCCGTCGATGCGCTCGCGACGGCGATGGGCATGGACGAGCTGGCGATCAAGCGCAATCGCTTCTTCGCCAATCTCGTCACCGACGCGCTGGCGCCGACCAACACGATGCTCGGCAATCCCGCGGCGATGAAGCGCTTCGTCGAGACGGGCGGCCAGAGCACGCTGGACGGCCTGCAGAATTTCCTCAAGGACATGGTCGACAACGGCGGCATGCCGGCGCAGGTCGACAAGAGCGCCTTCGCGGTCGGCCGCAACCTGGCGATGACCAGGGGCGTGGTGGTCTTCCGCAACGAGATGTTCGAACTGATCCAGTACGCGCCGACGACGGAGACGGTCTACGAGACGCCCGTGCTGTTCGTGCCCTCGATGATCAACAAATATTACGTGCTCGATCTCGCGCCCGGCCGCAGCATGTTCGAATATGCGCTGTCGCAGGGCCTGCAGGTCTTCACGGTCAGCTGGAAGAACCCGAGCGCCGCCGAGAGCGAATGGGGGATCGACAATTACCTCGAGCAGATTCTCAACGCCTGCGCCGCCGTGCGCGAAATCACGGGATCGCCGCAGTTGCACCTGGCGGCCGTCTGCGCCGCGGGCATGTTGATTTCCAGCGCCGCGGGATTTCTCGCGGCGCGCGGCGACACGCAGGTCCGCTCGCTGACGACGATCGTCACCGGGCTCGACAATTCGGCCGAGGACACGAAACTCTCGATCTTCACCGGGCCGGACATGGTGGACATGATCGCCGGCATTTCGCAGGCGCAGGGCGTGCTCGACGGGCGCAACCTGTCGAGCGCCTTCACATGGATGCGGCCGAACGATCTGGTGTGGAACTACTGGGTCAACAATTACCTGATGGGCAACCCGCCGCCGGCCTTCGACATCCTTTACTGGAACAGCGACGCCACGCGCATGCCCGCGCGCACGCATCGCGAATTCCTCGATCAGGGGCTCGTCAACGCCTTCACCAAGCCCGGCGCGATCAAGGTGTTCGGCGCGCCGATCGACATGGCGCAGGTGAAGTGCGACGTGTTCGTGATGGGCGGCCTGACCGATCATATCTGCCCGTGGAAGAATTCCTACGCCGGCGCGCTTCTGTACGGCGGCAAGGTGGACTTCGCGCTCGTCGGCTCGGGCCACGTGCAGAGCATGGTCAATCCGCCCGGCAATCCGAAGTCGTCGTATTATGTGAACGGCAGCCTGCCGGCTTCCGCCGACGAATGGCTGAAGACGGCGGAGAAGAAGCAGGGCAGCTATTGGGAGTATTGGGCGCCGTGGATTCAGGTGCGCTCCGGCGCCAAACATGCCGCCAAGGCGCCCGGCAGCGCGCTCTTCCCGGCGATCGCCGAGGCGCCCGGGCAATATGTGATGGAGCCATAGAGATCAGGCTGCCTCGGGCCTCCCTCCCCCTTGCGGGGAGGGCCGGCGCGGGGGCGCGCAAGAGTAGTCTCGGGAGATTGCGCCTAGATCTTCAGATCGCCGAAGGCCAGCGTCACCCGGCTGTCGTCCTCGGCGCCCAGCCCCGCCGCCGACGCCAGCTTGAACCGCTCGTGCGCGGCGCGGGCGAGCGGCGTGTCGGCGCCGCATTCGGCGCCCGTCTCCAGCACGATGCCCAGGTCCTTCACGAATATGTCGACCGCGCTCGTCACGCGCGGATGATCTTCCAGCATGCGCGGGCCGCGGTCGCGCAGCATCCAGCTCGACGCCGCGCTTCCCGAGACGATATCGAGGATCTGGCCGACATCGACGCCGAGCTTTCGCGCGAGCGCCAGCGCTTCGCCTGCGGCCGCCAGATGCACGCCGCACAGAAGCTGGTTGATCGCCTTGGCGGTCGAGCCGGCGCCCGGCCGGTCGCCGACGCGCGCGACCTTCGAGCCCATCGCCTCCAGCGCATCCTTCGCGCGCGCGAAATCCGCGTCGCTCGCGCCGACCATGATGGTGAGCGATCCTCCCGTCGCGCCGACGACGCCGCCCGAGACCGGCGCGTCGACGAAGCCGAAGCCCGCCGCGCGCACGCGATCGGCGAGCGCCTCCGCTTTCGCGGGCGGGCAGGTCGCCATCACCGTCACGACGGCGCCCGGCGCCAGCCGGGCGATGGCGTTGGAATCGAACAGGACGGATTCGGCTTGGCGCGCGTTCACGACCATGAGAATGGCGACATCGGCGCCGGCGAGCGCGTCGCCGACGCTATCTGCGGCCCTGCCGCCGGCGGCCGCGAGCTCCTGCATGGCGGCGGCGCGCAGATCGAAGCCCGTGACCGCGAAGCCCTTGGCCGCGAGAACCCTGGCCATGGGCAGGCCCATGGAGCCGAGCCCGACGAAACCGATGCGCGTCATGCGTCCTCCCTTTCGACGCGATAATGAGCGGCGTGCGCGCGGCGGGCAATCGGAAAAGGCCGCGGCTGCCGCGTCGGCCGAACGGCATGGCCGTCTTGCGCACGAGGAACTGGCGCCGCCGCCATGCTCTGGCTAGTCTCGCGGGCGAGGAAGCAGGGAGCGGGCGGGCATGAAGGATTTCGCGGGCAGGATCGCGGTCGTCACGGGCGGCGGCACGGGCATGGGGCGCGAACTGGTGCGCCAGCTCGTGGCGCAAGGCTGCCATGTCGCCATGTGCGACGTCTCCGCCGACAACATGGCCGAGACGCAGGCGCTGTGCGCCGCCGACGGACTGCCGCAGGGCCTGCGCGTGACCGCGCATGTCGCCGATGTTTCCGACGAGGCGCAGATGCAGCGGTTTCGCGACGAGGTCGCCGCACAGCACGCGACGGAATGCGTGCACCTGCTCTTCAACAATGCGGGCGTCGGCGGCGGCGGCAGCCTCTTCACCAATTCGCGCGCGCAATGGGAGCGCACGTTCAACATCTGCTGGGGCGGCGTCTATCTGGGCGTGCTCGCCTTCCTGCCGATGATGATGAAGGCGGATGCGGCGCATATCGTCAACACGTCGTCGGTCAACGGCTTCTGGGCGACGATCGGGCCGGAGACCTCGCATACCGCCTACAGCGCGGCGAAATTCGCGGTGAAGGGATTCACCGAGGCGCTGATGACGGACCTCAGGCTCAATGCGCCGCACATCAAATGTTCGGTCGTCATGCCCGGCCATATCGGCACGTCGATCATCATCAATTCGCGGCGCGTCCACAACGGCGGCGTCGAAGGCGCGATCAGCGCGGCGGAGCTGAACAATCTTCGCGCGCGACTGGCGCGCGCCGGCGTGAATGCGGCGGCGATGAGCGACGAGCAGGTCGGCGCCGCGGGCGCGGCGATCGCGCAGGCCTTCCGCGACAATGCGCCGACGAGCGCGGCGCAGGCGGCGACGATCATCCTCGACGGCGTGCGCGACGAGCGCTGGCGCATCCTCGTCGGCGCGGACGCCGAAGAAATCGACCGCCGCGTGCGCGCCGATCCGGAGAACGCCTACACGCGAGAATTCTACGAGAAATTCAACGCGGACATCGGCTGGCGGCTCGGCTGAGGCGGCATCCGCAATTCCCGACAGACACAGGAGACATTCATGACGTTCAAGGTGACGAGCGACAGTTTCAGGGACGGCGACTATCTCGGCATGGACCACATCCTTGCCGCAGATTTCGGCTTCGGCTGCGCGGGCGGCAACAAGAGCCCGCATCTGAAATGGTCCGGCGCGCCGGAAGGCGCGAAGAGCTTCGCGATCACCTGCTACGATCCCGACGCGCCGACGGGTTCGGGCTTCTGGCACTGGCTCGTCGTCAACATTCCCGCGAACGTGAGCGAACTCGCGCTCGGCGCCGGCGATCCGAAGGCGCCGAAGCTGCCGGCCGGCGCGCTGCAGACGCGCACGGATTTCGGCGCGCCCGGCTACGGCGGGCCGTGCCCGCCGCAGGGCGACCATCCGCACCGCTACCTGTTCACCGTCTTCGCGGTCGGCGCCGAGACCCTGCCGGTGGCGGCGGACACGTCGGCGGCGGTCGTCGGCTTCAACCTGCACTTCGCCACGCTCGCCAAAGCCTCGATCATGGGCTTGTTCAAGCGGTGACGACGGGGCGCGCGCAACAGCGTAAAGAATGCGTTGCGCGCGCCTCCGCAATGCGATCCGCATTCTCCCGGAAGCGATTGACACAGCGCGAAGCGCCCGTGAATTGAGCGCTCTAGCTCAGCGCCGGAAAGTCGTGAATCTTCGGCAACCATCTGACAGGAAATACTTTTTTTATCCGATTCCGCGCGCCCGCTTAATTGTGGCGTAACCGTGCGCTGCCAGTTTCGAGGGCACGGCCAAACAGACAGCGGGCAAGCGAAATGGGGCGCGGCGCCGAAAGACGGGAGCTGGATCTCCCGGCGGGTTCACTCGAAGACGCATCCGACGCCGCGCTGGCGCGCATCCGCGCGGAACAGATCTACGCCATAACGCGGTTCACGCCGGCGATCTTCGTCGTCAACATCTGGAACGTCGTCGTGCTGGTCGCGGCGCTCTACGGGTCGCCGAAGGAGCCGGCCGCGCTCGCCTGGGCCTTCGTGATCTGTTCGGTCTCCGCCTTCCTCTATCTCTGCGGCGTCGGCGTGCGCGAGCGTGCGCGTCCGCTCAGCGCGTCGCGCGCGGCCGGGCGCGCCATCATCGCCGCCGCGGCCGGAATCGGCGCGCTCTGGTGTCTCGCGCCGCTGATGTTCATCGATCATCTCGCCGGCGGCGCGATGCTCGTCATCGTCTGCATGTGCTGCGGCATCATGTGCGCCGGCGCGCTCGTGCTGTCGTCCATGCCGGAGGCGGTCTTCGCCTTCGTCGCGCCGGTGCTCGCGGGCTCTCTGATCGCCATCGACCGCAGCGATCTCGTCGGCCAGTATCACATCTCGCTGCTGTTCGTGGTCTATGCCTGCGTTCTCGTGCTGGCGTCGCTCTCCTACTATCGCCAGATGGCGAGCCGCCTGCTCGAGCAGATCGACGCGGAAAACGTCGCGCGTCTCGACGGATTGACGCGGTTGCCGAATGCGTTCGCCTTTCACGAGTTCCTCACGCGCGCGCTGGCGCGCTGCGCCGAGTTCGGCGAGCAGGCGGCGGTGCTCTATCTCGATCTCGACGGGTTCAAGCCGGTCAACGATCGCTACGGCCATGCGGCGGGCGACGAGATTCTCGTCCAGGTGGCGCAGCGGCTCGAGGAGACGGTGCGCAAGACGGATTTCGTCGCGCGGCTCGGCGGCGACGAATTCGCCGTCGCGCTCGCCGATGTCGGCGGGCCGGTGCAGGTCATGGCCTTCGTCGAACGCGTCTCGCGCGCCTTCGCCGCGCCGTTCAGCGCGGCCGGCCTGCCGCAGGAGATCGGCCTCTCCATCGGTATCGCGCTTGCGCCCTCGGACGGGCTCGAAGCCAACGCGCTGGTTGTGAAAGCCGACAATGCGCTCTACCAGTCGAAGACGGCGGGGGGCGGCACCAGCCGCTTCTTCGATCCGAAACATGCGAAGGCCGTGCAGGAACGCCGCGATCTCGAAGCGGACCTGCGCTCGGCGATCGAGAAGAACGAACTCGAGATCGCGCTGCAGCCGATCGTCCAGATCGCGACCGGCCGGATCATCGGCTGCGAGGCGCTGGCGCGCTGGAGCCATCCGACGCGCGGCGCGATCCCGCCGGACGAATTCATCCCGATGGCCGAGCGCACGGGCCTCATCCACGAACTCGGCATGTGGATCGTGCGCGACGCCTGCCGCGTCGCCAAGACGTTGCCGCCGGACGCGCCTGTCTCCGTCAACGTGTCGGTCGCGCAATTGCGCAGCGCCGGCATGACCGCCGACATGCTGGCCGTCGTCGAGGAATTCGGCCTGACGCCCGACCGCATCGAGATCGAGATCACGGAATCGCTGCTCATCACGCGCGACGATCCGGCGATCGACACGGCCTGCGCCTTGTCCAGAGCGGGTTTTCCCATCGCGCTCGACGATTTCGGCACGGGTTACGCCTCGCTCAACTACCTGCGCAAGCTGCCGCTCAGCCGCGTCAAGATCGACAAGGAATTCACGCGCGACAGCGTCGACCATCCCGACTGCGCAGCCATCGTCATGTCGGTCGTGCAGCTTGCGCGCACGCTTGGCCTGGAGGTGACGGCGGAGGGCGTGGAGACCGAGGCGCAATTCGCCTTCCTGCGATCGATCGGTTGCGGCGCGGCGCAGGGCTACCTGATCTCGAAGCCGGTCTCTGAATCCGAGTTTGCGGCCCTGTTCGCGCGGGATGTCGCGAAGGGTCTCGCCGCCTGAGACTTGCGCGCGCAACGCGGCGCGCCTTACGCTTCCTCTCGACAAGAGCGCCGGTTCGCGGCCGGCGCGGAGGAAGCAAACAGCATGAGCGTGATCGCCTTCGATCTGCCGGCCGATGTTCTCAGCGTGCGCGACGGCGTGCTGCGCTTCGTCGAGAAGGACGTGGCGCCGCGCCTCGAGCGGCATCACGCGCGGCTGGCCGACGCGCGAAAACTTTACGACGAGCGCGGCGCCTATGCGCCAGAAATCCGCGATCTCATCCGCGACGTGCGCATGGCTTCGGCGCAGGCGGGATTCTACGGCATGTGCGCGCCCGTCTCGATCGGCGGCGGCGGGCTCGGGCATCTCGCCTATTACGTCGCGTGGGAGGCGATCTACCGGCGCCTCGGCGGCCATGCGGTCGTCACGCCCTGGGTAATCGCGCATTGGGCCTTCGGGCCGAGTCCCGTTCTCACGCAGATCACGGAAGAGGCGCGCAGGCTTTGCCTCGCCGACATGATGGCCGGACGCACCTCCATGTGCTTCGGCCTGTCGGAGCCGGGCGCCGGGTCTGACGCATCGATGATCCGCACGCGCGCCGTGCGCGAGGGCGACGGCTGGAAGATTACGGGCCGCAAGCTCTGGACGACCAATGCGCCGACGGCGGAATGGTGCATCGTCTTCGCCGTCACCGACGCTGAGAAGGCGGCGCGAAAATCCGGCGGCATCAGCGCCTTTCTCGTGCCGACCGACGCGCCTGGGTTTTGCGTCGAATCCGTGGTGAAACTGTTCGGCCATCCCGGCGGCCATGAAGGCGCGCTGGCGCTGGAGGATGTGCGCGTCGAGCCCTGGCAATTGGTCGGAACGCTCGACGACGGTTTCAAGGTCGCGCTCTACGGCGTGTCCTTGGGGCGCGTCTACAATTCCGCGCGCGCGGTGGGGCAGGGCCGCTGGGCGCTGGAGCTGGCGCTCGACTACGCCAAGCAGCGCGAAGCCTTCGGCGCGAGGATCGCGGACTACCAGGGCGTGTCCTTTCCGCTCGCGCAGTCCGCGAGCGAATTGCACGCCGCCCATCTGATGGGGCTGAACGCCGCGCTGCTGCTCGACCGCGGCGAGCGCGCGGTGAAGGAATTGTCGATGGCGAAATCCTACGCGGTGCAGGCGGGCTTTCGCGCCGTCGACCGCGCCATGCAGACGCATGGCGGCATGGGCCTGACCAACGAGGTCGGCCTCGTGCATGCCTGGCAGGACCTGCGCATCGTCAACATCGCCGACGGCACGAACGAGGTACTGGCGAAGACGATCGCGCAGCGGCTGTTGGCAGGAGATGTGGATTTGTGATGTGGACCGCGGCTGTCATCCCCGACGCGCGCAGCGCGATCGGGGATCCAGGGCGCCGCAATGCCGCTCTGGATCCCCGCTTTCGCGGGGAGGACAACGTGCTCAGAGCTTGCAGTTCTCGATCAACGCCGCGATGCTTGCCCTCTCCACCGGCCGCCCGTGCGCGATGCAGACCAGGCGGCCCATTCCGTCCTGCGGCGGCCGGGCCGGCGTGATCGCCGCGCGGCGCCCGACGATCTGCAGCAGCTTCCATTCGCCATCCGCGTCGCGCAAGAAACCCTTGGCGCGCACGAGGCCCGTCGCTTCGCCGGCAAGCGCGGTCGCAAGCCGGGCGACGTCGAGCGCATGCGCGATCTCGAAGGATTGCGATTGCGGCTGCGCGCCGCCATGCGTGGCATGCGGCGCATCGGCGGCAAAGGCGCTCGGCGCATAGGCGCCGAACGCGATGTCGGGCGCAAGCGCGCCGAATTCGGTCTCCACGATTTTCGCGCGGGATGCGACGTCTGCGAGCCACGCGCGCAGTTCGCTGCGCATCTGCTGCGACACGAGATCGATCTTGTTGAGCACGACGAGATCGGCCTCGGCGAGCTGGCGCAGGATCGTGTCGGCGAGATATTTGTCGCGCGCCAGTTTTCGCGCAGTCTCGGCGTCGATCAGAACGAGCGTCGCCTCGTGCGACAAACCCGCGACCAGCGACAGGGATTGCGCGACTGCGCCCGGGAGGGCGACGCCGCTGGTCTCGATCAGGATGCAGTCGATGTCCCGCCGCGCCGCCAGGCCGATGAGGCCCGAGGTCAGGTCGTCGCCGAAGGAACAGCAGATGCAGCCGCCGGCCAGCGTCAGCACGTCGCCGGAGGCCTGTTCGATCAGATCCTGGTCGATCGGCAGCGCGCCGAATTCGTTGACGGCGACGGCGATGCGCCGGCCGTTCGCGTGGCGCAGCAAATGATTGACCAGCGTCGTCTTGCCGGCGCCGAGATAGCCGGAGATCAGCGTGACCGGTTTCGGCTCGCCCTGCGCAAGCCTCAAATCTTCGCCGCCTCGAACACGCGCCCGCCCTGCACCGTGCCCCACACGCGCACATCCTTCAGCCTGTCGGGCGCGATCGTCGTGGGGTCGTCTTCCAGCACGGCGAAATCGGCGCGCTTGCCGGTTTCGATCGAGCCGAGCTCGCCGTCGAGCTTCAGCGTCCATGCGGGGCCGAGCGTGATGGCGCGCAGGGCGTCATGCACGCCGATCTTCTCCGCCTCGCCCAGCGTGCGGCCGCTTGCGGTCAGGCGATTGACGGCGCACCAGGCGGTGAACAGCGGCGCGAGCGGCGTGACCGGCGCGTCGGAATGGATGGCGAGCGGCACGCCGTTGTCGAGCGCGGCGCGGCAGGCGTTCATGCGTTCCGCGCGCTCGGGGCCGACGGTCAGGCGATAGTGCTCGTCGCCCCAGTAATAGTGGTGGT
>JBDHTL010000099.1:0-13289 GCA_039808645.1 Rhodoblastus sp. | reverse complement strand
CCGGCGGAGCGGCGGGCTTGGGCGCAGGCGCGGCGGCAGCCGGCGCGGGCGCCGCAGCGGCCGGCGCGGCCTTCGCTTCGTGGGGCCCGAGCGTGCGGCGCTTCACCTTCTCGACCACGACCGCCTTCGTGCGGCCGTGCGAGAAGCTCTGGCGCACCGTGCCCTGCTCGACGGGGCGCTTCAGCGTCAGCGTCTTGCTCGGTCCGACCGAAAGGGTCTTGTCCCCGGGAGTTTTCGTTTCGCTCATTCGTCCTGCGTCTTCGTCTGTCGTCCCGGGCGCATCGCCCGTTTCCGTCGCCGCGACCGCGGGGCCGCGGACGGAAAACTCGAAAAGGTCAATCGGTTTCCGCCGCGCGCTCCGCCCCTGCGGATGGGGTCGCGGCCGACCGGTAGACCTGCAATCTCTTCATGCTCTCGAGCAGCGCCGCGCTTGCGGGTCCTGCTCGGAGCGCTGCATGTATCACATTTGTCCGCCCCAATGCCAAATCCAATTGGGCGGAGCCAAAGCATTCCATTTCCGGCGGCGCCTCGGCGCCGAAACGACGCCTGAGCGCCTGTCCGATCTTGCGTTTTCCGTCCTGCCCGCCATCGGTCGCGTGCAGGATCGCAATCGTCTCGCCGGCGGCGATCGCCGCCTCGACCTTGGCGAAGCCGGTCGTGACCAGCCCCGCCTTGTTGGCGAGCGACAGGCGCTGGAGGCAGTCGGCCTGCATGAGCCCGTCGATCCGGGCGGGCAGATCGTCGGGAACGACCGCCTTGCCCTTGAAGCCGCGGTCGAAGGCCCGGCGCCTGCCGGCCTGCGCCACGATCCCGGCCGAAGCCGAAACCCATACGCCCCGCCCCGGGAGGCGGCGCTTCAAATCCGGCGTCACCGTCCCGTCGGGGGCGAGAACGAACCGGATCATCTCCTCCGGCGGCCTTTCGGCGCGGGTGACGATGCAAGTCCGGATCGGACCGCTTTCCTCGTACTCGCCCGCCGGCATCGCCTATTCGGCCTCCGCCTCGCCGGCCGCCTCCTCCGCGCCCGCCTCGATCCAGCCGGCCTGGACGCGCGCGGCCATGATCATGGCCTCCGCCTCTTCGCGCGACAGCTCGAACCCGTCGAGGAAGCCGGCGTATTTCACCGTCTCGCCGTCCTTCTTCTCGGTCCAGCCGACGAGATCGTCGGTGGCGCAGCCCGCCAGGTCTTCGACCGACTTCACGTCGTTCTCGCCGAGCTTCACCAGCATCGCGGTCGTCAGGCCCTCGATCTGCTTGAGATCGTCGGAAACGCCGAGCTCCTTGCGGCGCGCGTCGTGCTCGGCCTCGATCTGCTCCAGATATTCGCGGGCGCGGTTCTGGATCTCGGCCGCGGTCTCCTCGTCGAAACCTTCGATCGAGCCGAGTTCGCCGGGCTCGACATAGGCGATTTCCTCGACCGAGCGGAAACCTTCGGAGGCGAGCAGCTGGCCGACGACCTCGTCGACGTTGAGCGCCTCCATGAAGGCGTTGGTGCGCTCGACGAACTCCTTCTGCCGCCGTTCGGATTCCTCGGCCTCGGTCAGGATGTCGATGTCCCAGCCGGTGAGCTGCGAGGCCAGGCGCACGTTCTGGCCGCGACGTCCGATCGCGAGAGAGAGTTGGTCATCGGGGACGACGACTTCAATACGCGAGGAATCTTCGTCCAGCACGACCTTGACGACTTCGGCCGGCTGCAGCGCGTTGACGATGAAGGTCGCCGCATCCGCAGACCAGGGAATGATGTCGATCTTCTCGCCCTGCAATTCGTTGACGACGGCCTGCACGCGCGAGCCGCGCATGCCGACGCAGGCGCCGACCGGATCGATCGAACTGTCGCGCGAGATCACCGCGATTTTCGCGCGAGAACCGGGGTCGCGGGCGACCGACTTCACCTCGATCACGCCGTCGTAGATTTCCGGCACTTCCTGACGGAAGAGCTTGGCCATCAGCTGCGGATGGGTGCGCGACAGGAAGATCTGCGGGCCGCGCTGCTCGCGGCGCACGTCGTAGACATAGGCGCGCACGCGGTCGCCCGGGCGGAACATTTCGCGCGGGATCATTTCGTCGCGGCGGATGATCGCCTCGCCGCGGCCGAGATCGACGATGACGTTGCCGTATTCGACGCGCTTGACCACGCCGTTGACGATGTCGCCGATGCGGTCCTTGAACTCGTCATACTGCCGGTCGCGCTCGGCCTCGCGCACTTTCTGCACGATCACCTGCTTGGCCGATTGCGCGGCGATGCGGCCGAAGTCGAAGGGCGGCAGCGTCTCGGCGATCCAGTCGCCGACTTCTGCCGCCGGATTGCGCTTGCGCGCGTCGGTGAGCGAAATCTGCGTCGCGTCGTTGTCGACCAGCTCGACCACGTTCAGCAGGCGCGAGAAACGCACTTCGCCGGTCTTCTGGTTGATCTCGGCGCGGACTTCCGTCTCCTGCCCGTAGCGCAGGCGCGCGGCCTTCTGCAGCGCGTCCTCCATCGAGGCGATGACGATGCCCTTGTCGATCGATTTTTCACGCGCGACGGCGTCGGCGATCTGCAAGAGTTCGAGCCTGTTGGCGCTCACGGCCATGGCGGTTTCTCCTATTTGCCTTTTGGGGCGCCCCGCACGGGAGAGCCGGAAGGTTTCGTGAAGTTTGATTTCTTGAACTGCGACTGCACGCCGGCGGGAAGCAGCGGCTTCTGCTTCATCTGGTTCTTGGCGGCGAAGCGGCCGGGGCCGCGACGGATCGGCGGCTCGGGCGCAGCCTCCTCGCCTTCCGGCGGCTTTTCGGCGGCGATCTTGCCGGCCTTCAGCGATTCGCGGATCAATTCGTCGGTCAGCACCAATCGGGCTTCGTCCAGCGCGCCGAGCGGCAGGCGCACGAGCTTTTCTTCATCCGAGCGCGCGTCGGTGCGTTCGAAGGCCAGCACCGCGTCGCGGCCCTCGCCCTCGACGGCGAGAATGGTCCCGCGAAACCGCTTGCGCCCGTCGGGCTGCGGCGTCGCCAGCTCGATGCGCGCCTCATGCCCGATCGCACGCCTGAAATCGGACACGCGCACGAGCGGCCGGTCTATGCCGGGCGACGACATTTCCAGCCGATAGGCCTGCGCGATGGCGTCTTCCACGTCGAGCACCGGCGACAGCGTTTCGCTCGCCAGTTCGCAATCCTCGATATTCATCGAGCCGTCCGGCCTCTCGGCCATGATCTGCAGCGTCATGCCGTCCTGGCCGGAAATCTTGACGCGCACGAGGCGGAAGCCGAGGCCCATCAGCGTCGGGCCGGCGATATGCGCGATACGCGCGGCGAGCCCCGTCTCGGAGACGAGGCGCGGCTCGTCGAGCGGCGCGGCGACGGCGGGCGTGTCGGTCTGGGGCGCGGTCTCTGTCAAGCGTTCCTGCGTCAGGTAATAAAAAAGAGCGGGTCCCGGCCGGGGCCCACTCTCACAATGACCATCCAGCGTGGTCCATGAGACTGTATTATTGCCGGCTCATATACATCCGAAACGCCCGGCTTACAAGGCCGATCATTTTGCGAGAACGCCCTTGATCGAAATCGACCGGCTCGACCATCTCGTCCTCACCGTGGGCGACATCGGGCGCGCCTGCGCCTTTTATTCGGACGTGCTCGGCATGCGCGTCGAGACGTTCGGCGCGGGCCGCGTCGCGTTGAAATTCGGACGCCAGAAGTTCAACCTGCATCAGGCCGGCCGCGAGTTCCTGCCGAAGGCCGACCGCCCGACGCCGGGCTCCGCCGATCTCTGCCTGATCGCCACGACGCCGCTCGAACAGGTCGTCGCGCATCTCCAGGCCAAGGGCGTCGCGATCGAGGAGGGCCCGATCGCGCGCACGGGCGCGACCGGCCCGATCCTGTCGGTCTATTTCCGCGACGTCGACCAGAACCTCATCGAAGTCTCGAACTACGCGGAAGGCTGAATTGCCCGCAGGCCTTTTGCGTTAGCGCATTGACTGCCTCTGGCGCCTCGACGACGTTTGCGACCGGCTAGGGGCTGTTCATGTCGCTGAAATACCTTCGATTTATTGCCATGCTCGCGCTTGGCGGGGCTGCCATCTCCACGGCGGGCGTTGTGCCTGCGCAATCTGCGGACACGCCGATCCGGAAGCAGATTTTCAGCTTCCCGGACCCAGGTCTCGTTGTCTCGCCCGTGCCGGGCCTCGCCATCGACAGCGCCGGCGCCCTCTATGGCGCGGCCGTGTGGGGCGGCCCGCAGAACAGCGGCGGTCTCTACAAGCTGACCCCGCCCGCCGCAGGACAGACGACCTGGACGCAGACGGTCCTGCAGGCCTTTTCGGGGGGCTCCAGCGGCGCCCTGCCACAACCGCCGATCCTCGACACGAACGGCGCCATATACGGCGCCCTCTACCTCGGCGGCCCCACGCAGAAGGGCCAGATCTATCGCGCCACGCCGCCTGCGGCGCCGGGCGGCGCGTGGACGACGACGGTACTTTATTCGTTCGGCGGGGCAGCGGATGGCGAAGGGCCTTCCGGCCGGCTCGTCTTCGACAGTTCGGGCGCGCTCTATGGCGTCACCCGCTTCGGCGGCGTCAACAAGGCCGGCGTCGTCTACCGGCTCAAACCCGACGCCACGCGGAGCAGCTGGACCTACGAAAAGCTCTGGGATCTCGAGACGCCCGACGGCAAGGGCGGCTCGGCGATGGCAAGCGATCCCGTCTTCGACCGCGCCGGCGCGCTCTACATAGGGATGGCGGCGACCCGGACCGGGGCGGGGGCCGTCATCAGGCTCGCGCGCCCGGCGGCAGGCACAACCGCCTGGACCCGCCAGTTTCTGTACCGCTTCACCGGCGCCACGGATGGCGCGCAGCCGGGACCGGTGGTTCTCGGCCTCGACGGCGCGGTCTTCGGAATGACGAAGACCGGCGGCGCGGGCTTCGGACAGGTCTTCCGCATCCAGCCGCCACAGCCGGGACAGACGGCCTGGACCAAGTCGGCGCTCCACGACTTTCAGGGCGGCGACGACGGCGGCTGGCCGGCGGGCGGGTTACTACTCGACACCGGCGGCGCGCTCTACGGCGCGACATCGCGCATGACGACGAGCGGCAAGGGCGTCGTCTTTAGGCTTTCTCCGCCCGTCTCGGTGGGCGGGGCCTGGAGCAAGACCAGCCTCGCCACCTTCACGCGCGGAGATGCGGACGGGCTCGACAGCCTGACGTTCGACGCCGGCGGCTATCTCAATCTTGCCGCCACCAACGGCGGGGCGGCGGGACGGGGCGCCGTCTATACGGTCATGATCCCGCCCTACGGCATCGCCAACACGACCAAGACGACGCTCTATTCCTTCACCGGCGGCTTGCCCGGCGCCGTTCCCGACCAGACGCCGGTCTTCGGGCCGGATGGGGCGCTCTACGGCACGACCCAACAGGGCGGCGGCGGTGGCAATGGCGTGCCGGAATGCGGCATGGCCTACAGGCTCGCGCCGCCAGCCGCAGGCGAAACCGCGTGGACGAAAACCGATCTGGCCTATTTCAGCCCGCGTCCCTGGCCATGCGTGCCCCTGAGTTCGATGACGTTCGGCGACAACGGCGTTCTCTACGGCTACTCGGTCATTGGCGGGACTTATTCGCAGGGAACGTTCTTCAAGCTGACGCCGACCGACAATTACTGGAACATCTCGACCCTCTTCAAATTCGCAGGCGGGTCGACAGGCTCCTGGCCGACCAGCCGGCCGCTGCTGGACGCGAGTGGCGCAGTCTTCGGCATCGCCGACGGAGGCGCGAGCGGAAAGGGCCTCCTTTTCAAACTCACGCCAGGTTCGCCGTGGACGCAGGCCGTCATTCACAATTTCGGCGGCGCAGGCGACGGCGCCTATCCGACCGGAGACCTGATCTTCGACACTTTCGGCGCGATCTATGGGCTGACGATGGGCGGCGGGTCAGCCGACAAGGGCACCGTCTATCGTCTTGTGCCGCCGCCTGGAGGAAGCGGCGTCTGGACCTCGGAGATACTGTTCAGCTTCTCCGGCCCGGACGGCTGGGAGCCGCGCGGCAGGCTCGCCTTCGATGTCCACGGTTCGCTGCTGGGGGTCACCCGGATCGGCGGGGCCTACAACCAAGGCCTCGTCTACAAGCTGACGCCGCCGGGTCCCGGCCAGACACGCTGGACCCAGACCGTCCTGTACAATTTCCGCGGCAATATCGACGGCGCGAATCCAGAGGCCGGCGTTATCATCGGGCGCAATCGATTCCTCTACGGGACGACCACAACGGGCGGCGGCGCGGGATGCGGAACGGCCTATCGCCTCGTCCCGCCCGATGCAACAAACCCGCAATGGCGGCGACTGCTGCTGCACAGTTTCACCTGCGGCGCGGACGGCAAATATCCGAGCC
Source organism: Rhodoblastus sp. (assembly GCA_039808645.1). Taxonomy (GTDB): domain Bacteria; phylum Pseudomonadota; class Alphaproteobacteria; order Rhizobiales; family Beijerinckiaceae; genus JAJXWB01. The sequence goes on along the minus strand of JBDHTL010000099.1, from coordinate 6,945 downwards.
CGGCGCTCGTCTCCGCAACGCACGGCGAACTGTATGGCGTCACGCTGTTCGGCGGGGCAAACGACAAGGGCGAGATATTCCGTCTCGACTGACGCCTACTGGCTCGACCAGACGATGCGCGCGATCCATCGCAGATCGCTGAGCGCAATCGTCCGGTCGGGATGGGCGGGGTTGAGCGACTTGAGTTCGACCGTCTTGGCCGTCTGCCGCTTCAATTCCTTCGCCAGCACTTCGCCCGCCGTCGTCTTGGCCACCACCCGGTCGCCGCGCCGCACGGGCGCGCCGGGCGAGACGATGACGATGTCGCCGTCACGATAGGCGGGAGCCATCGAATCCCCGGAAATCTCGAGCGCATAGGCGTGCGGATCGGCGACCGCGGGAAATTCGATCTCGTCCCAGCCCGCGCCCGCGGGAAATCCGCCGTCGTCGAAAAATCCGCCGTCGCCGGCCTGCGCGAGGCCAATCAGCGGCAGCGGGCGGCGATGGGCCGGCGCGCCGGGGCCGAGCAGCGACATGAAGAGGTCGATGCTGGCGCCGGTGGCGTCGAGAATCTTGGCGATCGATTCGGTCGAGGGCCAGCGCAGGCGGCCGTCGGGCGACTTCCGCTTGGATTTGTTGAAGGTCGTGGGATCGAGGCCAGCCTTCTTGGCGAGGCCCGAGGCGGTCATGCCGTAGCGCTGGGCCAGCTGGTCGATTGCATGCCAGACTTGAGGATGGCTGAGCATCTGACTCTCCGGCGGACGTGCAAAATGATAGGATAAATATCCTTATACTTGGCGTGTTTCACGAGAACAAGCCCCTGTTTCACGTTGGACGCGGAATTTACGCCCAATTTTACCGAAGTCCTCGACCGGTCGGCGCGACTGGCGCATAGAGGCCCGTCAGGAGAGGCGATGACCCGCATCTACAAGATCGTTTCGCAATCCGCGTGGCGCGCGGCAGAAGCCGCAGGCGTCTTCGCGGGCGCCCCGGTCGATCTCGCCGACGGCTATATCCATTTCTCGACGGCGGCCCAGGCCGCCGAAACGGCTGGGAAGCATTTCGCCGGTCAGGCCGACCTGCTGCTCGTCGCCTTCGAGGCCGAAGCTTTCGGCGAGGCGTTGCGATGGGAGCCCTCGCGCGGCGGCGCGCTGTTCCCGCATCTCTACGCGCCGCTCGATCCGCGGGCGGCCCTGTCCGTCCGTCCCTTGCCGCTCGGGCCGGATGGCCGCCACGATTTTTCAGGAGCGCTGTGATGCTCGGCCTGTTCGATTCCCTCGCCCGACCGCTCCTGCTGTCGCTGGACGCCGAAACCGCGCATGCCGCGACCGTCGCCGGCCTGAAGTTCGCCCCGATCCCGCGCTGCGCGCCCGACGACCCCCGCCTCGCGGTGGAGGCCTTCGGCCTCGCATTTCCCAATCCCGTCGGCATGGCCGCCGGCTTCGACAAGAACGGCGAGGTTCCCGACGCGCTGCTCGCGCTCGGCTTCGGCTTTGCGGAAGTCGGCACGATCACGCCGCTGCCGCAGCCCGGCAATCCGAAGCCGCGCCTCTTCCGCCTGCCGGCTGACCGCGGCGTGGTCAATCGCTTCGGATTCAACAGCGAAGGCGCCGCCGCCGTTCTGCGGCGGTTGCGCGCGCGGAGCCTGCGGCCGGGAATCGTCGGCGTGAACGTCGGCGCGAACAAGGAAGCGGCCGACCGCATCGCCGACTATGTCGCGGGCGTCGTCTTCTTCTCCGACGTCGCCTCCTATTTCACGATCAACATTTCTTCGCCCAACACGCCGGGCCTGCGCGACCTGCAGCAGGCGGCCCAGCTCGACGATCTCCTGGCGCGCGCGCTCGCGGCCCGCGACGCGGCGCCCGTGCGCAGACCGCTCCTGCTGAAGATTGCGCCCGATCTCGCGCTGGAGAATCTCGACGACATCGTCCGCGTCGCCCGCAACCGCGGCGTCGACGGCATGATCGTGTCCAACACCACGATCTCGCGTCCCGAAAGCCTGCGCGAAGCCAATGCGAAGGAAGCCGGCGGCCTCTCCGGCCGGCCGGTGTTCGATCTCTCCACGCGCGTGCTGGCGCAGGCCTATCTCCGGGTGGAGGGGCAGTTTCCTATCGTCGGCGTCGGCGGAATCGATTCCACTGAATCCGCCTTCGCCAAGATCGAGGCCGGCGCGACCCTGCTGCAGCTCTATTCGGCGCTGGTCTTCGAGGGCGTCGGTCTGGTCGGCCGCATCAAGCGCGGCCTCGTCGGCCGTCTCGCGCAGGAAGGACTGACGTCGCTCGCGTCCGTCGTCGGCCGCAAGGCGAAGGACTGGGCGGCGAAGACCGGTTAGCGCGCGTGGCCGAAACCGGAACCCGGTTTTCGCACGAGGCTTTGATTTAGCCGAGATCGAGCTCCACTGCCGCGGGCACATGCCGCGGCAGCGCCCGCGGCGCGACGAACAGCGCGTCGCCGCGCAGGATGCGGTTGACCGCCCAGGGGTGCCGCGCGAGCCAGTGACGCGCCGCGCGCGACATGCGCCGGCGCTTTTGCGCGGAGATCGAGATGGCGGCTTCGTCCATCGTCGGGCGCGCCTTGACTTCGACGAAAGCGATCGTGCCGCCCCGCGAAGCGACGATGTCGATCTCGCCCTCGCGGATGCGGTAGCGGCGTTCCAGAATCCGATAGAGCTTCAACCGCAGCCAGAGCGAGGCGACCGTCTCGGCGTTGAGCCCGAAGGCGAGCGCCTGCGCGCGGTTCCGCGGGCTCAAGCGTCGCGCTCGCCGGCGAGCTGCAACGCGCGCGCGTAGACGCGCCGGCGCGGCTGGCCGGTCTCGCCCGCCACGATCGCGGCGGCGTCCTTCACCGAATGGCCCGCCATCGCCGCGCGCAGCTTTTCGTCCAGCGACGCTTCGCTGATCTCGGCGGCGCCTTCGACCGGCGGCCCGACGAGCAGAACGATCTCGCCGCGCAGCGGATCGCCTTCGGCGATCTCGCGGGCGAGTTCGTCGATCGGCCCGCGCCGCACGCTCTCGAAATGCTTGGTGAGTTCGCGCGCGACCGCCGCCTCGCGCCCGCCGAGCACGGCGGCGCAGTCGGCAAGCGTCTCGGCGACCCGTCGCGCGGATTCGAAGAAGACGAGCGTGCCGGGCACGCCCGCGAGTTCCGCCAGCCGGGCCCGCCGCGCGGCGCTCTTGGGCGGCAAGAAACCCTCGAAGAAGAAGCGGTCGGTCGGCAGGCCCGCCACCACCAGCGCAGCCAGCACGGCGGAGGCGCCGGGGACGGAGGAGACGGGAACGCCCGCCGCCACCGCTTCGGTGACCAGCTTGAACCCGGGATCGGAGACCAGCGGCGTGCCGGCGTCCGACACGAGAGCCAGCGCCGCGCCGCCCGCGAGCCGCGCCAGCAATTGCGGGCGCACCACATGGGCGTTGTGCTCGTGATAGGCGATCAGCGGTGTCGCGATGCCGTAATGGGCGAGCAGCGTCTTCGTGACGCGGGTGTCCTCTGCGATCACCGCCTCCGCCGCGGCCAGCGTGGACAGGGCGCGCAGCGAAATGTCGCGCAGATTGCCGATCGGCGTCGCGACGACGTGCAGGCCGGGCGAAATGCTTTCGGCTTCGGCGCGCAGGCCGAATGCGGTGAAAGCAGCCGGTTCCCGGCTTCTCTCCGTTTGTGTCTCGCCCCGATGCCCCGCCACGATCGTCCGTTCGCTACTCCGGCCCAACCGTTCGATTTGTAGAACGAATGGGCTGCCGTCGCCAGCGTAGCGAATTCAGCCGCATTCGTCCCGTTATTAACCAAGGGTTGCAAAGGGCGTTTGAATATGGCTTTCGACCGTTAAGGATAAAGCGGCGTTAGCGCGCGCCCGGGCATTGATGGGCGGCTGGAGGGTCAAGTGAGGCTGTTTTCGAACGACCGGGCCGTCGCGTCCCGCATGCGCCGCCTGCAATTGGTCGCCGCCTGCGGCCTTGCGCTCGGCCTCGCCGCCTGCAGTCCGACGATGCAGCCGCGCGCCGAACTGCCGCCGCCGCCGCAACCCGCAACGCCAACGGCGCCGACCGGCGATACGATCGGAGCAGGCCCCGTGCGCGTGGCGCTTATCGCGCCGCTGACGCAGGGCGCAGGCCAGAGCGTCGTCGGCGTCTCGCTGCGCAACGCCGTGGACCTGGCCGTGGCGGAAGCCGGCGCCAACGATATCACGGTGCTGGTGAAGGACGACCACGGATCGGCCGACGGCGCGCGCGACGCCGCCCAGGCGGCGGTGAACGAAGGCGCCGATCTGATCATGGGCCCGCTGTTCGCAGCCGGCGTGCGCGAGGCCGGCCGCGTCGCGAGGGCGGCCAATCGCCCCCTGATCGCCTTTTCGACCGACGCCTCGGTGGCGTCGCGCGGCGTCTATCTCTTGTCCTTCCTGGTCGAGAGCTATGTCGACCGCATCGTCGAATTCGCGGCGCAGAAGGGCAAGAAGTCGATCGCCGTGCTCGCGCCGGAGAGCGACTACGGCAATGTCGCGACCGGCGCGGTGCAGTCCGCCGCCGCGCGCGTCGGCATGCGCGTGATGGCGGTGGAACGCTACCGTCCCGGCAGCTCGGGCGATGCGGTCAAGCGCGTGGCGCAGGTCGCCGGCCAGATCGACGCGCTGTTCATCCCCGACCAGGCCGAAGCCATGGGCGCGATCGGCAAGCAGCTGGCGGCCGCCGGCGTCGATCCGAAGAAGGCGCAGGTGCTCGGCACCGGCCTGTGGAACGATGCGCGCGCGCTCAACGTGCCCTTCCTGCAGGGCGCATGGTTTGCGGCGCCCGAGAACGCCGGCTTCAACGCTTTCGCCGCCCGCTATCGCACCAAATACAATTCCGACCCGACGCGCATCGCGACGCTCGCCTACGACGCGACGACGCTCGCCATTGCCCTGGCGCGCAGCGCCGGTCCGACACGCTTCTCCGACAGCGTGCTGACCAATCCGTCGGGGTTCAACGGCGCGGACGGCGTGTTCCGCTTCAAGCCGGACGGCCTGAACGAGCGCGGCCTGTCGGTGCTCCAGATAGGCGCGGGCACAACGACGGTGCTGAGCCCGGCGCCGCGCAGCTTCGCCGGCGCGCCGACCTGATCAGGTCAATAGTGCGTGGGCGGGACGCTGGAATCCGGCGTCTGCGCAGCCGCGCGCGCCTCATAGGCGGTCGCCATGCCGCGCAGCAGGAGGCGGGACTGGCGTCGCTGCGTCGCGATCGCGCGAAGCACCGCGGCGAGTTCGGCGAGAACGACGGGATCGGCTGAGTAAGCGCGCTTCATGTGTCGATTCCTGCATGGTTGCCAATCCGTTACGTTGCAAAAGCGTCATAAGTTCGCGGTTCACGGATAGTTGATCCCGGCCGGGCGCGCCGCCGCGTTCCTCCGACAGTCGAGCGGAGCGCGCAATGATGCTGATTCTGACGCTGTTTGGCCTGATTTACGGCGGTTTCGGCCTGTTCTCGCCGTATCTGCCGGCGCTTCTGGCCGCGCGCGGCCTGGATGCGCAGACGATCGGCTTCGCTCTCGCGGCAGGAACGCTGGTCAAGCTCGTCGTCTCACCGCCGCTGGCGCGCTTCGCGGACCGGCGTCAGCGCGTCGCGGCGATCCTGGCGGCCGCGCTGCTCGCCTCCTCGCTCGCCGCGGCAGCCTACGGCGCTCAGGTCGCCGGCCTCCCCCTGGTCGCGCTCACGCTGGCGCAGGCCGCCGCGCTCGCGCCGGCGGCGCCTTTCGCCGACGCCATCGCGGTTTCGGCGGCGGAGCGAAGCAATTTCCCCTATGGCGTCGCCCGCGGAACGGGCTCCGCCGCCTTCGTCGCGGGCGCGCTCGCGTCCGGCGCCCTCGTGACGGCGCTCGGCTGGACCGCCGCGGCCTATGCGCAAGCGGGGCTTCTTCTCGCGGCGGGCTTCCTCGCGCTCCGCGCCCCGGAGCCGACCGCGCTGGCCGCCGCGCCATCGACCGATTCGTGGCGTGATCTCCTCGCCATCCGCCCGTTCCGCCAGATCATGGCGATCGCCGCGCTTATTCTCGGCAGCCATGCGCTGCACGACGGATTTGCGCTCATCGCCTGGACGAAGGCCGGCGTCTCGCCGCGAATCGCCGCATTTCTGTGGTCTGAGGGCGTGATCGCGGAGATCGTTGTCTTCTTCGCGCTCGGTCCCTGGCTGCTCGCGCGGCTGGGCGCGCGCGGCGCGCTCGCGCTGGCGGTCGCTGCGGCCGTCCTGCGCTGGACGGTCATGGCCTTCACGACCGCGCCCGCGGTCATGGCCTTCACCGAGCCGCTGCACGGCCTCACCTTCGCGCTGCTGCATCTGGCCTGCATGGGCGTCATCGCGCGCAACGTGCCGGCCGACCTCGCCGCTTCCGCGCAGGCGCTCTACGGCGCGGTCGCGGTCGGCGCGGCCAATGCGGCGCTGACGGCCGCCTCGGGCGCGATTTTCGCGCGATACGGCGCGCACGGCTTCGCGTTCATGGCGGCGCTTTGTCTACTTGCCGCGCCTTTCATCTGGACGCTGCGCGAGAAGCCGGCGATTTAAGCCGCGAGATCCGCCACGACGGCGTCGAGGACGGGAAAACCTTCCGCGCTCACCCGCAGCCGGCCCTCGCGCGTATATTCGACCAGCCCGTCGGCGATGAGCTCCGCGACGCGCGAGGACGCCAGCGGCTTGCCAGTCAGCAGATGGAAACGGCCGGGGTCGATGCCCTCGGTCAGCCGCAGCCCCATCAGCAGAAATTCGTCGCCCTGCTCCTCGATGGAGAGCGCCTCGTCCTCGACGAGGCCGTGGCCTTCCGTCTCGACGCAGGTGAGCCACATTTCCGGATGCTTTTCGGTGGCGTGCGCGCGCCGTCCGTCGCGATCCATGATGCGGCCGTGCGCGCCGGGCCCGACGCCGACATATTCGCCGTAGCGCCAGTAGATGAGATTGTGCCGGCTCTCCGCGCCTTCGCGCGCGTGATTGGAGATTTCGTAGGCCGGCA
>JBDHTL010000098.1:0-13304 GCA_039808645.1 Rhodoblastus sp. | reverse complement strand
CCGCAAAGCAAGCAAAGGAGAAGCCCAAAAACTTGACGAACGCCTGACCATCAAACCATCATCAACCCGGGTCAGTTCTCAATGGAATTGCCGGGTCAAATCTCAGCGGAAATCAACAGTATTGGGCATAAGTCTCTGTCGCCTCTGACCTTCACGGTCGCCTTGAACTTCTCCCCGTGACATGCGCCAGCGGCAACACGATGTCGGCCCAGAATCTATTCCCGAGCGCTCACAGGATTCCGATTCCGCTCATCGGACTGTCGCTGAGCGACTAGCCACACGTCAGATCGCAATCCGGTGCCACCACAATGGCTGCTCGGCGGCAACCCCTGCCGAAGCAGGTACGGAAGCAAGGCGTGAGGATAGACGGTCCGTGAGCCTGTAGCGGTTCTGGACTTCGGGCAGATAGCTATACGGCTGGCTTACGGCCTCGCTGGGGCTGAGCCGCGTGGCCGAGACGCCTACCTGAGCGAACCCTACGGACAGGCGTACAGGGAGGGCTTCAAGAGGCTCATCAGCGCCATGCTGTTCAGCGATAAGCCCCTGGGTGAGAAGCCCAAGGGAACTATAGCAGGGACATTCAACATATTTCTTTCTTCGCCGCTATCTATTGATGCCAGCGACAGCCCCTTGAAGATGCATAACGAAACTGCTATACATTTTGGCGTCAACGCGCGAGATAGGGTAACAAATACAATTCGTTAGTAAACGTTTGGGAGAGTTCAATCCTCTCTCGCAGCACCATAGAATCAATGACTTATGGGACTCCCGCGGAGAATGGCAGTGTCATTTCGCGGAGTCGCCGCGGCGCGGCCCGACACGGGCGCGAGCACGCGCAGGAACATCAGCATCGCGACCGCGAACAGCGCCAGGAGCGCGCCCAGCCGCATGGCGGCGCCCAGCCCCGCGTCGATCTGCCTGATGGAGAAGAAGATCGGGCTCAGCGACAGGGCCGTGGCGGCCAGCACGATCTCGCATCGTAGGCCCGAACGCTCGCTTCGGAATTTGCGAAGCTGAGCTTGACGGGATCAAACCCGGCGCGCCGCGCCGGGCGGGCGGAGCATGGCCGAGACGCGATCTCTCGCGCCTCGCGCGCGGTTGGCCCGGACGGCGTCTACGCCCCGACGCCGACGGCGCGCCCCTGCCGCGTCTGCTTCCAGACCAGCCAGGCGACGATCGACACGTTCACCGCATTCCACAACACGCCGTTCAGGAAGGCGACGCGGTACGAACCGGTCCAGTCGAAAATGAGACCGGAGAAATACCCGCCGAAGGCCATGCCGACGATCGTGGCGGTCACCAGCGCGCCGATGCGGGCCCCGGCTTCGCGCGGCGGCAGGAGTTCGCGGCAGATGACGGCGTACATCGGCACGATACCGCCCTGAAACAGGCCGAATATGCCGGAGACGACGTAGAGCGATGTCAGTCCGTCGAAGAGGAGATAGAGCAGGAGCGCGACGCCCTGCATGACCGAGCCGATCAGCAGCGTCCTGGCGCCGCCGATGCGGTCGGACACGTAGCCCGAGGCGACGCGCGAGAAGATGCCAAGGAAGAGCATCAGCGACAGCATCTCGGCGCCGCGCGCGACGCCATAGCCGAGGTCGCTGCAATAGGCGACGATGTGGACCTGCGGCATCGACATGGCGACGCAGCAGGCGACGCCGGCGATCGACAGCAGCGCCATCAGCGTGCGCACGGACAGGCCGAGGTTCTCCTGCGCGGCCGCGGTCGCAGCGGTGGCCGCCTCGATCGTGTGTTCGGCCGGGCGGAGGCGCAGCGCGAGCGACAGCGGCACGACGAGGGCGGCGACCGCGAGTCCGATCGCGATGTAGCTGTAACGCCAGCCGAAGGCGGGAACCGTCTGGTTGAGCACGAGCGGCCAGATGGCGCCGCCGACGTAATTGCCGGAGGCGACGACGACGACGGCAAGCCCCAGGCGCTTCACGAACCAGTGCGAAATATCGGCGATGAGCGGGCCGAAGCCCACGGCCGCGCCGCAACCGATGAGAAGATGCGCGGCGGCGAAGATCTCGATGTTGGGCGCAAGGCCCGCGATCACGAAGCCGAGCGCCAGCAACGCCGCGGAAATGCAGAGCGGCGCGAAGATTCCGACGCGGTCCGCCCACCGGCCCAGAACCATCGCGCCGCACGCGAAGCCGACCATGGAGAGCGTGTAGGGCATCGAGGCCGCCGCACGCGCGACGCCGAAATCGACCTGCGCCTTCGGCATGACGACGACGATCGACCACATGCCGGCGGCGAGCAGCGTGGCGGCGAGCAACGAGACCGCGAGACGCAGATTGGCGTAGGCGCCGTCCGGCGCGTAGCGCGGGTCGGTCTGTGCGTGCATGTTCATCGTGGCGACGGCTCGATCATCGGGGCGCGCAATGTCCATGCATATGGCCGCCGCCGCAAGGACCGGGCTGCGCGGTCCTCGCGCGCCAGCCATGCATTCGCGGGAAATGCCGCCGTCGCGCGGGTCAGCGCGCGCGCAGGAAGGCCGCGCCGAGCGTCGCGGCGTCGCGACGGCCGCGGATCTTCTTGGCGAAATCCGCGACCAGGCGAGGCGATCCGCGCCAGGACAGCGACATGACGCCGGCGCCGAGCGGTCGCTCCGCCGCGCCGAAGCTGCGCTTGTATGCCTCGTCGCCGATGGTGAAATCGAGAACGCCGCAGCCCTCGCCGATCAATTGCGAAACGAGGCGGTCCATAGCCACGTTGCCGGGCGAGGCGCTTTTCCAGCGCGCGTCGCCGATGGTCGACATGATCATGCAGAATCGGCCGTCGCGGCCGAGCCCGAAGATGGTCGCGACGATCTCGTCGTCGACCGACAGCGTGAACAGCCGCGCGACGCGGTCGTGCGCGGCGAGAGCGACCGTCTCGTAGAAGGCGCGGAACGGCGCGCGCTGCAGGATGTTGTCGCGGCCGAGCTCCGCGAAACGCGCGCCACGTTGTTGGCAGAGCGTCTCGAAGGCGCGACGCAGGTCTTCCGGCGCGCCGGCCTCCGCGAAACGGGCAAGTCCGCGCCCGGCGATGCGCCGGTTCTTGCGCGCGAGCTCGCGCTGGAAGGACTGGTCCTGAAGGCCGGCGTCGAAGCCGGTTCGGGTCGGCGGCAGCGCCACGTCCCAGGCGGAGAAGTTCATGCGCCGCCGCGCGACGTCGAGCAGCGGATTGCGCATGCCGTCGACAAAGGGAGGAACCTTCTCGAAGCGGAAGAGGTCGGCTGGACGAAGCGCCGCCTGAATGCGCGCCCACAGCGCCGGGCCGCGCCCGCGCAGCCAGGCCATTTCGGGCATGAACAACGGCGCGTGATAGTCGCTCACCCCGAGATCGGCGAATTCGACGACGGCGAGACCGGCGTCGCGGCGCCTGGCGAGCGGCAGCAGCATCAGCGGCGCGCGGGAGAAGCGGTCGCGCACGCGCACGAGCAGCGGGCTTGCGCCGAAATGCGGAGCGACGATCTCGTACCAGGGTTCGAGCCAGGCGCGCGTCTGGAACGGCGTGCAGCGGCCGGCCGTCTCGAGGATCGCCCAGTCGTCGCGCACCGCCGAAAGATCGCCGCACACATCGACGTCGAACTCCGCGTCGCGCCGGGATTCGAAGACCGCCATCTAAAGCTCCGCCGCAGCGGCGCCCGGCCATCCGGGCGGCAATTGCCGCGTCGAAGCCAGACCCGCGCCCGAATGTCGGGCGTATGGATTAAGCGCGGATGAAGGTCGCCCCTCAATCAATTCGTAAAATAACTATTAATTTTGAATTGAATTGCGATCGAAAAGCGGACGGGATCAATTGCGGACCACGGTCATCGACGTTCGGGGCGTGAGGTCGAGCATGCATGAAGTCGCACATTCGGGCCGCGGGCCGGCCAATCGTTCATTCGACGTCGCGATCGTCGGCGGCGGGGCGGCCGGAACGGCGGCGGCCTGCATGCTCGCCAGGAGCGGCGTCGCGACCGTCCTGATCGACCTGCACGAGACCTGCCCGCCCGATTTCAAGGCGGACAAGGTCGCCGGGGACCAGATCGGCCTGATGCGCCGGCTCGGCCTGTTCGACGCGCTCACGCAGGCGGGCGTGCGCTCCGAACATGTGGTCAACATGCGACGCGGGCGCGTGATCGACCGCGTGAATTCCTGCGAATACAACCTGCCCTACGAAGACCTGGTCAACGCCATGCGTCGCGCGCTCCCGGGCTCGGTCGCGCGGATCATCGGCCGCGTGGCCGACATCGAGGCGAGCGCCGACCGGCAACGCGTCGAACTTTCCAGCGGCGAGACGATCGAGGCGCGGCTGGTCGTTCTGGCGACGGGCGGCGGCGAGGCGCTGCGCGCGAAACTCGGCTACAGGCGGCGCGTGCTGCACAAGGATCATTCCGTCAGCGTCGCCTTCGACCTCGTCCCCACCGGACGCGCGCGTTTCGATTTCGAGACGCTGACGATCTACGGCGACGCGCCGCGCGACGGCATCGACTATCTCAGCATCTTCCCCTTCCCGACGGGAACGCGCGCCAATCTCTTCCTGTATCGCGACATGCAGGACCCGATCTTCGCCGCCTTCCGGTCGGATCCGAAAAAGGCCTTGCTCGCGGCTCTGCCGGGCGTCGAGAAGGCGCTCGGCCCGTTCGAAATCGTCGGCAAGGCGCTGGCGCGGCCCGTCGACCTTTACGAGGTCGAACATGTCGACCGGCCGGGCGTCGTTCTGATCGGCGACGCGTTCCGCACGAGCTGTCCCGCGGTCGGCGACGGGCTCAGCCGCGCCTTCACCGACGCCGAGCGGCTGTGCGGCGCCTATGTCCCGTTCTGGCTGTCGACGCCGGGCATGGGCGTCGAAAAGATCGCCGCCTTCTATCGCGACCCCGAGAAGATGGCCTGCGACGCGCGCGCCGCCCATGCGGCGAATTATCGACGCAATTCCACGATGGGGCGCGGCATGGGCTGGGAACTCCATCGCCGCCGCGTGCTGCTGCAGCGACGCCTGCGCGCGATGATCGGCAGCGCGCGCGCTCCCCAGCGCGCGGCCGGCTGAAGGAGCGCGAAGATGAACGGCTCCGCGGTCCCCGTCTATTCCGACATGTTTCGCGCGATCGCGCCGTCGGCCGGTCGCGGCGCGATCGGCCGCATGGGGTTGCTCGTGCTGCAGGCGCGCCGGGCGATCTGGATGACGGCGCTCTGCCGTGCCGTCCCGCAAGCGTCGGCGAGGCTTGCGCTCTCGGCCGACGAGATAGCGCTGGTCGACCGGATCGTGCGCGGCGCGCGCGCGACGACGACGCTGGCCGAGGCCCTCGCCAGACTGGCGGCGATCGGCGGCGCGTCTCCCGCGCCGCGCCGCGCCGGACAGCCGTTCGCCGTCGCCCGCGGCCTGTCGCGGATCGCGGTCGTCCAGACCGCCGCGCGCCTGCGCGCGGAAAAATACATCGAGCGGCCATGAACGCGGTGCGCGTCAACCTCTTCACGCCAGAGCAGGCGCTCGCCGCGGTGCTCGCGCGGCTCGAAGGTTCGCGCTCCTTCATGCTGTACACGCTCAATCTCGACCATGTCGTCAAGCTGCGCGGCAGCGCCGCGTTTCGCAGGAGCTACGAGGCCGCCGATCTCGTCTCGGCCGACGGCTGGCCGATCGTCTGGCATTTCCGCAGACGCGGCGTGAGCCTGCAGCGCACGACCGGCGCCGATCTCGCGGCGCCGTTGTGCGAGAAGGCGGCGCTGACCGGCATTCCCGTCTTCTTCATCGGGCCGCAGGCGCATGTGCAGAGACGCGCCATCGACGCCTTGCGCGCGCGCCATCCGCGCCTCCTCGTCGCCGGGACCGATTCCTCTATCGTCGATCCGCAAGACGCCGCCGCGATGGACGATCTGGCGCGCCGCGTGCGCGCGTCGGGCGCGCGGCTCTGCTTCATCTGCCTCGGCGCGCCGAAGCAGGAATTCGTGGCCCACGCGCTGAGGGCGCGTTGCGAGGGCGTCGGCTTCCTGTGCGTCGGCGCGGCGCTCGATTTCATATCCGGCGCGGTCAAGCGCGCGCCGCGCTGGGTGCAGGCGATCGGCATGGAATGGGGCTGGCGCCTGGCGTCCGATCCGCTGCGGCTCGCGCCGCGCTATCTGCGCTGCGCCCAAGTATTCGTGCTGATCGCGCTGCGCCGCCTGCCGCTCGCCTTCAGCGCGCAGCCGGCGGACGGGCTGGCCGCCGTCGGCAGCGGCGCGTCGCACGACTGACCGCGCGCGGACGCCACGCCCTCGCGCCTGGACAACGCGCGATCTGCGCCGGACGTGCTAACGCGGCGCGAGCCGCGCCATCAGCGAGCCGCGCGCCGCCGGGAACAGCGCGATCATCGCAAGCGCGTAACAGATCGCGCCGAGCAGCACTTTCAATCCGATCTCGAGCGCGGTCTGCGGCGCCGGGGTCAGCGTCAGGACCGCGAACATGCCGCAGACGGCGGCGAAAATGCGCAGATAGGCGCCGAAATCGATCGGCAATTCCAGACGCCGGGTCGTATAGGCGAGCGCGCCGAGCGCAGCGAGACTCGTTCCGGCGAGACAACCGACCGCGGCGCCCTCGATGCCGCCGTAAGCGAGCCCGATCGCCGCGCAAAGCACCGTCACGACCGCATCGGCGAAGTTGGACACGGTGAGCGCGCGGGTGCGTTCGAGCAGGAGCCCCGCCTGGTCGGCGGTGTGGGTCTTGTAGGTGCGGACGGCGCCGGCGGCGGTCGCGAGCGGCAGGACGAGGGCCGTGACGCTTCTGTAGTCCGCGGCGATCAGCAGATTGACGAGTGGCGCGGCCAGGACGGCGACGCCCACCGTCGCCGGCGCCAGCAAGGCCAGCATCAGCGTGCCGTTGAGCGACACTTGTTCGAGCGCGCCCCGGCGATCGCCGGATTCGATGCGGTCGACCGCGATCGGAAAGGCGGCCGCCGTGCAGATCATGGCGATGAAATTGGCGACGCGTTGGCCTAGCCCCCAGCCCGCCGACAGAAGACCGAGGCCGACGACGCCGGCGCCGGCCTGGACGAGAACGCGGACGCCGTTGATCGCTGCCCAGGCGAACAGGCCGCCCAGGATGAGCGGCGCGCCGTAGCGGCGCGCCTCGCGGAAAATGGCGGGATCGAAGACGCCGAGGCGGGGCCGCACGCCGAGCGCCGCCATCACGGCGACGGCGCCCGCGGCCTGGCCGAGCGCCATGGTGAGGAGAACGACGGCGGGCGTCGCGGCGACAAGCAGCAGCGCCAGCACCGACAGGCCCGAGCCGAGAATCGAGCCGGCGAATTGCGCGATCGTGTAGGCGCGGATGCGATGCTGCGAGCGCGCCCATTCGCTGTAGTGCGCGACGAGCAGGCGCGTGACCAAATAGGCGGCGGCGGCGAAGATGGTCGCTGCGTCGGCGACGATGCCGACCGCAAGAAGGCACAAGGGGGCCGCCGCGATCTGCATGGCCGACCCGTAGAGCGCCATGCGCGCGTCCATCGCGCGAAAGCGATCCTCGTCGGCGCCCTCGTAGCGCTGACGAAAGCGCAGCACGTAGAGCGACCACCAGACGAGGCCGACGAGGCCGGTGAGCTCCTGCGCCGCGATCACGAAGGTAACGACGCCGAAGGCCGCCGGATCGAGCAGATGCGTCCAGGCGACCACGACGGCGAATTGCACGAAGGGGCCGAGCACCTGCGCGGGCAGATAGAGGAGCGTGTTCCTGACCAGCGATCGCGCCATCAAGCGCGCCCCGGCACGAGCCTGACCGCGCCGCGCGGCCTGTCGGAGAGCGGACTCTCGCTCCAGTCGCGGTAGAAGACGAGCAGCAGGACGACGAACTGGTTGAACATGAGCGTCTTGACGGAAACGCCGGCCGCGGAGCTCAACTGCACGAATATGTAGACGAACAGGACCCACGCGCCCGGCTTGCAGCGCCGCCAGTATTCCCACATCAACGCGAGGAAGGCGACGATGAAGAACAGCGCCATGAAGGCGCCATAGCCGAACAGGAGTCCGAACCACGAGCTCTCGATGCCGTACTCGATGCCGAGCGTGTTCTGGATCGTGCCCAGGCGCTGCTGGTCCGGCCCGAACAGCAATTCGTCGAGGGTGAAATAGTCGAACAGCCGGAAGATCATCAGGCGTGCGTCCGACGAACCCTTGTCGTCGGAGAAGCGGTCGATCAGACCGTCGAATACGCCGCGCTGCGCGAGCACGAACAGGGCGGCGAGAACCGCCGGCGCCGACAGGGCCGCGAGGAGACCGGCGCGCATGTCGAAGCGGCGACCGCCCAGCACGTCGAGCGTCGGGCGCAGCAGCCGCAGGCCGCCGAGCGCGATGCAGAGCACGATGGCTGTGCGGCCCCCGAACGTGACTAGCGCCGCCGCCTGCATGGCGACAAGAAGCAGGCGCAGGAGCGGGTTGAGCGCGCGGTCCGCGCCGGAGATCAGCATGAGCGCATAGGCCGCTGCGGCGCCGGCGTTGATGAGCGGATGGCCGAGCAACGCGGTCGAGCGATAGTCGTGCAGGATGACCTTGCCGGCCGCCACATAGGGGGTCAGACGCGCGCCGGTGACGAATTCGCCGAGGCCGATGCAGGCGTTCACCAGCATGAAGGCATGGAGCGCCAGGCGCATGGTCGCGCGCACGCGTTCGTCCGCATCGGCGTAGAGGACGAGAAAGGCGACGCCGCACAGGAAGGAGTCGATGATCGGCGAAATCGGCGCCTGCTGGGCGACGGCGACGAAGACGACCATGACGACCCATGTCGTCACGAAATAGGTCGCGCCGGGAAAGCGCGCGGCCTGCGCGGCGAGCCAGCCGAAGGGGCTCGGGCGCGCGACGAAGCGGACCGCCAGCGCGAGGCAGGCCGTATAGGTCGAGGGATGAAACTTCTGCAGAAAGCTTCCGCCCGCCTGGTCGTAGGCGACGCCCATCGCGGTCAGCGTCATCGCGGACACGCCGAACAGGAGAAGCGCGGTCAGCAGCATCAAGGCGTCGGCGGCTCGATCGAGCGGCGACCGGGCGCGAACGGCCGAGATCATCGCCCGCTCCTGCCGCGCGCGGCGTCGAACACGAGCGCGACACAGAGATCGGACAGGCCGAGGCGATCGAGTTCGTCTTCGACGCGGCCAGCGTCGCTGCCGGCGCGGGCGACCGCAATCATGGCGTCGACGGCGCGGATTTCGCGCGCGATGCGCGCGGCTGCGCGGAACTGGCCGGCGTCGATCAGCACGAGATCGAAGTCGTCGCGGCCGCGCGGATCGGCGCGGCCGACCTCCGGGGTGTCGACGCCCGTGTCGTAGATCTGTTGCAGGAGAATTTCACCGTCGCCGTCCCGGCGCATCACGCGCGCCCGCGCGCCGCCGCCGCGCGGCGCGGGTTCGAAATCATCGGCGAAGTCGGACAGGGTCGGCGCGCGTTCGTTGCGATCGACCACGAGAACGCGCAGGCCGCGGTTGCAGGCGGCGTGCGCGAGCGACAGCGCGATGGTGGACGCGCCGCTTCCGGGCGCGGCCCCGCCGACGACGACCAACGGCGTTCTGCCCGAGGCGCCGAGCGCATCGAGCAGGCTGTCGAACAGGGCGTCGATTTCCATGCGATACGATCCCGCGCCGCGCATCGCCGGCGCGATCGCGGCCGGACCTGCGCGCGGCAGCGCGCCGCGCGGGCGCGGCAGCGCCGGGATTTCATGCTGCGCCCGCGTCGTCGCCCACGAATTTCCCGCCGAGGCGGCCGCGCTCAGCGAATTCGCGCGCGCGACGTCGCGCCCGCGGGGCGCTCCCGCGGCCTGCCGGCGCTGGCGATATTCGGCGACGAGCGCCGAGACGACCCACAGATTGAGGCCCGCGACGAAGGCGATGATGAAAGCCGGCAGCGTCTTGGGGCTGGACGGCGACATGGGCGCGGACGGCGGGCTGATGAGCATGGCGAGCGGCGCGGAAATCGGATCGCGCCGCACCGTCTCGCGCGCGGCGATCGCCTTCTCGTAGGATGTCCGAAGGGCCGCCGCCGCGCGATCGAGATCGTTGAGCTCGACGCGCTTGTCGCCGACCTTGTTCGTCGTGGCCTCGAGCGTGGCGACGAGCCGCGCGGCCGACCGCTCGGCGTCGCGCGCCGTCTTGAGCTCGCGCTCGGTCGCCTGCGCGATGCGCTGCTGTTCGGCGCGAATCTGCGCGCGCGTCGATTCCATCTGCTTCTGGATCGTCAGGTAGCTCGGATGGCGGGGGCCGAGCACCGATTGCGCATAGGCCTCGTCGCGCGCGAGCGCCGCATAGTCGGAACGCAGTTTCTCGATCACCGGCGAGCGCAGGTCCTCGTTGACGGTCCGGGCGTCGAGGCCGGCGGCGAGCGCCGCCCTGATCTGGGCGTTGCGGGCCTCGACGTCGGCGCGCTTGCCCTGCGCGGCGACGAGCGCGGTGTTTGCATCCTTCAGGCGCTGTTCGGGCGAGCTGCGGCCATCGGAGACGACCAGTTCGTTCTTGTCCCGATAGTCCTGCGCCTTGCGTTCGGCGGCTTCGACGCGCACGCGCAGGTCGTTCAGCTTGCGATCGATCAGTTCGCGCTCGCGATCGGAGACGTCGTCGGTCAGGCGCGTCTTGGCGGCGAGATAGGCGTCCGCCAGCGATTGCGCGATGGCGATCGCCTTCGGGCGCGTGCGGCCCTTGACCTCGACATCGATCACGTAATTGCGCTCGCTGCGCTTCATCGCGATCGCCTTTTCGAGGCGTTCGGCGGCCGCCTGGCGGCGGGTGTCCGCGGTCGGCGCCGCGCCGCCGGTCACCGCGCGCAACGCCTCGAACACGGCGCCGACGACGCCGACCGGCTCGTCAGCGAGATGCTGCTCGTCCACCACCTTCAGCAGCACGGGCAGCGAGGAGATCAGACGCATCTGGCTTTCGACCAGGGCCGCGTCCGGGTTCTGCGGCATCGGCGCGGCGTCGACGCCGGCCGGCATGCGCTCGCGCGGGTCGATCAGCAGCGACATGGTCGCCGTGTAGGTCGTCGGCGCCAGCAAGGCGTAGGCGAGCGCAAGGCCGAGCGCGACCGCGAGACAGGGAAAGAGCAGGCGAAGGCGCGAAAAAACGGCGCGCGACATCTCGCCGACATCCATTGAAGGCGCGGCCTCGTACGCGGCCGCAGCAAGCGGCCGTTCCAACGAACCATAACCTTCAGCCCGCGAAGTCATACGAAACTTGCGCTTTCGCTCGTCCTGATCCTCGCGTCGCGCGCCGATCAAGCCGCCAATCGATCCGCCGAAAACTAAAGGTTTATGGTTACGAATTGCTTAGGCGCCCCGCGCCGGCGCGGGGCGGCCCGGCTAAGGCTGCGCCGCGCGGTCGCGAAACGCCTCGAGCATCGCGGTCCGCAGCGGCTTCGGCTTGTACAGGGCGTCGAACGGCAGCGGCCGCGCCCAGCGGGGGCCCGCCGTGCGCCTGACGGCGGGGCTGCGATACCAGCTGTACCGGTCCGACAATTGCCAGGTGACGACCATCTTGACCGCGGGCACGGCGAGCGCTTTCGACAGATATTCGCGCGCCAGGAAGGCCACGGCCGCGTCCCGGTCATGCACCGCATCCGGAAACGCCGAGTCGTTCACGTCCAGTTCGCTGAGATAGATTTCGAGTCCCTTGGCGCCGAACGCCTCGATATAGGAGGCGAAAGCGGGATAATTGCGCGGAAAGCCCGATTGCAGGTGCGACTGGAGACCGACGGCGTGCAGAGGCGCGCCCCGGTTGAGCAGGCCGTAGACGAGATTGCGCAGCAACGGGCGGATCGAACGTCCCCAGTCGCCGTCGTTGTCGCACTGGGCCTCGTTCAGCGTGAGCTTCGCCGTCTTGTCGATCGCCGCCACCCGGCGAAAGGCCTTCTCGATGTAGGACGGGCCCATCGCGGCGAACCACGGGCCGTTTCTATAGCCGCCCTTCTGGCCATCCATCGGCCAGAAGGGCTCGTTGACGACGTCCCACGAATGCAGCGCGCCGGCATAGCGCGCGACGACCTTGTCGATATGCTCGTCGAACACGCGCTGGATCTCGCGCGACGAGAGTTTCTTCAGCCAGGCCGGCGGGTTGTCGTTCCAGATGAGCGTATGGCCGCGCACCAGCTTGTTTTCGGCCCTGGCGGCGGCGACGATGCGGTCCGCCGGGGCGAAGTTCCAGACATCGGGCGCGGGGCGCAGCCAATCGAACTTCAAGGCTACGTCGGTCACGAACATATTCGTTTCGCGCTTGTAGAGATTGAAATAGGCGGGATCGTCGAGGCCCGAGGAGTCGATCGACGCGCCGAAGATCAAGCCTGCGCGCGCGGCGGCCGAGGCGAGGGTTTCGGTTTCGGCGCCATGCGCGGGCGACAGCGCGCCTGCGGCGGCGCCCGCCAGAAAGCTGCGACGGGAGATCATGGTTCAGTTCTCCTTCGGCGTCCGGGCGCGCCGTTGCTGTGACCCGACGGCGTCGATGAATTCGAAGCCGCCGCCGCAATTCAATGTATGCGCGCCGACAGCCGGCGCGCAAAGACCGGAAGCCGGCGGCGGGCCGAGACGCGCCGCCACGGTCTGATCGAAACCGTCTTCGCCGACACGGTCGATGCGACAGAGCGCGAGGCCGGCGCCGTAGCCGCCGACGCAATCCTGCGCGGGCCGCCACAGCGCGCCGCCGATCCTCTGCACATGGCCGGCCGGCCGCGCGCAGGAGGCGTCGATCAGGACCGGCCCGTCGCCGCAGCGCGTCCAGGGACCGAGCGGTCCGGGGCCCTTGAACAGCGACAGGCAGTCCCAGCTCGAGCCGCCCTCCTCCGCGATCGTCGAGGTCAGCCACCATGCGTCGCCCGCTTCGAACGGCGTGGCGTCGGATATGCGAAGCCCCTCGACGAGAGTGCGGTCGCGGACCCAGCGGTCCGGAAAGCGCGCGGCGCGATAGAGATCGAGCCGATCGGCGCCCGAGGATTCCGGCATCATCCAGATCTCCCCCGCGTGGCGAAAGACCAAGGGATAGGACAAATGGCAATCCGTTTCGAGCACGATGCGCGGGCGGTCGGCGCGGCCGGCGCGGTCGAGCGACGTGACCGAGATGACGGCCTTGCCGGTCGCGTAGGGATATTCCTCACAGAACAGATAGAGGCGCCCCTCGTGTTCGAAGGGAAAGGGATCGGCGTAGTAGCGTTGTCGGTCGTCGGCGAGCCAGGTCCAGCCGCCCGCGCCCCACGACCGCTGCGCCATGACGCCGTCGGCGGCGGCGCGCGCGCGCCAGCCGACCCGCCAATGCTGGTCGTGCGCGAGAAGACGCGTAAGCCGGGCCCGCGCGCGACCGGCGAGCGCGGCGGCCAGGAAACCGATCGGCCCCCGGCCGGCGA
>JBDHTL010000097.1:0-13354 GCA_039808645.1 Rhodoblastus sp. | reverse complement strand
CCATCGCCGGGCCCGGATCGATCTTGTTGGCGATGCCGTCGAGACCGGCCATCAGCATGGCCGCGAAGGCGAGGTAGGGGTTCGCCGTCGGATCGGGGAAGCGAACCTCGACGCGCTTGGCTTTCGGGTTCGACGTGTAGGGGATGCGGCAGGACGCCGAGCGGTTGCGCGCCGAATAGGCGAGCAGCACGGGGGCTTCATAGCCCGGAACGAGGCGCTTGTAGCTGTTCGTCGACGGGTTGGTGAAGGCGTTCAGCGCCTTCGCGTGCTTGATGATGCCGCCGATGTACCACAGGCACTCCTGCGACAGGTCGGCATACTTGTTGCCCGCGAAGACCGGCTTGCCGTCCTTCCAGATCGACTGGTGCACGTGCATGCCCGAGCCGTTGTCGCCGAAGATCGGCTTCGGCATGAAGGTCGCCGACTTGCCGTAGCTCTGCGCGACCTGGTGGATGCAGTACTTGTAGATCTGCATCTGGTCGGCCGTGGAAACCAGCGTGTCGAACTTCATGCCGAGTTCGTGCTGGGCGGAAGCGACTTCGTGGTGGTGCTTCTCGACCTTCACGCCCATCTGCTGCATGGCGCCGAGCATTTCGGAACGCATGTCCTGCGCCGAATCCATCGGCGGGACGGGGAAATAGCCGCCCTTGGTGCGGATGCGGTGGCCGAGGTTGCCGCCTTCATAGGCGGTGTCCTGGTTGGTCGGCAGCTCGATCGAGTCGAGCACGAAGCCCGTGTTGTACGGGTCGGACTTGAAGCGGACGTCGTCGAACACGAAGAATTCGGCTTCCGGACCGAAATAGCAGGTGTCGCCCACGCCCTGCGTCTTCATGTGGGCCATCGCCTTCTTGGCGATGCCGCGCGGGTCGCGGTTGTAGGGCTCGCCGGTCGAGGGCTCGAGCACGTCGCAGACGATCGAGAGCGTGGGGGCCGCGAAGAACGGGTCCATGGTCGCCGTCGCCGGATCGGGCATCAGGGTCATGTCGGATTCGTTGATGGCCTTCCAGCCGGAAATCGACGAGCCGTCGAACATCGTGCCTTCGGCGAAAATATCTTCGTCGATCAGCGTCTGGTCGAAAGTGACGTGCTGCCACTTGCCGCGCGGATCGGTAAACCGCAGGTCCACGTACTTGACGTCGTTGTCCTTGATATACTTGAGGACGTCCTTGGCGGTCTTCATGTGCTGCCTCGCTGCTGGAAAGTTTGGGATTTCTTGAAACTGCGGGATGGTCAGATCGCGTCCGTGCCGGTCTCGCCGGTGCGGATGCGGAGCGCCTGCTCGATGTTGGAGACGAAGATCTTGCCGTCGCCGATGCGGCCGGTCTGGGCCGCATTGCGGATGGCTTCGACCGCGCGCGCGACGGCGTCGTCCGCCAGCACGATTTCGATCTTCACCTTCGGCAGGAAATCGACGACGTATTCGGCGCCGCGATAGAGCTCGGTGTGACCCTTCTGCCGGCCAAACCCCTTGGCTTCGGTGACGGTGATGCCCTGCAGTCCGATCTCGTGCAGCGCCTCCTTCACCTCGTCCAGCTTGAACGGCTTGATGATCGCCTCGATTTTCTTCATTCGCTTGCCTCGTCCCCACCGCCCGGCGCTGAAACGGTCGAAATTTCACTCGGTTTCGTCAGCCGCAGCGCTCATTAGCACCGGCCGTGCCAGCCCGCCAAGGCGATTCTCCGCCGCAGGCGACTAGTTCGTAGGCAATACGAGGGGGAACTCGCCTATGCAGCAGGCATGGCGCCTGTTTATGCGGCACGAGCGGGCAGGAGGCATGGACGGGGACGTGAAAAGCCTCGGGCGCGCCAGAGCCGCGCGCCCGAGCAGGGACTGGCGCGAATGTCGCGCGCCGTTCTATTGCGCGAGCGCCGGCTCCTTGACGGGCTCAGCCTTCTCCAGCAGGCCTTCCACCGCCACGGTGACGCCGGGCCCGATCTGCTGCAGCGAGACGATCGTCCCGTCCTTCAGCGCGACGCCGTCGTGATACGCGCCGCTCTCGATCCGCGCGAAGACGACCGTCTCACGTTCCCCGAGATTGTAGCGTTCGCGCACGGGCGCCGGAATGTCCGTCAGTTCGAGTCTGGTGTCGTACTGGACGCAGATCGCGGTGGCCCGATCGCCGGGCGAAACCAGGCCGATCGATCCGCTCGGGAAGCGGGTCGTCGTGTAGTTTTCGCTCTGGCGGGCCGGACGCGAAGCGTACATTTCGAGGGAATAGTCGCACATGTCGCTCACTCCGGTTGAAGGGGATCGTCTGGAATGGCCGCGGCCTTCGACGCCGAAAACGATTTCGGCGTCGCCCGATCTTCTGGACGAAATCCCGGCTCGAGGCGGCGTCACGGGCCTGCCGGCGCAATGGGGCGATGGAAGAGGCCTGCGGCCTTCGGGCCCGGAGCGCTGCGAACGGCGAACGCCGATCGCACCCGCGGATCGAACTAGCGCATGGCTGTCTGGGTTCCAGCGCCGGCGACAAAATTCAGGGAGAGCTTGGACGGGGACGCCATTCGCGACCAGGCTCGCCGCTTCGGCGGCAACGTCTCCGCCCCGAACTCGCGAAGCCGCTGCAAGTGGCGCGTGCGCAATCCGCCGGACAGCGCCAGAAGCAAACGCCGACGGATGAGAAGAACGGGCGTCCGTCGTTCCTGCGCCGATGGAACCGGCGGCTGCGGCCTTGATGGCGCCATCGATTGCGCGACTGTATGATCCGCGGACCGGCCGAAGCCGTGAAACGGCGCCTTGAGGATCAGCAAATGAAGACGACGCATCTCGTGCTGGCGGCGATCGCCACAGGGCTTGCTTGCTCGGCCGCGGCCGCCGAGCCCCGCCAGGGCGCCCGGATCGAACTCGCCCAGTATTACGGGGGACGCAGCGGCGGATACGATGACGGCTACGGCGGCGGCTACCGCTACTGCCGCACCTGGGCCCAGGGGATGGTCGCGATCGGGATCGAGGCCGCGCGCAAGGGCTGCCTGCAATACGGGCCGCAGGGGCTGCACACGAATTTCGATGCGCATATGAACTTCTGCCTGGGCAACCCGCCCGGCCGCACCCAGCGGGTCGCGGCGCGCGCCAACCAGCTGCTCTACGCCTGCGATCGCTGAAGGTTTGCGGGCTTCGACAGGAAGCGCGCATGCAGCCGATCCTCACCCCGATCCGCGCCGACATCGCCACGCTCGACGTCGACGCAATCGTCAACGCCGCCAACGAATCGCTTCTCGGCGGCGGCGGGGTCGACGGCGCGATCCACCGCGCCGCCGGTCCCGAACTCCTCGCCGCGTGCCGGGAGCTCGGCGGCTGCCCGACCGGCGAGGCGAAGATCACGCCCGGCTATCGGCTGCCCACGCGCTACGTCATCCACACGGTCGGGCCGGTCTGGGGCGGCGGCGCGCGCGGCGAGGCGGACCTGCTCGCCTCCTGCTATCGCCGCAGCCTCGAGATCGCGGTCGCGCACGAGATCGCGACCATCGCTTTTCCGTGCATCTCCACCGGCGTCTACGGCTATCCGGCCGAACAGGCGGCGCAAATTGCCGTCGCCACGGCGCGCGCGGCGGCGCGGGAGGTCCGCGAGATCGTCTTCTGCTGCTTTTCCGAGAGCGACCGCGCGCTCTACGCCGCGCTCTGCGACCGCGCATGACCCGCGTTGACGCGGGGCCGCGGATCGAACACGCTTGCGCGATGTCCTCCCGATCGCCTTTCCTCGCCGCCGTGGCCGCCGTGGCGCTCGCGACGCCCGGCTTCGCCCAGTCTCCGCCGGCGACGGGCCTCGATGCCTGGAAGGCGGTCGTCGGCAACACGATCGTCGGCAAGACGCCGACGGGCGAAGCGCTGGTCGAATATTTCGCTCCCGACGGCGTCGTGAAGAACAGGATCGACGGCGAGTCCGATGAAGGCGAATGGACGCTGCGCGGCGACAAGGTTTGCACGGACTATTCCGACGACGATGACGACGGCGACGAGGACGGCGGCGAGGGCGAGGATTCGGGCGGCGACGAGGAAGCCGAATGCTACGCTCTGTCGGCGCGAGGTGACGCGCTGACCTTGACCGACGAGGCCGGCAGGGCGCGCGAGTTCAGGATCCTGCCGGGCAATCCGCAGAAGCTGTGAGCGCGGCGTGAGGCGAGCGGACCGCGGCGGCGTCGCCCGGCGAGCCTCCCGACAGCACGAGCCCGCGCTTGCCAATCGCGCCGCGTCACGGCAGTGTCGCCCGGCAAACAGGTTCAGCGGGTCTAGGCCGGCGTATCGGGCGACAGGACATGGAAGATTTCAGAAGCGGGATGGTGGACGGCGGGGCGGCGGGTGCCGGCGCGAGAAACGAGGGGCGCCTCGACCGCCGCTCGTTGCTGTTCGGCGCCGCGGCCGGGCTCGGCGCGCTGAGCCTCGGCGGCTGCATGGCGACCGACGGCATGAGCCGCGCCGAGGCCGAGAAGTGGTACGGGGCTGTTCCCGACAAGAAGTTTCCGGTACCGGCGGTCGATGTCGACAAGATCGACCCGAAATATTTCCGCCGGATCGTGGATTATCCGAGCAAGGAAGCGCCCGGCACGATCATCGTCGATCCCGGCAATTACTATGTCTACCGTATCGAAGGGGAGGGCAAGGCGACCCGCTACGGCGCCAATGTCGGCCGCGAGGGATTCCTGTGGAGCGGCGACGCCTATGTCGGCCGCAAGGCCGAATGGCCGATCTGGACGCCGCCAAAGGAAATGATCAAGCGGCAGCCCGAGGCGGCCAAATATGCCGGCGGCATGCCGCCGGGCCTCGACAATCCGCTGGGCGCCCGCACGCTCTATCTCTACCAGAATGGCCGCTACACGCTCTACACGATCTATTCGACCAGCGACCCGGAGACGATCGGCACCAACCTCACCAGCGGCTGCACCGGCCTGCTCACGCAGGACATGATGGACCTCTATTCGCGGACTCCGGTCAAGACGAAGGTCGTCGTCCTGCCGGCATAGCCGCGGCGCCCGTCGCCGGCGGCTTTCCGTCGATCGGCCCCCTCACCCGTAGGCGACGGGGCAATCCGGCCGTCCGCCCCATTCCGCCCAGGAGCCGTCGTAGACCGGCGCGGAGCGGTTGGCGGCCGTTTCCAGCGCCAGCGACAGGATGGCGGCCGACACGCCGGAGCCGCAGGTCGTCAGCACCGGCCTGGCGAGATCGACGCCCGCATCCCTGAAGGCGGCGACGAGCGCGGCCGTCGGCTTCAGCCTGCCGTTCTCGACGATGTCGGTCCACGGCAGGTTTTTCGCGCCGGGCATGTGCCCGGACTTGAGGCCGGGGCGCGGCTCCGGCGCCTCGCCGCGGAAACGGTCGCCCGCGCGGGCGTCGACCACCTGCGCGCCGCTCGCCAGCGCCTTCTTCACATCTTCGAGACTGGCGACGGCGCCGTGGTCGAGCCGGGCGGTGAAATGGCGCGGCTGCTTGCGCACGGGACCTTCCTCCAGCGGCAGGCCGGCTTCCGTCCACGCCGGCAGCCCGCCTTCGAGCACATAGACGTCCGTGACGCCGAACGTGCGCAGCGTCCACCAGACGCGCGGCGCGGAGAACAGGCCGTAGCTGTCGTAGACCACCGCCCGCATCCCGTCGCCGAGCCCGAGCGCGCGCATCGCGCTGGAGAAGGCGATCGGGTCCGGCAGCATGTGCGGCAGAGGCGATTTCTTGTTGGAGATCGCGTCGATGTCGAAATGGACGGCGCCGGGAATATGGCCCGCCAGATATTCCGCCTTGGCGTCGCGCGCGAGCGTCGGCAAATGCCAGCTGGCGTCGATCACGAACAGGTCGGGCGCCGAAAGATGATCGGCCAGCCATTTGGTCGTCACGAAATGCTTGTGCGCGCCGTCGCCCGCCATGAATCTGTCCTTGTCCGTTTCCCTATCCCGGATTTAGCGCGATCCCGCTTCCGGCGGCAAGGCTGCGCGTCGAGGCCGCGCGGGCGTCGGCAGAGTGCGCGGCCGCACCGCGACCTGTCCCGGAACGAAGCACAGTCGCGAGCGTTGGAAAGACATTCGCAACCGGAGCCGAACATGAACCCGACCAGCCGGACCAGCGGCCTGACCGTCCCGATGCTCTCGGTCCTCTCGGTCCTGATGGCGACGGCCTGGCTGGTGGTTCATTGAAGCGCCGCTGCGCCGCGCCTGCGGCGCTCAACGCGACTCGTAGGGCGGAACGATCGTCGATGCCCGCTCCATCCAGCCGGGGACCGGCAGGTTCTTCGAGCGCAGGAAATCCGGATTGAACATCTTTGCCGCGTAGCGGCCGCCGGAATCGCAGAGTGGCGTCACGATCGTGTGACCGGGCCCCATGTCCTTCGCCAGCCGGATCGCGCCGGCGATGTTCACGCCCGAGGAGCCGCCGAGCAGCAGGCCCTCGTTCTCCGCCAGATCGAAGCAGATGCGCAG
Source organism: Rhodoblastus sp. (assembly GCA_039808645.1). Classification (GTDB taxonomy): domain Bacteria; phylum Pseudomonadota; class Alphaproteobacteria; order Rhizobiales; family Beijerinckiaceae; genus JAJXWB01. The sequence goes on along the minus strand of JBDHTL010000097.1, from coordinate 6,956 downwards.
CGCCTCGTCGTCCTGGATCTGGTAGGCCGTGTCGACTTCGACCCCCTCGAGATTCTTCGTCACGCGGCCCTGGCCGATGCCTTCGGTGATCGAGGAGCCCGAGGCCTTGAGTTCGCCCGTCGTGTACCAGGCGTAGAGCGCGGCCCCCATCGGATCGGCGAGGCCGATGCGGATCTTCGGATTGCGCTCCTTCAGCGCCAGCGACACGCCGCCGAGCGTTCCGCCCGAGCCGACCGCGCAGACGAAGCCGTCGACTTCGCCGTTCGTGTCGTCCCAGATTTCCGGACCCGTCGTCAGGCGATGGCCTTCGCGATTGGCGACGTTGTCGAACTGGTTCGCCCAGATCGCGCCCGCCGCGCTTTCCTGCGCCATCCGCCCGGCGAGCCGGCCTGACAGTTTCACGTAATTGTCGGGGTTGGAATAGGGGACCGCCGGCACTTCGATCAGTTGCGCGCCCTGCAGGCGCAGCATGTCCTTCTTCTCCTGGCTCTGCGTCTCGGGAATGACGATGACCGTGCGATAGCCGAGCGCATTGGCGACGAGGGCGAGCCCGATCCCGGTGTTGCCGGCCGTGCCTTCCACGATCACGCCGCCGGGCTTCAGCAGGCCGCGCGCCTCGGCGTCGCGCACGATGGCGAGCGCCGCGCGGTCCTTCACCGATCCGCCGGGATTCATGAATTCGGCCTTGCCCAGGATGCGGCAGCCCGTCGCCTTCGAGGCCGCCTGCAATTCGATCAGCGGCGTATGTCCGATGGCGTCGATGACGGAGGGTGCAAATTGCATGGCGTGGGGTTTCCTCTGGCCATCCTGCCTAAACGTCGAGAGCCCGGCGGGCAAGGCGCGACGCCGGGCCGGGCGCGGTGTTCCGCGCGCAAGATATCGCGGCGCGCCGCCGGCTTCTGCGATATAGCGCGCAGCATATTCGCGGGCGCGCCCAATGTTCTCGAGGCCTTGCGCGCCGACCGCAAGCTCGCCTGGCGCGAATATGACGGCTGCCTATTTCGCGGCGCGCCCGCATCGCGAAGGCCGTCCCGGCGCGCGGCTGCGATCTCGTCTGCTTCTTCGACTGTCTGCACGGCGCCGGCCGCCGCGGGCGCGAGGCCCTCGCGCCCGACGGCGTGTGGATGATCGTCGGGTCCTTCGCCGGGGATTGCCTGGGGGTTCGGTGGGGTGCGGCGCGCGGCGGAAACGCCGTTCAACATGGCGCTGGAGGCGCGGCCCGGGCCGTCGCCTACGATTTCACGCGCGCCGTCAGCTTGTAGTTGGAATTGGCCGCGCAGGTGGTCGTGACGTTGAAGAAGATGTCTTGCTGCGCCCAGCCGCCGCCGTCTTCCCAGGCATGCGTCGATGTCTGGCCGCAGGGCAGCAGCGTGAAGATCGTCGGCGTCGTGTCGGCCGCCAGCTGGTCGCCGTTGACAAACAGATATTGCGCCGTCGACGAACTGTTCGTGCTGTAGACGGTCGGGCTCGCAGTCTTGGTGTAGGTCGTGTAGGTCGCCTGCCCGTAGCGGTTCGTGCCGGTCCGCACCTGCGTGCCCGAGGCGACGCAGACCTGCGTGGTCGTCGAGCCGCTCGCGGTCGTGTATCCGGCCATGCCGGGTCCGCAGCCGTCCGTGTAGACGGTCATCTTGAGATAGGCGTTGTCATAGGCCGAGCCCATGCTCACGGACGTGTTGACGAGATTGGCGACCAGCGCGCCGCCGGACAGGAAGCTCGCCGAGGTCGTGCCGGTGCCGCGCCCGCTCTCCGCGCTCAACGTCACCGGCTGATAGACGTAGCTCGCCAGCAGCGTGTCGCTGCCGGCGCCGGCAGTGTGAATGTAGAGTTCGACCTTCTTCCACCACCATCCGTAGGCGCCGGTGAGCGAGAAGCTGACGGCGGAGGCGGTCTGCGCGGCGGGAAGCACGACCGTCGCGCTTGCCGTTTCGGTCACCGTGTTGACGCGCGCGATCTTCATGAAATAGGTCGGCAGCGATCCCTGCGCCGTGCCCGACAGGGAGCCGTCGCCGTTGACCGTCGGCGACTGCGTCCAGCTCGCGGTGATCCCGGAATTTGCAAGGCTGGCGTTCAGCACCTGCGTCGCGATGGTCGTGCGGTTGGCCGCCGAGGCCTGGAGAGCGGCGAGCATGGCAGCGTCGACCGCGGCCTGCAGTTTCTGCTGCATGCCGACGCTGCGGCCGTAGTCGATCGAAGCGCCGACCAGCATCGTGGCGACGAGGCCGATGAGCGCGAAGGCCGCCGAGATCGCCCCGCGCTCGTCGCGCGCCAATCTCGACAGACCCTCGCGGGTCGCCCGACCGTGCTGCTTGCTGTGACGAAGGTGCGACATGGCTATCGAGCCCGTTCGACGTGTCTTGCCTCTTGTTGCGCGAGACACGTGAAAGCGGCGTTTAGGGGACCGATCGCATTTGAGCGAAGAGTGGCCGAGTGACGCAGCGGCACAGGCGCGCGCCGTTGCGGCAGGCGAGCCGGAACTCCAGCGCAAGGCTCTGGAAACTCAAAGAAAACAAGATAATCGCGCGATTTCGCAATTGTCCGACTTGAGTAAACGAGACGCTTACCGACGCGCAAAAATAAGATGTCGGACGTCGATCGCGCCGGAGCGGAACCCGGCTTCGCAGTAGGACAGGTAATATTCCCAGAGCCGGCGGAAGCGTTCGTCGAAGCCCTGCTGCACGATCTCGGGCCAGGCGGCGCGGAAACGGTCGCGCCATTGCGCCAGCGTCAGCGCATAGTCGCGGCCGAAGGCGCGCTGCGCGACGAGCGACAGTTCGTGGCCCGCGCCGAGCTTTTCCAGGATCGTTCGCGTCGGCAGCATCCCGCCGGGGAAGACGTAGCGGCGGATGAAATCGAGCTCGCGCCGGTAGCGCGGGAAAATCTCCTCGTCGATCGTGATGATCTGCAGCGCGGCGCGGCCGCCGTTCTTCAGGCGGTCGCGCACCTGCGCGAAGTAGGTCGGCCAGTAGGACTCGCCCACCGCCTCGAACATTTCGATGGAAGCCACGCCTTCGTAGACGCCGCGCTCGTCGCGATAATCCTGCATGCGCACGTCGACGCGTTCGGCGAGCCCCGCCCTGTGCACGCGCTCGCGCGCGAAATCATATTGCTCCCTGCTGATCGTCAGCGCGGTCACCCGGCAGCCGCGTTCGCGCGCGACGTGCTCGGCGAACCCGCCCCAGCCGCAGCCGATTTCGAGAATATGCTGGCCCTCGCGCGCTTCCAGCGCGTCGGCGAGCGCGCGATACTTGCATTCCTGCGCCGCGCAGAGGTCGCCGCCCGGCGCGAGATCGAGCGCGGAGGAGTAGGTCATGCTCGGATCGAGCCATTTCGAATAGAAGGAATTGCCGAGGTCGTAGTGCGCATGGATGTTGCGCCGCGCGCCGGCGCGCGTGTTGCGATGCAGCCAGTGCCAGGCCATCTGCGTGACGCGGACGAAAGGCTTGCCGGCCAGCATACGCGCGATCGCATGCTGATTGACGCAGAACACTTCGAGAAAGGCCGTGAGGTCGGGCGTCGACCATTCGCCGCGCATGTAGGATTCGGCGACGCCGATGTCGCCGTGCGCGAAGGCGCGCGCGAAGGCGTGGTCGTGAATGTCCATCCGCGCCTGCGGTCCCGGCCCCTTGCCGCCGAAGGAAAAGACGCGGCCGTCCGGCATGGCGATTGCAAGCCGACCGTTCTCGACGAGACTCGCAAACTCCAGCACCTTGCGCACGGCGAACGGATAGGCCGCGGCGCCTGCGCGCAAATCGGAACCGGATTGTCCCTCAGCCGGAAAGGTCATGCGGCGCTCCGCCGAATGCGCGAAAGACCTGTTCCGCGCGATCCCAAGGCGTGCGGAACCCGAAGCCCGAGTGTGCATTTCCCGCCGATGCGGCGCAAGGGTCCGCCGTGCTCATTCTTTCAGCCGGCCGAACGCCGCCAGCGCGCGGGCGCGCGCCCGCGCGTGATCCACGATCGGGCCGGGATAGCCGCGCGGCGGCTGCGGCGCCTCCCAAGGCCTGTGCACGTAGCGGTCGGGAAGGCCGGCGAGTTCGGGGCGCCAGCGCCGCACATAGGCGCCGTCGGGATCGAATTTCTCGCCCTGCAATACCGGGTTGAACACGCGGAAATAGGGCGCGGCGTCTGCCCCGCAGCCCGCAACCCACTGCCAGCTCGCCGCATTGTTGGCGGGATCGGCGTCGCACAGCGTGTTCCAGAACCATTGCTCGCCGACGCGCCAGTCGATCAGCAGATGCTTCACGAGAAAGGAGGCGACGATCATGCGCGCGCGATTGTGCATGAAGCCGGTGGTCCACAGTTCGCGCATGCCGGCGTCGACGATCGGATAGCCGGTCTCGCCCTTCCGCCACGCGGCGAGGATCGTCTCGTCCGGCCGCGCCCATTCGAAGCGGTCGAAGCGCGCATCGAAATTCTTCGTCGCGAGGTCGCGATTGTGGAACAGCAGATGATAGGAGAATTCGCGCCAGCCGAGTTCCGAGAGAAACTTGTCGCAGCCGCGCTGCTTGCGCGGATCGGCCGCCGCCGCGTGGCGCGTCGCCGCCCAGATCTGGCGCGGCGAGATTTCGCCGAAGGCCAGGTGCGGCGACAGCATCGAGGCGCCCGCGACGCCGGGAATGTCGCGCGCCTCGGCATAGGCGGAAACGCGTTCGTCGAGGAAATCCGCGAGACGATCGGCGGCCGCTTTTTCTCCCGGCGACCATGTCGCGCGAAGTCCGCCGGCCCAGTCGGGCCGCGTCGGCAGGAGGCCGAGATCGTCGAGCCTCGTCGCGCCGTTCGGCCGCGGCGCCGCCTTGATCCGGCGGGGCGCGGGCAGGGGCGTGGCAGGTTCTTTCGTCGCGAGCATCGCGCGCCAGAAGGGCGTGAAGACTCGGAACGGGCCGCTCGCCTTCGTCTTCATCGTCCAGGGTTCGGCCAAGAGCTTGCCGTTGAAACTCTCGACCGGCAGCCGTTCGCCGAGCGTCGTCTTGATCGCCGCGTCGATCGCGACGCCCGCCTTGTCGTAGCGGCGCGTCCAGGCGAGCGAGGCGGCCTCCGTCTCGCGCGCGAGCCTCTCGAGGATCTGCCGCGCGGGGCCGTGAAACAGATCGAGGCGCCCGCCGATCGCGCGCAGGTCCCTGTCGAGCGCCGCCAGCGAATGATGCAGCCACCAGCGCGACGCGCCGCCCCGGCGGCGAAGACCGTCCGACGCCTCGTCGTGAACATAGATGCACAGGACCGGACGGCCGCTGTCGATGGCCGCGCGCAGCGCCGGATTGTCGGCGATCCGCAGGTCTTCGCGAAACCACACGAGGGCGGGGGAGGGCGATGTCATCGCCCTCTTATACGCGGGCCGAGGCCTGCCGGTTCGACTATCGGTCGCGCCAGTCGAAGGCGAGCGGCGCCTCGCGGAAGGCGAAGCGGTCGAGGTGCCGCGCGACGACGCCCTTCAGCGCTTCGAGATGCGCGGGCGAGGACGCGTCGATCCGGCATTCGAGATCGGCGATATGCGCGGTCAGCGTCAGCCTGCCGTCGGCCGGCCAGTCGGCGCCGCGCGAATCGCGCGGAAAGACGACCGTGCCGGCGTCGGGCGTGAATTCCACCTTCAGATTGTGGCTCCAGTGCTTGCAGAGCTGCTGGAGATAGCGGCTGCCGTTGGTCGTCGGCACGTTGGCGACGCTGACATGGGCGGGGCCGCTCATCACAGGCCCTCGATGTTGCGCGCGGCTTCGTCGAGGATCGCGGTGATCTCGCGCATCGTCGCCTTGTCCGCGTCGCCCTGCGACATCCGCCCGCGAATCGCCATGCGCAGATTCTCCATCGCCCGGCGCACCGGGACGCCGTCGAATTTTTCGCGTGCGGCGGCGAGTTCGGCGAGCCTGGCCAGGATCGCGTCGACTTCCGTCCTGTTGGCCGCCAGATGCGCGGCGCCGTCGGCCGTGACGGCGAAGGCCTTGCGGGCGCCGTCCGACTTCCGCTCCTCGATCTGCCCCATGTCCTGCAGCATGGTCAGCGTCGGATAGACGACGCCGGGGCTCGGCGCATAGGCGCCGCCGGTCAGCTCCTCGATCGCACGGATCAAGTCGTAGCCGTGCCGGGGCTGGTCGGAGACGAGCTTCAGCAGGACCAGCCGCAATTCGCCGGAATCGAACATCCGGCGCCGCCCGCCGCGCTCGCCGGGCCCTTCGCCGGCAAAGCCGCGCCCGAATCCGTGGCGGCCGAACCCGCGCGGCATGAGGAGGAAGCCGCGCGGGCCGCAGCCCTTGGCATATGGATGGTGTGCATGTCTCATGGAGAAATCCTTTCACACTGTCGAGATAGGTCTAAGATATATCGTAACATGTCTAAAATACGGCGTCGACGCCTTGGTCCGTGCAATCGATGTCGGGCGCCCGTTGCAGAGAGCGGAGGCGACGCCAGATCAGACCGCATGTCGGCCTATTTTCTTCCCAAGACTCACATCGACCTTCTCGTCTCGGCGGCGGTCGAATGGAGTCTATGGGCGCGGCTGCCGGACGTGGGGCCGCCGGCCAGCCTCGGCCAGATCGCGCCCGCCCACGCCGATGCGATCGGGCGGACGCTGTGGACGGAGAACGCCGCTTCGGTTCGGCGTCGCTATGGCCTGTCCTCTGCAGGCGAAGAGGCGTGCGCCTATCGGGAACTGATCGCCGGCTACCGCTGGACCCGATGGACCGGCATCGATCCGGCGGCCGTCATCGGCTTCGTGCGCTGTTACGATTACCAGAGCTGCGAACATGCGGCCTGGCAAGCGTCGGACGCCCGCGACTTCTCGATCAGGCTGATGGCGGAGGCGGCCGAGCGGCTGGCCAAGGCGACGCTCGGCGAGGCGAGCTATCCCTGGCTCGCCGCCGATCCGACGCGGAACGACGACGACACGGTCGCGCGCCGCTGGGCGACGAAAGCGGAAGAATAGCGACGGCCGCGCGAAGGCGGCGGCTCATGCGCGAGTTCCGCGG
>JBDHTL010000096.1:0-13675 GCA_039808645.1 Rhodoblastus sp. | reverse complement strand
TCCTTCGAGAATTTGCCGGCGTCGAGGTCGTGCTTGCACTCCTTCCAGTCCCGGCACATCGTGCAGCTCCGGCGCAGATCGGCCATCAGCGCCGGATCGTCCTTCTCGAGCTGCGCGCGATCGATGCCGAGCAGGTCCAGGACCCGCTCGAGACCCTCCGCGTTCATGGACAGGCTGGCCATCGTCTCCAGCTCGGCCTCGCTGACGCAGAGTTCGTGCGCCAGTTGAGCCCGGCTCACGGCATCGAGCGAGTTGAGTTCGGACATCAGGCGGAACTTCTCGAGCCAACGCGCGATCTTCGAGCGCACGGCCGAAATAGGGGCGTCAAGCGACATGGTTTGAACCTCCCGAGGCCATCAAGCCCCGGGAGACTGCGACCGTCCTTGATCGACCTCAAACAGCGCGATTGTTCGGGCGAGGCCGCTCAGCGCGCGGCCTTGGCCTTCTCCACGTCGGCGCCCTGCAGGAAGTCGATCAACTTCTGCACCGGCCCGACCTTGTCGATGTTGGCGAGCATGTCCTGGTAGGATTCGGCGGCGCGCGGCGGCAGCTTGTGCGCGATGCCCTGGTGGCAATCGATGCAGGTCTTGCCGGCGTTGAGCGCGGTTTCGTGCATCTTGGACGAACGCGGCTCCTGCACCGACAGGTCCATGAAGTCGAACTTGTGGCAGTTGCGGCATTCGCGCGAATCCGTCGTCTTCATCGCGCGCCACACGCTCTGCGACAGTTCGAGACGATGCGCGTTGAACTTCTCCGTCGTGTCGATCGTGCCGAGCGCCTTGTGCAGCAGCTCGTTCGACGCCTGGATCTTGCGCACGACCTTGTGGCCCCATTCCTTGGGCACATGGCAGTCGGGGCAGCTAGCGCGAACGCCGGTGCGGTTCGAATAATGGACCGTCTTGCGATATTCGGCGAAGACATTGTCCTTCATCTCGTGACACGAGATGCAGAAAGCCTCCTGGTTCGTCGCCTCCATCGCCCAGTTGAACCCGCCCCAGAAGACGATGCCGACGGCAAAGGCGGCGATGGCGATGACGCCCCACATCCACGGCGAACGGTAGGAGAAGAACCAGCCGAGAAAGCGCCGGATGGCGCCGCCCTTCGGCTTGTCGTCAGGCATATCGCCGGCGGTCGGTTTCGGGTCGTGCATGCTGGCCTCCCGTCACTTGACCTGCGTGGCGTTTTCGAACGAATTGCCGACCAGCGGCTTGGCGTCGGCCTGCGGCACATGGCATTGCGTGCAGAAATACCGCGTGCCCGCGACCTTATCGAGCCGCGCGCCCTGCCGGTCGACGTAATGAGTTTCGGAAATCTTCGGCGCATGCACGCGCGTGTTGCCGGGCCAGTCGTGGCAAGTCATGCAGGCGTTGTTGTCCGTGCTGATCTGATAGCCGTCGATCTTGTGCGGGATGAGCGGCGGCTGCTGGCGATAGGCGCGGCCGAAGCCATCGGCGGGAGTCGACTGCTTGTAGAGATCGGGGGCAAGATCGCTCTGGTTGACCGGCGCCTCGCGCAGGGCCTTGACCCCCTTGTCCTGTGCGACGACCGACGTGGCGAGCGCAGCCGTCGCGGACAGAAACGCCAGCGCGGCGAGGATGTTCATCGTCTTTGCCATCAGCTTACCCTTTCGCAAGCGAGGATTCTGGAATGAGCGACGCGACAGGCGCCACCGAGTGGTCGAAGCGTTGTGCGAGATGGAAGACCTTGCGCGGGCAGACGTCGACGCAGGCGCCGCACAAGGTGCAGTCGCCGCTGGCGATGATCGGGCTCGCCCCGGTCTTGCCGCCGCGCAGCGCCGGCGAGATGACCTGCGGTTCGGGACAGACCGCGAAGCAATCCATGCAATCGTCGCAGGATTCGCGTCCGCCCGCCGACACGCGCAGGATCGAGACTTTGCCGACCGCGCCGTAGAAGGCCCCGACCGGGCACAGGTGACCGCACCAGCCGTCCTTGGCGACGAACAGGTCGAAGACGAAGATCGCGAGCGCGCCGGTCGCGGCGAACGGCAGGCCGAAGACGAGCGCGCGATGCAGCGCCGTGATCGGGTTGACGAGTTCCCACGCCACCGTGCCCGACACGAAGGACAGGACCAGCACGCCGACGGCGAGATAATTGCGAAATTCCGGACGCAGCTTCGCCGTCTGCTTGATGCCGAAGCGGCGACGGATCGCGGCCGCGAGATCGGTGATCGGATTGATCGGGCAGACCCAGGAACAATAGCTGCGCCCGCCGAGCATGAGATAGGCGGCAAGCACGATCGCCGCGCCGATCAGCGCGGTCGCCTCCGGCCAGTGCCGCGCGAGCAGCGATTGCAGCAGCACGAAGGGATCGGTCAGCGGCAGGATGTCGAGCGTCCGCGAGGAGGCGAGATTGCCTTTCGCGATCCACAACGCGAACCACGGCCCCGTGAGGAAGACGGCAAGGAACATCGCCTGCGAAAAACGCCGCAGGACGAAGTAACGGCGCGAAGCCCAGACGCCCTTGACCTGGTAGGCTTCCGTGTAGGGAGAGCGCGCGCTCATGGCTTCAGCCCCGGAACGGGTTCGCCGGTCGGCGTGCGCGTCGGCAGTTTCACGGGGGCGTCGACCAGCGCGCCGCCGGCCTTCTGCTTTTCGATCCAGCCGCGCTTGTAATGCTCGTCCTGCTTCAGCGCGGCTAGTTCGATCGGCAGAACCTTGATCGCCGCTTCCGTCAGGACGCAGGATTTCTCGCACTTGCCGCAGCCCGTGCAATATTCGGCATGCACGGTCGGCTCGAACAGCGCATGTTTGGCGGTGCGGGCGTTGTGCGACAGTTCCAGCGTGATCGCCTTGTCGATCGCCGGACACACGCGATAGCAGACGTCGCAGCGCAGGCCCTGCAGATTGAGGCAGGTCTCGCGGCTGACGATGACCGCGACGCCCATCTTCGCCTTGGCGATGTCGACCAGCGCATGGTCGAGCGCGCCCGTCGGGCAGGCCTTCACGCAGGGAATGTTGTCGCACATCTCGCAGGGAATATCGCGCGCGATGTAATAGGGCGTGCCCGGCGCCGGCCCGTCGCCCCAGTCGGCAAGTTTCAGCGTCTTGTAAGGGCAGTCGCGCACGCACAGGCCGCAGCGCACGCAGGCCGAGAGGAACTCGCGCTCCTCGCGGGCGCCCGGCGGCCGCAGCGTCTGTGCGGGCTTTGCATGCGACTGGCGCTCGAACGCGCCGAGCGCCAGCGCCGCGGCGGCCGCGCCGCCGCCGAAGCGCGCCACATCCGCAAACGCCTTGCGGCGCCCTGGATTGGCTGGCGCGTTTTTGGTCGGCGCGTTCATGACGACATCGGCTCGGCTAGCTCAGACTCACGCCGGCGTGACCTTGCAGGCGCATTTCTTGAAGTCGGTTTCCTTCGAGATCGGGCAGGTCGCGTCGAGCGTGAGCTTGTTGACGAGCTGTCCTTCGTCGAAGAACGGGAAGAACACCAGGCCGCGCGGCGGCTTGTTGCGTCCCTTGGTCTCCACGCGCGTCATCACTTCGCCGCGCCGCGTCTCGACCTTCACGGTCTGCCCGCGCAGGATCTTGCGATCGGCGGCGTCGTCGGGATGCATGAACAGCATGGCCGCCGGCACCGAGCGATGCAGTTCCGGCACGCGGCGGGTCATCGACCCCGAATGCCAGTGCTCGAGCACCCGGCCCGTCGACAGCCACAGGTCGAAGTCCTTGTCCGGGCTTTCGGCCGCCGGTTCATAGGGGCAGAAGATGATGCGCGCCTTCTTGTCGGGCTTGCCGTAGAAGGACACGCCCTCGCCCGCCTTCACATAGGGGTCGTAGCCCTCGCGGAAGCGCCAGAGCGTCTCCTTGTTGTCGACGACCGGCCAGCGCAGGCCGCGCGCCTTGTGATAGACCTCGAAATCCGCGAGGTCGTGGCCGTGGCCGCGGCCGAAGGCGGCATATTCCTCAAACAAACCCTTCTGCACGTAGAAGCCGAAGGATTCGGATTCGGAATTGTCGAATCCCTTCTGCGTGTCGGTCTTCGGGAACTTGTCGACGACGCCGTTGGCGAACAGAACGTCGTAGAGCGTCTTGCCCCGATATTCCGGCTTCTTGGCGATCAGCTCTTCCGGCCAGACTTCCTCGATCTTGAAATATTTCGAGAACTCGATCGTCTGCCACAGGTCGGAACGCGCCTCGCCCGGAGCCTTCACCTGCTGGCGCCAGAACTGCGTGCGCCGCTCGGCGTTGCCGTAGGCGCCCTCCTTCTCCATCCACATGGCTGTGGGCAGGATGAGGTCGGCCGAGGTGGCGGTGACCGTCGGATAGGGATCGGACACGACGACGAAGTTCGCCGGGTTGCGATAGCCCGGATAACCTTCCTCGTTCATGTTGGGCGCGGTCTGCATGTTGTTCGTGCACTGCACCCAATAGGCGTTCAGCTTGCCGTCCTTGAGCATGCGGTGCTGCACGACGGCGTGGAAGCCGACCTTGTCGTTCAGCGTGCCGGCCGGCAGCTTCCAGATGCCTTCGGTCATCTCGCGATGCTTGGGATTGCCGACGACCATGTCGGCGGGCAGGCGATGCGCGAACGTGCCGACCTCGCGCGCCGTGCCGCAGGCGGACGGCTGGCCGGTCAGCGAGAACGGGCCATTGCCGGGCTCGGAGATTTTGCCGGTCAGCAGGTGCACGTTGTAGATCATGTTGTTGACCCACGTGCCGCGCGCATGCTGGTTGAAGCCCATCGTCCAGTAGGAGACGATCTTCTTCTTCGGATCGGCGTAGAGCTTGGCGAGACGCTCGAGGTTCTCCTTCGGCACGCCGGAGATCTTCGCCGTATAGTCGAGCGTGTAGGGCTCGAGCAGCTTCTTGTAGTCCTCGAAGCTGATCTTGTCCTTGAACGCCGCCGGATCAAGCGCGCCGTCCTTGCCGGTCTTGTGCGAGGCGTTGACCGCCTTCACTTCCAGCGCGTGTGTGGGACGCAGGCCGAAGCCGATGTCCTCGACCGTCTGCGCGAACTCGCAGTGCTTCTTGACGAAGTCCTGGTTCACCGCGCCGGAATTGACGATGTAGTTCTGGATGTAGTTGAGGATCGCCAGATCCGACTGCGGCGTGAAGATCATCGGATTGTCGGCCAGTTCGTACGAGCGGTGCTCGAAGGTCGACAGGATATGCACCTCGCAGCCGGGATGCGTCAGGCGACGGTCGGTCAGGCGCGACCACAGGATCGGATGCATCTCCGCCATGTTCGAGCCCCAGAGCACGAAGGCGTCGGCGGCCTCCACGTCGTCGTAGCAGCCCATCGGTTCGTCGATGCCGAAGGTGCGCATGAAGCCCGCGACCGCGGACGCCATGCAATGACGCGCGTTGGGATCGAGATTGTTGCTGCGGAAGCCGCCCTTGAACAATTTGGAAGCGGCATAGCCCTCCCATATCGTCCACTGGCCCGAGCCGAACATGCCGACTGCCGTGGGCCCCGAGGCCTTCAGCGCCGCCTTGAATTTCTCGGCCATGATCTGGAACGCCTCGTCCCAGGAGACGGGCGTGAAATCGCCGTTCTTGTCGTACTTGCCGTTCTTCTTGCGCAGCAGCGGCTGCGTCAGGCGGTCCTGCCCGTACATGATCTTGGACAGGAAATAGCCCTTGATGCAGTTGAGGCCGCGATTGACCGGGGCGTCCGGATCGCCCTGCGTGGCGACGACGCGGCCGTTCTTCGTGCCGACGATGACGCCGCAGCCCGTGCCGCAGAAGCGGCAGACGCCCTTGTCCCAGCGGATGCCGTCGGGGCCGATCTGCGCGGTGGCGTCGACGGGCGCGGCCATTCCGGCGGCGCCTGCGGCCGCGGCGATGGCCGAGGTCTTCAGCGCATCGCGCCGCGTCTGCACGAACATTTGGGACTTGGTGTCAGCGGACATGGGTCTGGCCCTCCGTCAATTCTGCATGGGCGCCGGCGCGCCGCGCGCGTCGGATTCGTCGTTCTCGAAAGCGTGGTAGACGAGCGATGCGGCGACCACGCCGGGCGTGCGGTTGATCTCGGCGATCTGGTCGAAGGCGCGGGTTTCCGCCTGATCGACGGCGGTCACGACCAGCCGCGAATCGGCGGTGCGCGCATGGATTTCCACGCCCGGCAGCGCCGCCACGGCGCAGGCGGCCTCCTCGGCGCGCGCGGGCGCGAGATGCACCACCAGGCTGCAGATGTTGTATTCGCCGCTCATGCGCTCGCCTCCGACGCGAGGCCGGCGGCGAGGAGCGCCCTGTCCTTGCCCACGAGCGCGATGGCGCTCACTGGACAGACCGGCGCACAATCGCCGCAGCCCGTGCATTTGGAAATGTCCAGGAGGGGCTGGGCGCCGCCGCGCATCAGCCGGAACTTGATAGCGCCGACGTCGCAGGCTTCGCCGCAGCGCCGGCATGTGACGCCGCGCGGCTCAACGCAGGCCGCTCCGATCTGCGCTACGCGCTCGGTCGCTTCGCCTGCATCGCCTGTCGGCCGAAAAGCCTTGAACAGGCTCCGGCGTGTCAGCGTCGCGTTCATCGTTTCCCTTCGGACACGTCCGCTTCGCAAATGCTTCGCCCCATATGGGCGGCTTTCGAAACTATCCTGTCTGAACGGCTCCGAATGCGCGCCGACCATGCCGACGCATGACAAGAAGGACCTTGATCTCCATCAATTGCGTCGCAACAAAAGCTAAGTACGGCGCAACAGGCACATGGGCCCGTAGAGCAGCGCAAACCCCGCGAAAGCAAGGGTCCAGCACACGCCGGCGACGGTCAGCGCCCCCATGCTGTCCTGCGAAAAAACGGCGACGATGCGGGCGAGCGCGGCGGCGGCGAGCAAAGCGTAGAGCAGGCTCGTGCTCGGCGGCGCGACGAGGGGGTTGCCGGTATGACCGCGCGTCGCCCGCGTCATCACCGCGAGCGTCATCAGGCCGATCCCGCCGATCGCCCAGCAATGGATCGCGGCCATGTCCGGCGCGCGGCTGCCCGAGAACGCGGCCGCAGCTGCCAGCGCGAAGCCCAAAGGAATGAAGGCGTAGGCGACATGCAGGACGGCGACGAGCTTCTCCGCCCAGACGCGATCCGGCGCCCAGCGAACGAGCCGGGCGAAGTGCAGCGCGCCCGCGATGACGAACAATGCGCCGAAAGCGGGCGCCGCGCGCGGCGCGGCGGGCATCGCGACCCACGCCAGCAGGGCCACGCCGCCGACGATCATCGCGACCTTGTCGAAGCGGTCGAACGGCGTCGGAAGACGGCCGGGATTTTCGCGCTTGATCCAGTTCGTCGTGAAACTCGGCACGATTCGGCCGCCCACGATCATCACCAGAAGCAGATAGGCGGCGAGCGCCAGCCGCTCGCTGAACACCGACGCGCCCGCGCGCCACACCTCCACATGGAAGCAGATCTGCGCGACGCAGAGCGCGGCGAGAACCGCGACCACCTTGATGTTCCTGTTGTTGCGTCCCGCCAGAACCTCGCGCGCGATCAGCGTGAGAAGCGCCGCCGGAAATGCGAGCGTCAGCACGGCCAGCGCCAGCGGATGCAGGTAGCCGTTCGCCGCCATGGCCGCGCGCCCGACAAGCCAGAGACTGAAGAGCGCGACCAGCGGCAGGCCGACGACCGGCAGCCGGCCCGTCCAGTTGGGAACCGCCGTCAGCAGGAAGCCCGCGACCACCGCGCTCGCATAGCCGAACAGGAGTTCGTGCGCGTGCCACGCGACGGGCGGAAAGGCGCCCGGCAGTCCGCTCGCGCCGTCGAGCCACAGCATCCAAATCGCGACCACGATCGCCGCCTGGACCGCAGCGAACAGGAAGAAGGGGCGGAAGCCGTAACTGAAAAGCGCCGGGCCATTCCATCGACGCGCCTGATTCATCGTCGCCATGATTTCGATCCACTTGCGGCCTGCGATCACATCGCTTGCGCATCGCATCTCACGACGCTTCTCGTCCGTCCATGACAATTGGCGCGGCGCCGGCGCGCATGGCGTGGGCGTGTTGTCGCAGGCGCCGAAACGATAGCGTCGCTTAATCTTCGTCTTGATTTCGGATAAGAGAAACCCGCGCCGCGCGGCTCACTCGACCTCGAGCGCACACAGTTCCGGCGCACGCGCGACGCGCTTGCGTTTGGCGGCGCGCTGCGTCACGGCGACGGCCTTGCGGTTCGCCAGGCAACGGGCGATCAAGGGATCTGTCTGGATTCGCTGGAGCTTCTGCTCGTCCGTCAAACCGGCGAGCATCGGGCAATCGAAGCAATCCGAGATGTCCTGGCCGTGGACGCGCATACTTGCCCTCGTGCGATCATCGCGCGGCGGGACCTTGGCACGATCGCCTGCCGTGTGGAAGCCCACTCAATAGTCGAAGCCGTGCGCGCCGGCGACCGTGCCGACGATCACGACAAGCGCAACGGCGGTGAGGATGCGATGCATGCGCAGAAGCAACGCATGCGTTCCCAGCGGATCGATCGCCGCGCGCCGGTCGAACATCGCGTGCAGGAACAGCGGTTCGGCGACGAACAGCATGAACGCGAACAGCGTCCATAGCGCGAGCATGGCGCCGAGACGCCACATGTGCGGATCGGCGAGCGATCCCCAGAGGCCGAAGACCTGCATCATGTAGAAGCCGGTGACGCCCGCGATTGCCACGGAAATGCGCGCCTGTCCGGCAAATCGCCTCTCGACCGCCGCGAAGCCCGCCGCGCGCTGGTCGGCCGGAAGATCGCCGAGATTCGGCAGGACGACGAAGGTCACGAACATCAGGCCGCCGATCCAGTGGACCACGGCCGCCACATGCAGGGCGCGCGCGACTGCGGCCCAGTCGTTCACGGGTGGTTCGGCTCGATGGGCAGCCGCAGCCCTTCGAAATGCTGCGGCCCGAACTCGCCGCGCAGGAACGCCGCCGTCATGAAATCCATCGTCAGCACATGGGATTCGACGAGCTGGGCGATATGTACGCCGATGTGCCGCCGCAGGGCCGCCGGCGCCATCGCGCCGGCGCGGCGCGCCTGTTCGATCAGGAGTTGATGTTGCCCCGAATGACAATGCAGGCCGGGGAAGCTGCGCTGTCGCATCAACTCTTCCTCGCGGGCGAAATGCGCGATCAGTTCCTTGACGATCTCTTCGTGCAAGGCGGCGATCTCATCGTCGGCGGCAATCGCGGCGCGCTCGATCAGCGCCTCGATCTGCGCATGATCGTCGTCCATGAGTTCGACGCCGAGCGGATGCGCGGGCTGAACGTTCGGGTGTGGCATACCGTCACCTACGCGCCCACTATCGACGAGCGCCTTGACGAACGTCAAGCATTCGCGCAGTTACCCTGAAACGCGCTCGCGCACGAGCGAGAGCGAAACGACGACAGCGAGCATGGCGACTTTGAGCAAGGCGAACGAGGCCGATTGGGCGGCGCTGCGCATGTGCCCTCTATTCCGTCATACCGGCGAAACGCCGGTTCTGCGCCTTGCCGAGAAAGCGCGCGTGATCACCGTCGAACGCGGACAGATCGTCTTCACGCAGGGTGATCCGGCCGACGCCTTCTACATCGTGCTCGAAGGATGGGTGAAGCTCTACCGTCTCACGTCCGGCGGAGACGAGGCCGTCGTCACCGTGCTGACGCGCGGCGAGAGCTTCGCCGAACCCGTCATGTTCCTGGGCGGCCGCTATCCGGTCATCGCCGAGGCCGCCAGCCACGGCCGCCTCCTGCGCATCGAGCACGCGACCTTCGTGCAGTGCCTCGAGCACGAATCCGATCTCGCCGCCGCCATGCTCGCGTCCATCGGGCGGCGCGCGGCCGAGCTCACCGAACAGATCGGCGCGCTCAAGCTGCTCGACGCGCCGCGCCGGGTCGGCGAATTCTTCCTGCATCTTCTCGCGGGCGGCAGCGAAGGCGCGCGCATCGCCCTGCCCTACGAGAAAGTCCTGATCGCGGCGCGCCTGGGCATGACGCCCGAGAGCTTTTCGCGCGCGCTTGCCGCTCTCTCCAAGGTCGGCGTGAAGACCAATCGCGAAATCGTCACCATTTCCAGGCCCGACGCGCTTCGCGCCTTCGTCGGGATGGATGGCGAAACGCCCGACCCGCCGCGTTCTCTGCAGTAGCGCGCAAGGCCGGGCCTCAGACGGAACGGCCGCCGTCGACCGGAAACTCGACGCCGGTGATGAATTCCGCCTCGTCGGACGCGAGGTAGAGCGCGGCGCTGGCGATGTCGGAGGGGCGCGACATGCGGCCCATCGGAATGGTGGCGAGGAATTTGGCGCGATTGTCCGGCGTGTCCGGCATGCCCATGAAAGCTTCGAGCAGGCCCGTCTCCCCGATGACCGGGCAAATCGCGTTCACGCGTATCTTCCACGGCGCAAGCTCGACCGCGAGCGACTTCGACGCGAGATTCACCGCGCCCTTGGTGGCGTTGTACCAGGTCAGGCCCGGACGCGGGCGCAGGCCCGCGGTCGAGCCGATATTGACGATGGCGCCGCCGCCGTTGTCGCGCATGACCGGCGCCGCGGCGCGAACGAAGTGGAAGATCGATTTCACGTTCACGCGGAAGATGTGATCGAAGGTCGCCTCGTCCACTTCCAGAATCGGACGGTTCTTGTGCGTCACGCCGGCATTGTTGACGAGGATGTCCGGCGTCCCGAGCCGCGCCTTCGTCTCGTCGACGACGCGCTGGACGTCGCGGCCGTCGCCGACGTCGGCCTCCAGCGCGATGGCCTCCGGACCGATCTCCCGCGCGACGCGCGCCGCCTCGTCCTTGCGAATATCGACGACGGCGACCTTCGCGCCTTCGGACGCGAACCGCCGCGCGATGCCTTCGCCGAAGCCGCCGCCCGCGCCCGTTACGATCGCGACCTTGCCTTGCAGTCTCATGGCGTCCCCTCGCCGCGCCTGGCGGCGCTCTCCCCGGCGCCGAGAAACTCGGCCCGTATCTGCTGCGTATGCGCGCCGATCCCCGGCACGGGCCCGAGATGCGGCATGGCGCCGTCGCGCGTCGTCGGCGGCGCGACGATGGAAACAACGCCGCCCGGCGTCGCAACGTCGACGCGGCGCAGCGCCGGATGATGCGCGAGTTCCGACAGCGAATTGACGAAGCCGTAGGCCGTGCCGGCGGCGCGCAGCCTGTCCTCCGCTTCCTCCCGGCCGAGCGTGGCGAAGACGGCGGCGACATGCGCGTCGACCTGCGGACGGTTGGCGACGCGACTGTTGTTGCTCTCGTAACCCGGTCGTTGCGGCAGATTCGCTTCGCGCATCACGGCGCGACAGAAATTCGCCCATTCCCGCTCGTTCTGGATCGAGATCAGAACGAGACCGCCATCCTTCAGTTCGAAGGCGCCGTAGGGGCAGATCGAAGGATGGGCGAGGCCCATGCGTTTCGGCTCGACGCCCGTGCCCTCGAAATACAGCAAGGGCACGTTCATCCAGTCCGCCATGCCCGCGAACAGGCTCGTCTCGATCGCCGCGCCTTCGCCCGTGATCGACCGCGCGATCAGCGCTTCGAGGATTGCCGCGTGAGCGGCCATGCCGCAGGCGATGTCGCAGACGGAAACGCCGACGCGGCCCGGCCCTGCGGGATGGCCGGTCACGCCGGCCAGCCCGCTCTCGGCCTGGACCAGCAGATCGTAGGCTTTCATGTCCGTGTAGGAATTGCCGGGACCGTAACCGGAAATGTCGACGGTGATCAGCCGCGGATTCTTGCCGCGCAACGCTGCCGAGCCGAGACCCGCGCGCTCGGCCGCGCCCGGCGCGAGATTCTGGATGAACACGTCGGCCTTCGCGAGCAGATTGTGCAGCAATTCCGCGTCGTCCGGATTCTTGATGTCGGCGACGAGGCTTTCCTTGCCGCGATTGAGCCAGACGAAATAGCTCGACATGCCGCCGGCCGCCGTATCGTAGCCGCGCGCGAAATCGCCTTCCGGGCGCTCGATCTTGATCACGCGCGCGCCGGCGTCGGCGAGGCGCGACGAACAATAGGGCGCGGCCACCGCCTGTTCGAGCGCGACGACCAGAAGTCCTTCCAGTGGCTTGCGCGATCTGCTTTGCGTCATGTCTCTCAGCCGTGCTTGATCGTGACGGTCTTGAGCGCCGCGAAGCCGTACAAGGCTTCGAAGCCCTTTTCGCGGCCGTGGCCGGAGCCCTTCATGCCGCCGAACGGAAGTTCGACGCCGCCGCCCGCGCCGTAATTGTTCACGAACACCTGGCCCGACCGGATCTTGCGCGACAGCCGCATCGCGCGGCCGATGTCGCGGGTCCAGACGCCGGCGGCCAGCCCGTAGGGCGTGCCGTTGGCGATACGGATCGCGTCGTCCTCGTCCTTCACGCGCATGGCGACCAGCACGGGGCCGAAGATTTCCTCCTGGCCCAGAACGTGATCGGGCGGCACGTCGGCGATCAGCGTTGGCTTCACGTAATAGCCCCCCTCCGGAAGATTGGAGCCGAAGGCGCCTTCGGCGAGGATCGGCAGCCCGTCGCGCCGCGCAATGTCGAGATAGCGCTCGATGCGCGCCTTCTGCGTCGCGTTGACGACCGGACCCAGATCGAGATCCTGGCTCGCCGATCCCACGCGCAGCGCGCGGAAGCGCGCGGCGAGCTCGCCGACGAACGTGTCGTAGACGCTGTCCTCGATCAGCACGCGCGAACCGGCGCTGCACGTCTGGCCGGCGTTCTGCGCGATGCCGCGCACTATGGTCGCGCCGGCCTCGTCGAACTCGGCGTCCGCGAACACCGCCTGCGGCGACTTGCCGCCGAGTTCGAGCGTCACCGGGATCGTGTTCGCCGCCGCCGCCGCCTGCACCAGCGCGCCGACCTCGCGCGAGCCGGTGAAGCTGACATGACCGATGCCGGGGTGCGCGGACAGCGCGGCGCCGGCTTCCTCCCCGAGGCCGGTCACGACGTTGAACACGCCCGCGGGAAATCCGGCCTCCTCCGCGAGCCGCGCGAGCGCCAGCGCGGTGAGCGACGTGTCCTCGGCGGGCTTGAGCACGATGGCGTTGCCCATCGCGAGCGAGGGCGCGACGGAACGCCCCATCATCTGCAGCGGATAGTTCCACGGCACGATATGCGCGGTGACGCCGTGCGGCTCGTAGAAGGTCATGACGGAATAGCCGTTCATGAACGGGATGGTCTCGCCGTGCGTCTTGTCAGCGGCGCCGCCGTAATATTCGAAATAGCGGGCGCAGACGGCGACATCGTTGCGCGCCAGCGTCATCGGCTTGCCGACGTCCTCGCTCTCCAGCCTGGCGAGCTTTTCGGCGTCGCGACGGATGAGGCCGGCGAGCTTCGTCAGCAGGCGCCCGCGCGCGAGCGCTTCCAGCCGGCCCCAGCCGTCGTTCATCGCAGCATGGCCGGCCGCGACCGCCGCGTCGATCTCGGCTGCGCCGCCACGCGCGATCTGCGCCATCGTCGCGCCGTCGGAAGGATTGAGGACCGGCAGGACCGCGCCCGAAGCGGTCCAGCGCCCGCCGATGTAATTCTGATGAACGTCCACCCCGATATGCTCCGTATCCGGCGTAGCTGCGTGACGCCGGCCTCCGCACGCAGGGCGAGCGGCTATTGGCGAAACGGCTCCTTTGGCCTCCCGCAGCCCGGATTGCGCCTAGCTAACGCCTCGGTCGACGCGCCGTCCAATGCATAATTGGCCGAACTGCATCGTCATCGCCGATGCTTGCGTCGCGTCGGCGGATCGCGGTTTGCGAATTTCATGGACGCATGGCGGGGAAAACGGACCGCTGGCAGGAGTGGCCG
>JBDHTL010000095.1:0-13740 GCA_039808645.1 Rhodoblastus sp. | reverse complement strand
CCTAGGTCTCGATCAATTCGCTGCCGGCCGCTTCGCCCCACATGCGCACGCCCGGCGTCGCGCGGGCGGCGCGCGCAGCCTCCTCGGGCGGCAGGCAATAGAGGCCGGTCGACATGGCGTCGGCCATGGTCGCGGAACGATGCGCGACGGCGAGCCAGCGCCAATGGCGGGCAGGGCGGCCGGTCGTCGGATCGAAGATGTGATGGTCGCCGTTGTCGCCGAGCGCCGTCGCCGCGCCGGACGACGTCGACAGCGCGCAATCCGCGAGCCCGACGCCGCGACCGTCCGGCAGGGCGAGGCGCCAGGCGGCGCCGTCGGCGCGCGCGTCGATGGCGCGCGTCTCGCCGAGATCGACGAGCACATGCCGAAAGCCGGCTTCGCGCAGCAGGGCGGTCGCGCGGTCGGTGATGTGGCCCTGCGCGATGCCGTTGAGGGTGAGCGCGCCGCCCGCCGGCAGTTCTATCGCGTCCGGCGCCGAACGGACGCGGCCGAGGCCGACCGCAGCGCGCGCTTTCGCAATGTCGCCTTCGCCCGGGGACGGCCTCGATCGGTCCGCCGCATACCAGTCGACGTGAAGCCGCCACAGCGCCTGCACCGTCGGGTCGAACCGGCCGCGCGTCGCCCGATGCGCCTCGCGCGACCGGGAGAGAACGTGCACGAGATCGGGCGACGGCGCGTCGAGCCGGCCCGCGGCGTTCAGCCGCGCCAGTTCGGAATCGCCACGCTGCAGGCTGAAGATCGATTCAAGCCGCTCGACCTCCGCGAGGATGCGCGCGACCGCCGTCTCCGCATCGGCGGAGCTTGCGCCGGAGAAGAGAATCGAGACGTCCGCGCCGAGGGCGGAGCCGCGCCATTCGAGGCTCCGGGCGCCGGCGCGCGGCGCGATCGAGATGGCGGCGGCCGCGGCCAGAATGCGCAGGACGCGGCGCCTGGTGGGTTCAGCCCGCATTGGCGGCTCCCTTGGCGATCTGCTCGCGCGCGGCCTGGCGCCCGGCGCGCGCCTTCAGCCCCATGCAGACGGTCGGATCGTGATAGAGCGACTGGCAGTTGAGGCAATAAATGCACTCGTTCGGGCTGATCGCGCCGTTGGGATAGATGGCGCCGACAGGGCAATGGACCGCGCATTGCCGGCACTCGCGGCCGCATTGCGGACGACGCTTCAGCCATTCGAACATCCGCATGCGCGCAGGGATCGCGAGCGCCGCGCCGAGCGGGCAGAGATAGCGGCAATAGAAGCGGCGCACGAACAGGCCGGCGGCCAGCAGCGCCAGCGCGAAGACGACGAACGGCCACGACCGCTGGAAATGCAGGGCGACCACGGTCTTGAACGGTTCGGCTTCCGCCGCGACGAAGGCCGTCTTCATGTCGTTCAGCGACAGCGCGAAGATCGCCAGGAACACGAGATACTTGATGATCCACAGCCGCTCGTGCAGCGGCCACGGCGCCTCGACCTGCGGAATGCGCAGACGCCGGGCGGCTTCGTTCAGCAGTTCCTGCAGCGCGCCGAAAGGACAGAGCCAGCCGCAGAAGACGCCGCGCCCCCAGAACAGCATGGCCACCGCGACAAAGCCCCAGAGCAGGAAGATCAGGGGATCGAGCAGAAAGAACGACCATTGGAAATTGGTGCGCAGCGCATGCGCGAAGGTCACGACATGCACCACCGAGAGCTGCGCGCGCGCGAACAGGCCGATGAAGCCGAGCGTCGCCGCCATGAAAACGATGCGCGTCGCCCTGTAGAGTTTCGGCCGGGCGGCGAGCTGGTCCTGGAACAGGAGAATCAGGACGAGCGCGCCGAGCATCACCAGAAGCGTGCCGATCTCGTAGCGGCGTTCGCTCCATGCCCGCTCCCACAGGGCCTCGTCGCCCACGACCGCCGCGTCCGGTTGCGCGCGCGCGACATAGTCCGCGGGAACCGCGTAGGGGATTTCGAAAGCCTGCGCCGTTTCCGATCCTTCGGTCGTCCTGCGCACCGCCAGAACCTGCAGGCGCCAGGGCTTGGTCGCGTCGAAACCGCTCGCGTGCGGCACGACGAAGATCGCCCGCTCGCGCAGATCGGGCGCGTATTCGGCCTCCACCTTGTCGAAGGCGCGGTGCATCTCGCGGGTCAGGCGGATGGTGCGCGCCTCCTGCACGATCGCCAGCCGTTCGAAGACGCCGGTCTCGCGCCATCGCGCGCCCTTGATCGACAGAAGGCCGTTGGCGCCGATCATCACGAGATCGTCGTCCGGGCCGGCGGTCGACATGATCTGTTCGTAGTGCTTGCGGCCGATCAGGTTGATCCCGACGCCGGCGGGCGTCGCCAGCGCGACGAATATGTCGAGGATCGGCTGGTCGCGCGATTCGGCGCCTGCGCTCGCGCCCGCCATGTCGGACGCATGAATCTTGCGCTCGACGACGATGCCGGCCGCCGATAGCGTTCGCCAGTCGTTTTCTTCGAACTTGTCGCGCAGAATCTTGCTTGCGCCGCCGAGGCGGCCGGAAACGCGCGCGGCCTTGCGCGCGGCGCGGATGACCGAGTCGCGCAGGACGTTCGACGATATCGTGGCGCCGGAAATGTGGTCGACCACCTTCGCGCCGTCGACCGCGACGACGCGCTTCAGCGATCTGATGTCGAGGCCCGATTGGCCGGCGACGAGCTCTTCCAGTTGCTCTGGCCGCAGGCCGATCACCAGCAGCGGCTCGGTCTGGCGCATGAGCCGCGCGCCGCTGACGACGAGCGCGGGATCGAGCGTGGCCCAGATGTCGATCGGCTGGCCGGAATAGCCGACCGACTTGATCAGGTCCCAGGTCGAGAAGGCGAGGCCCACATAGGCGCCGTCGCGCCAGGCCTCGATCACCGCGCCCTCGTCGGTCTTGTGGTCGCGCAGCTCGACGCCCTGGCCGAATTGTTCGCGCGCATACGCGCGCAGATCGCCCGGCGCGGCGCGCGCGACGCTGGATATCAGACTTGCGATGGCGCAAAGAATCAGGACGCCAGCGCGCAACGAGCGGCCGCCGAACATCATCGCTCCTTCCGGCCGCATCAGTCCGCCGCAATCGCCCGCTTCGCCTTGACGAGGATCAAGGCGCGGGCCCCCCACGACTATCCAATGTCAAGGCGATCATTGCCCGATGCAGGTTACCCACCAACGCCACCGAGAGGAGAGTGCGACATGACTGACATGAAAAGAAGGTTGGGGCGGCTGGGGTTGATCGGGGCGGCGGCATTGCTGGCCGCGACGGCGATCGTTCCGCTCGCGAACGCGCAGCAGGCGCAGGCGCCGGCCGCGGCGCCGGCTGCGGCGCCTCCCAAGGACCACGGCGACAAGAGCGGCGTTCCGCCCTACGTGCCGAGCCTCAATACGATGAGCGGCGAAAAGATGGAGCAGCCCGGCCAGAAGCCAGGCGATCCCAAGCTTACCGCTGAAGAATTCGCCCAGGCCAACAAGATATTCTTCGAGCGCTGCGCGGGCTGCCACGGCGTGCTGCGCAAGGGCGCGACCGGCAAGGCTTTGACCACCGACGTCACCAAGGCGAAGGGCTACGAATATCTGCGCGACTTCATCACCTACGGATCGCCGGCCGGCATGCCCAACTGGGGCACTTCGGGCGAGCTGACCAAGGAGCAGGTCGACGTCATGGCCCGCTACCTCCTCAACGAGCCGGCGACACCGCCGGAATTCGGCATGAAGGAGATGAAGGACACCTGGAAGGTGATCGTTCCGGTCGACAAGCGTCCGACCAAGAAGATGAACGATCTCGACCTCGACAACATCTTCTCGGTGACGCTGCGCGACGCCGGCGAGGTGGCGTTGATCGACGGCGCGTCGAAGAAGATCGTCACGCGCATCAAGACCGGCTACGCCGTGCACATTTCGCGCGTGTCCGCCTCGGGCCGCTACCTCTACGTGATCGGTCGCGACGCCAAGATCGACCTGATCGACCTGTGGACGCCGACCCCGACGATCGTCGCCGAGGTGAAGGTCGGTTCGGAAGCGCGTTCGGTCGACACCTCGAAGTTCAAGGGCTTCGAGGACAAGCTGGCGATCGCCGGCTCCTACTGGCCGCCGCAATACGTGATCATGGACGGCCCGACGCTCGAGCCGATCAAGATCGTGTCGACCCGCGGCATGACCTACGACACGATGGAATATCATCCCGAACCGCGCGTGGCCGGCATCTTCGCCTCCCACTACGCGCCGGAATGGTACGTCAACGTGAAGGAGCGCGGCGTCATCGATGCGATCGATTACTCCGACATCGTGCAGCTCAAGGTGCGGTCGATCCCGTCCGAGCGCTTCCTGCATGACGGCGGCTTCGACAAGTCCGGCCGCTACCTGCTGGTGGCCGCCAACGCCCGTAACAAGGTCGGCATCATCGACACCAAGACCGGCCGTCTGGTGAAGGTGGTCGATTCCGAGGGCAAGACGCCGCATCCGGGCCGCGGCGCCAACATCATCCATCCGAAGTACGGGCCGGTGTGGGTGACCTCGCATCTCGGCGACGAGGCGGTGTCCTTCATCGGCACGGACCCGGACAAGCATGCCCAGTATGCGTGGAAAGTCGTGCAGAAGGTCGACGGCCAGGGAGGCGGCTCGCTGTTCGTGAAGTCGCATCCGAAGTCGGCGAATCTCTACATCGACACGCCGCTCAATCCTGAAGCCGACACGTCTTCCAGCGTCGCGGTGTTCAAGATCGCGGACCTCGCGAAGGACAAGCCGAAATACACGGTCCTGCCCATCGGCGAATGGTCGGGCATCACCCAGGGCCAGCGCCGCGTCGTCCAGCCGGAATTCAACAAGGACGGCTCGGAAATCTGGTTCTCCGTGTGGAACGGCAAGACCCAGGAATCGGCGATCGTCGTCGTCGACGACAAGACGCTGAAGCTGAAGTCCGTGATCAAGGACGCCAACCTGATCACGCCCACGGGTAAGTTCAATCTCTACAACACCCGTAAGGACATCTACTGACGACAGGCGGGCGGCGGGGTTCGCCCCGCCGCCTCTCTCTTCCGGACTTCGACCCATGACCGGCATCGTTCACCTCATCGGCGCAGGCCCCGGAGCCCCGGACCTCCTGACGCTGCGCGCCCTGCGCGCCATCGAGGCGGCCGACGTCGTCGTCTACGACCGTCTCGTCTCTCCCGAGATTCTCGATTTCGCGCCGTCGCGCGCGCCGCGCATCGACGTCGGCAAATCCTCCGGCGATCATCCCGTGCCGCAGCAGCGCATCAACGAACTGCTCGTGCGCCTCGCCCAACGCTACCACCATGTCGTGCGGCTGAAGGGCGGCGATCCGCTGGTCTTCGGCCGCGGCGGCGAGGAAGCCGCCCATCTTGCCGCCGCCGGCGTCGCCTTCGACATCACTCCTGGCGTGACCGCCGCGCAGGGCGCTGCCGCCGCGCTCGGCCTGCCGCTGACGCTGCGCGGGACCGCGACCAGCCTGCGCTACGTCACCGGCCACCGCCAGGACAATGGCGCGCTCGATCTCGACTGGGCCGGCATGAGCGACCCGGCGACGACGCTCGCCATCTACATGGGTCTTTCGAACATGGCCGAGATCGCGCGCGCGATGATCGCGCATGGTCGCGATCCGGCGACGCCGGCGGTCGCGGTCAGCCGCGCGACGACGCCGCAACAGCGCTGCGCCTTCGGCGTTCTCGCCGACATCGCCGACATCGCGCGCGGCGAGCGGCTGACCTCGCCCGTCCTGTTCATCGTCGGCGAGGCGGTCGAACGCATTCCGGCGCTGGGCGACGCGGCGATCGCGGCGGAGCTCCACGATGACGCTCCGGCTTGACATCGCCGTCGCGCTCGCCGTGATCGCCGCGACGGCGTCCGCGATCGCGGCCGACCGCGGGAACGAGTTGACCGCGCTCGTGCGCGAGGACTGCGGCTCCTGCCACGGCATGACGTTGAAAGGCGGGCTCGGCGCGCCGCTCACGCCAGACGATCTCGCCGGGAAGGACGCCGCCTCGCTCGCCTCAATCATTCTCGACGGCGTTCCCGGCACACCGATGCCGCCCTGGCGCGGCCTGCTCAGCGAAGCAGACGCGCGCTGGATCGCCGAAGCCTTGAAACGGGGTCTTCCGCAATGAACAGACGTTCGTTTCTCACTGCCGGCGTCGCGGCCGGTCTCGCGAGCCCCGCGCTCGCCGCCGGCGAAGCGCCGGCGTGCGCGCCGACGCGCGGCACGGGCGATCTCGGCCTCGTCATCGAGCGCGCCAGCGGCTCCGTCCTGATCGTCGACACGACGACGCGTGGCGTCGTCTCTCGCATCGAGGGCCTCGGCGACCTGTCGCACGCCACCGCGGTGTTCGGTCCGAGCGAACGCTACGCCTATGTGTTCGGGCGCGACGGCGGCCTGACCAAGGTCGACATGCTCGCCTGCCGCATCGACAAGCGCGTCGTGCAGGCCGGCAATGCGATCGGCGGCGCGATCTCCGACGACGGCGCGCTGATCGTCGCGTCCAATTATACCCCCGGCGGCATCAAGGTTTTCGACGCCGACGATCTGAGCGAGCTGGCCTCGGTTCCCGCCGTCGGCCTCGGCGGCAAGCAGTCCAAGACGGTCGGCCTCGTCGATCTGCCCGGCCGCCGCTTCGCCTATGCGCTGTACGACGCCAACGAGATCTGGATCGCGGATTTCTCCGCAGGCATGACGCCTGTGCTGACGAAGTTCCACGATGTCGGCAAGCTGCCCTACGACGCCAATGTGACGAGCGACGCGCGGCACTTCATCGCCGGCCTGTTCGGCGAAGACGGATTCGCCCATATCGACCTTTGGGCCGACAAGTTGAAGGTCGAGCGCGTCTCGTCCGGTTACAACGCCGGCCGCGAAAAGCTGCCTATCTACAAGATGCCGCATCTCGAAGGATGGGCGCAGAGCGGCGGCAGCCTCGTCGTGCCGGCCGCAGGCCAGCACGAGGCGCTGATCCTCGATCTCGACACGATGAAGGAGCAGGGCCGTATCGCGCTGCACAGCCAGCCGGTGTTCTGCGTCGCGCGGCCGGACGGGCGCGAAGTGTGGATCAATTTCGCGCATCCCGCCAACGACACGGTGCAGGTGCTGGACATTCCCACGCGAAAAATCGTGCACACGTTCAAGCCGGGTCCCGCGGTGCTGCACCTCGAATTCACGCCGCGCGGCCACGAAGTGTGGATTTCGGTGCGCGACGCCGACCGTATCGACATCTACGACGTGCGCACGCGCGCGAAGAAGGCCGAGATCAAGGCGGCCAAGCCGTCCGGCATCTTCTTCACCGCGCGCGCCCACAGGCTCGGGGTCTGACATGCTGCTCGACGCGTTCGACCGCGCCCTGATCGACGGATGGCAGCGCGATTTTCCGATCGTTTCCGCGCCTTTCGCCCAGATCGGCTCCGCGGTCGGGCTCTGCGAGCCCGACGTGCTCGCGCGCCTGTCGCGTCTTCAGCAGTCGGGCGCGCTGTCGCGGGTGGGCGCGGTGGTGCGGCCGAATACGGTCGGCGCCTCGACGCTGGCGGCGCTTGCAATTCCGCCCGCCGAACTCGAGGCCGCCGCCGCCGCCGTCGTCGAGGAGCCTGGCGTCAACCACGCCTACGAGCGCGAGCATTGCTACAATCTGTGGTTCGTGGCCACCGCGCCGGACGTCGACAGCGTCGCGGCGGCGATCGCGCGGATCGAGGCTCGCACCGGCGCGCAGGCGCTCGTTCTTCCCTTGCTGCGCGATTTCCACATTGACCTCGGGTTCAGCATTTTCGGCGCCGCAACTGCGGCCCGCGCCGCGCCGCGTCGTCAGGTCGAGGCGTCGCAGATCGATCGCAGCGACCGGCAATTGCTGGCTGCGATGGAGAACGGGCTCGAACTCGTGGCCCGGCCGTTCCAGCAGGTCGCGCGGCGAATGGGCTGGTGCGAAACGGACGTTCTCGCGCGCCTCTCGGCCCTCGTGGAATCGGGCGTCGTCTCGCGGTTCGGCCTCGTGCTGCGCCATCGTCATTTCGGCTATGCCGCGAATGCGATGGTCGTATGGGACATACCGGACGATCGGATCGCCGAATACGGTCGATCCTTTGCCGCGCACGATTTCGTGACCCTGTGCTACGAGCGCCCGCGGCGCGCGGGATGGCCCTATAATCTCTTCACGATGATCCACGGACGCGAACGCACGGCCGCGCTCGCCCATGTCGCGCAGCTCGCGGCCTCGGCGCCGGATGTGCGCGCGCATGAAGTCCTGTTCTCGCAGCGTTGCTTCCGCCAGCGCGGCGCGCGACTGTCGGCTGCGTGAGGCGGTCATGATCGACGAAACCGATCGACGCATCGTGAACGCGTTGCAGGACGGGTTTCCCCTCCTCGCCCGGCCGTTCGCGGCCAAGGCGGCGGAACTCGGCCTCGAGGAGGGGGATTTGATCGCGCGCGTGGCGCGGTTGCGGGAAACCGGCGTCGTCACGCGTTTCGGACCATTCCTGAACGCGGAGAACATCGGCGGCGGCTTCTGCCTTTGCGCCATGGCCGTCCCGCCGGAAAAATGGGAGGCCGCCGTCGCCCTCGTCAATGCGCAACGCGAGGTCGCGCACAATTACCGGCGCGAGCACGAACTGAACATGTGGTTCGTGCTGGCGGTCGAGGATCGCGCCGAGATCGAGGCGGTCGCACGGCGCATCGAGGCCGAGACGGGCCTCGCGGTTCTGCTGTTTCCGAAGGAGCGCGAATATTTCCTCGACATGAGGGTGCCGGCATGAGCGGGCGGGCACGATCCCTCGACGCGCTCGACCGCGCCATTCTGGAGGCGACGCAGGCCGGGCTGCCGTTCGTGGCCGCGCCCTATGCGGACGTCGCGGCGCGCGTCGGCGCGCCGGAGAGCGAGGTTCTCGCGCGGCTCGAGGCCATGCTGGCGCGGGGCGTCATCCGTCGCATCGGCCTTGCGCCCAACCATTACAAGCTCGGGCTTGTCTGCAACGGCATGAGCGTGTGGAACGTGGACGATGCGTGCGTCGACGCGCTCGGCCAGGAAATCGGCGCGCTCGATTTCGTCACGCATTGCTATCGGCGCCCGCGCCGCCTGCCGGCGTGGCCCTACAATCTCTTCGCCATGGTGCACGGCGGCACGCGCGAGGAAGTGCTCGAAAAAAAGGCGCGCATCGCCGATCTTCTTGGTTCCGCCTGCCGGGCGTCCGACATATTGTTCTCGACCGAAATCCTCAAGAAGACCGGGCTGCGCCTTGCACGCCGCGCCGGTGCGGAGGCTTCATGTTCCGACTGACGCAATTCCTGCGCGAATTGCGCGATCCGACTCCCGTCGGCCCGCATCGCGATCTTCCCGGCCCCGTGGTCATCTGGAATCTCGTGCGCCGCTGCAATCTCAAGTGCAAGCATTGCTATTCGATCTCGGCCGACGTCGATTTTCCGGGCGAGCTGTCGACCGACGAAGTGTTCCGCGTGATGGACGACATCAAGGCGGCGCGCTCGCCGGTGCTGATCCTGTCCGGCGGCGAGCCGCTGCTGCGGCCCGACATATTCGATATTTCCAGGCGCGCGGTCGACCTCGGCTTCTACACGGCGCTGTCGTCCAACGGCACGCTGATCGACGCCGACATGGCGGGTCGCATCGCCGACATCGGCTATGATTATGTCGGCGTCAGCCTCGACGGCATCGGCGCGACGCACGACAAGTTCCGCGGACGCGACGGCGCCTTTGTTTCCGCGCTGGCCGGCCTCAGGGAATGCGGACGGCGCGGCGTGAAGACGGGCCTGCGTTTCACCATGACGCAGGACAATCACCATCATCTGCCCGATCTCATCGAACTCGCGCGCGCCGAGGGCATCGACAAGTTCTACCTGTCGCACCTCGTCTATGCCGGGCGCGGCAACAAGAACCGCGGCGACGACGCGACATGGAACATCACGCGCGACGCGATGACCATGTTCTTCGAACATGCCTGGGCCTGCCTCGAACGCGGCGAGGACCGGGAGTTCGTCACCGGCAACAACGACGCTGACGCCGTCTTCCTCTATTTCTGGGCGCGCGAAAAATTCCCGGACAAGGCCGATCATCTGCGGGCGAAGCTGGCGCAATGGGGCGGCAACGCCTCGGGCGTGAATGTCGCGAACATCGACAATGTCGGCGACGTCCATCCCGACACGATGTGGTGGCACTATACGATCGGCAATGTGCGCAAGCGGCCGTTCGGCGACATCTGGGCCGATACGTCCGATCCGATCATGGCGGGGCTGAAGGCGCGGCCGCGCAAGATTTCCGGACGCTGCGGCGCCTGCGTCTATTTCGACGTGTGCGGCGGCAATACGCGCGTGCGCGCGCTGCGCATGACCGGCGACGCTTTTGCCGAAGACCCGGCGTGTTACCTCAGCGACGCCGAGATCGGCGTGGCGAGCGCGCCGCGCGTCGAGACGACGCCTTATCGGGGACGCAAGCATGAAGCCGTGGCTGTCTAGCCTCGCCGCGCTCGCGCTACTCGCCGCGCTCGCGCCGGCGCGCGCCGAGCCTGACGCGGGCGCTCTCTACCAGGCGAAATGCGCGGCCTGCCACGGCGGCGACCGGTTGGGCGCCATCGGGCCGGCGCTGCTGCCCGACAATCTCGGCCGCCTCGGCGTCGCCGGCGCGGAAAAGGTGATCCGCAGCGGGCGCGAGGCGACGCAGATGCCGGCCTTCGGCGGCGAGCTCGACGACGCCTCGATCAAGGCGCTCGCCGCGCTGGTCTACACCAAGCCCGCGACGACGCCCGTGTGGGGCGAGAAGGAGATCGCGGCGAGCCGCGTGCTGACGCCGGCGCCGGCGGTCGACAAGCCGGTGTTTGCGGCCGACCCTCTCAACCTGTTCGTCGTGGTGGAAAGCGGCGATCATCACGTCAGCATTCTCGACGGCGACACGTTCACGCCGATCCATCGATTCGCCAGCCGCTTCGCGCTGCACGGCGGCCCGAAGTTCACGCATGACGGACGCTACGTGTTTTTTGGCTCGCGCGACGGCTGGGTGACCAAGTTCGACCTGTGGACGCTGAAGGTCGTCGCGGAGGTCCGCGCCGGCGTGAACACGCGCAATATCGCGCTGTCGAAAGACGCGAAACATCTGGCGGTGGCGAACTACCTGCCCAACACCCTGGTGATCCTGAGCGCGGCCGATCTGTCGGTCGAGAAGATATTCGACGTCGCCGATCGGAAGGGACAGTCCTCGCGCGTGTCCGCCGTCTACCAGGCGCCGCAACGCGACAGTTTCATCGCGGCGCTGAAGGACGTGCCGGAGATCTGGGAGGTCGCGACCGATCCGAACGCGCCGCCGGTCTACACCGGTCTCGTGCACAGCTACGAGAAGGGCATGGTCGAGGCGCTGGCTTCGTCGCAGGGGCTGTTTGCGCTGCGGCGGATCGCGGCGAGCGAACCGCTCGACGATTTCTTCTTCGATCCAGACTATCGCAATCTCATCGGCGCGAGCCGCAACGGCGACCACGCCGTCGTCGTCAACCTGAACACGGGCCGCGAGATCGCCAACATCCCGATGCCGGGCATGCCGCATCTGGGCTCCGGCGTGTCGTGGATGCGCGACGGACACAGGCTGGTCGCCACGCCGCATCTGAAGGAGGGCAAGATCAGCGTCATCGACACCGCCGATTGGAAGACGCTCGCCACGATCGACACGGAGGGGCCGGGCTTCTTCCTGCGCAGCCACGAGAACTCGCCATTCATCTGGGCGGATTCCTTCATGTCGCCGAAGAACAAGGACAAGGTGCAGATCATCGACAAGACGACGCTGAAGATCGCGCGCGTGATGCAGCCTGCGCCCGGCAAGACGACAGGCCATGTGGAATTCGACCGGTCCGGCCGGCACGCGCTGCTCAGCGTCTGGGAAATGGACGGCGCCATCATCGTCTACGACGCAGCGACCTTCCAGGAGATCAAGCGCCTGCCGATGTCCAAGCCCGCCGGCAAGTACAACGTCTACAACAAGATCACCTTTTCCGAAGGCACGAGCCACTGAGGGGCTACGCCGCGCCGATCGCGCTCTCGTGAATCGGCGCGAGGCGCAAATCCGGGTTCTGCTGCTCCGGCCTGACGCGCTACGCGCCGCGGCGTTCCAGCCGTGCGCGAAGATCCCCGATATCCCTGATCCGCACGTGTGCGCCATCCACGTCCACGCCGAAGGCGCGCAGCCGCCCGAAGGCGCGTGAGAGCGTTTCCTGGGCGATGCCGAGCGTATTGGCGATCACGCGCTTGTCGAAGGGCAGCGCGAAGTCGGCGGCGCCGGAATCCTTTTCGGCGAGCCCGATCAGAAACTCCGCGACGCGCTCGTCGCCGCTCTGGAGTTTGAGCTGCTCGATCTGCCGGACCATGTGATGCAAATGTTGCGCGGTCGCCGCGATCATGTCGAAAGCGATTTCCGGCCGGGCGCGAATCTCCTCGCGCAGGATTTCGGCGTCGATGCGGGCGAGCGTGACCTCCGTCGCCGCCATGGCGGTCGCGGGATATTGTCCGCCGATCATGGCGACGGCTTCGGCGAATGTCTCGCCGCGCGCGAAGGTCGTCAGCAGCGCTTGCCGCCCGTCGGGCCGCGTGCGAACCAGCTTGACCCAGCCTTCCACGACGATGAAGAACGCCTGCGCGGGCGCGCCCTGCATGAAGATCGGCGCGCCGGCCGCACGCTTTTCCAGACGCGAGCGCGCCGCGATCCGATTGAGTATCGGGTCGGGCAGGCTCGAGAAGAGGGCTGCCGAACGTAGCGCCGCTATGACGGGCGCGTCTTGACCTGTCATGTGCGTCTCCGCAGTTTGGCGGAGGCGAATATCAGCTTGCCGGGGCGGTCTCGCCTTGAGCATTATCAAGCAAGTCGTCGCAACGGATCATCGTTCGCCGTCGCAGTAGTCGCGCAGTCGGCTGACGTCGTCGATCGTCACGCGATCGCGCGAGACGCGTACGCCTGCCTTGCGCAATTGCGCCAGCGTGCGCGAAAAGCTTTCGGGCGTCATGCCGAGATGGCCGGCGACGAGGCGCTTTTCGTAGGGCAGGAAAATCTCGGCCTTGCCTTCGCCGGGACCGGCCAGCGACAGGATGAAATCGGCCAGGCGCGCGGTCGCCGTCATCGTCTTCAGCTTCTCGATCTGTTCGAGCAGCATTCGCAGATGCATGGACGCCGAACCGAGAAGCGCGAGCGCGAGCTTCGAATCGGCGCCGATGCGCCGACGCAATTCGGCGGCGTCGATTCGTGCGACCCGCGTCTCGACAACGGCCTCCGCCGTCGTCGAATAGGTCGCGCCGGTCAGCGCCTCCGCTTCCATGAAACTGTGCGACGAACCGTGGATCGAAATGATCGCGACCGAACCGTCGGCGGCGCGACGGTAGAGCTTGATCAGTCCCGAAAGCACGATGAAATAGAAGGCCGCGGGTTCGTCCTGCCGGCAGATCGTGTCGCCGCGCGCCGCCGTCAGCACGGCGCCTTCGCCGATCAGATTATGCGCGGTCGCAGGGTCGAGGCGGCCAAAGAGCGACGATTGCCCGATGACCCGCCAATCGTCCTGCGTGAGATTGCCGACCACGAGCGCCATCCCTCCTTGTAGCACGTGATCGCCGTCGAGCGAGCGCCCGCCTACTCGGCGGCCTTTCGGAACTCGGGATAGGCGCAGGCGATATCGGCGTCGCCGGCGGGATCGAGCTTGGCCTCGACCTTGGGCTCGACGAAGGGCAGGTCCAGCGTCTTCCAGACATCGACGAGGGCTTCCACCAGTTCGGCCACCAGAGCGTCCGAATGCAGCGGCGTCGGCGTGATGCGCAGCCGCT
>JBDHTL010000094.1:0-13742 GCA_039808645.1 Rhodoblastus sp. | reverse complement strand
GACCCGCTAACATGCCGGCACGTCCGCTACCCCCATTGCGGCCGAAACGGGGGCCGTATGGTCGGCCCGGAATAACGAACAGAGGGAATGCCCCGATGGCAATGGCTTCGACCGCGGCGGAAAAAGTCCGCCCGATGACGCCGGAAGAGAGGAAGGTGATTTTCGCCTCGTCTCTCGGCACGGTTTTTGAGTGGTACGACTTCTATCTCTATGGCTCGCTCGCCGCCATTATCGGCGCGCAGTTCTTCAGCCAGTTCCCGCAGACCACGCGCGACATCTTCGCGCTGCTGGCGTTCGCGGCGGGCTTCCTCGTGCGCCCGTTCGGCGCGCTGGTGTTCGGCCGCGTCGGCGACCTCGTCGGCCGCAAGTACACCTTCCTCGTCACCATCATGATCATGGGCCTGTCGACCTTCATCGTCGGCCTGCTGCCCTCCTCCAACACCATCGGCATCGCCGCGCCGGTCATCCTGATCGTGCTGCGCCTGCTGCAGGGCCTTGCGCTCGGCGGCGAGTACGGCGGCGCCGCGACCTATGTCGCCGAGCACGCGCCGCAGGGCCGTCGCGGCTTCTACACGTCGTGGATTCAAACCACCGCGACGCTCGGCCTGTTCATGTCGCTGCTGGTGATTCTGTTCACCCGCACGATCATCGGCGAGAAGGAATTCGCCGACTGGGGCTGGCGCGTTCCGTTCCTGGTTTCGGTGGCGCTGCTCGGCATTTCCGTCTGGATCCGTCTGCAGCTCAACGAATCGCCGGCTTTCCAGCGCATGAAGGAGGAAGGCACGCATTCCAAGGCGCCGCTGACCGAATCCTTCGGCCGCTGGGATAACGCCAAGATCGCGCTGCTCGCGCTGCTCGGCCTGGTCGCCGGCCAGGGCGTCGTCTGGTACACGGGCCAGTTCTACGCGCTGTTCTTCCTGCAATCGATCCTGAAGGTCGACGGCTACACCTCCAACCTGCTGATCGCGTGGTCGCTGCTCCTCGGCACGATCTTCTTCGTCGTGTTCGGCTGGCTCTCGGACAAGATCGGCCGCAAACCGATCATTCTGGCGGGCTGCCTGATCGCGGCGCTGACCTTCTTCCCGATCTTCAAGCAGATCACCACTCTGGCGAACCCCACGCTCGAGAAGGCGATCGAGACCGTGAAGGTGACGGTCGTCTCCAACCCGAAGGAATGCGGCGACCTGTTCAATCCGGTCGGCACGCGCGTCTTCACCACGTCCTGCGACCGCGCCCGCGCCTTCCTTGCGCAGTCCTCGGTCAAGTACGCGACGCAGTTCGACGCGGCCGCGACCGGCGTGACCGTCAAGGTCAACGAAACCGGCGTGCCCTTCGACGCGACGAAGTTCGCCGACGCCTCGAAGGCGCTGACGGCCGCGCTGCAGGGCGCCGGCTATCCGAAGGCGGGCGACCCGGCGATCGTGAAAATGTCGAATCCCTTCGACATCTTCCGGGCGCAACCTGCCGGCATCATCGGCCTGCTGTTCATCCTCGTGATCTACGTCACGATGGTGTACGGCCCGATGGCGGCGGCGCTGGTCGAACTCTTCCCGACCCGCATCCGCTACACCTCGATGTCGCTGCCCTATCACATCGGCAACGGCTGGTTCGGCGGCCTGCTGCCGGCGACCGCCTTCGCCATGGTGGCGCAGACGGGCGACATCTATTTCGGCCTCTGGTACCCGATCGTGTTCGCCATCATGACCTTCGTGATCGGCATGATCTTCATCCCGGAGACCAAGGATCGCGACATCTACGCGGACGACGTCCGCCGCTGATCGGCGAACCAGCGGAAACAATCAACGAGCCCAAGGCCCCGCGAGCAATCGCGGGGCCTTTCCTATTGCGCTATCCTTCGCCCAAAGTCATAAGCCGGCGGGCATCGTCCGCCGGCTTGACTTGCGGTAAGTTTGCGCGCCCGTGGTCGGGCGCAACGGTTGCAACGCCGTCCGGCGAGCGGGCGGCCATGGGTGAAGCGGATGGAAAGTTCTGCGATGACTGCCTCGAGCGCGCCCGCGCGGCCGGCCGCTATGACGCGGGTCGAGAAGCGGGTCGTCTTCGCGGCCTCGCTCGGCACCATTTTCGAATGGTACGACTTCTATCTCTACGGCGCGCTGACCACGATCATCGCAGACCAGTTCTTCGACCAGTTCCCGCGTTCGACGCGCGAATTCTTCGCGCTGCTCGCCTTCGCCGCGGGGTTCATCGTCCGCCCGCTGGGCGCCGTCGTCTTCGGGCGGATCGGCGACCTCGTCGGACGCAAGTACACGTTCCTCATCGCCATCATGATCATGGCGCTGTCGACCTTCATCGTCGGCCTGCTGCCGGGCTCGCGCGTCATCGGCGTCACCGCTCCGATTCTGCTCCTGATCCTGCGCATGCTGCAGGGCCTTGCCCTGGGCGGCGAATACGGCGGCGCGGCGACCTATATCGCCGAACACGCGCCCAACGGACGGCGCGGCTATTACACGTCCTGGCTGCAGACGACGGCCACGCTCGGCCTGCTGCTCTCGCTGCTCGTCATCCTGGCGACACGCTCGCTCGTCGGCGAACGGGATTTCGCAGACTACGCCTGGCGCTTTCCCTTCTTCGTCTCCTTCGTGCTGCTGACGCTCTCGCTCTGGATTCGTCTGAAGCTCTCCGAATCGCCCGCCTTCCAGCGCATGCAGGCGCGCGGCGCGGGCTCGCGCGCGCCGCTGACGGAGGCTTTCGGCCGCTGGAACAACGCCAAGATCGCGCTGCTCGCCCTGTTCGGACTGATCGCCGGCCAGGCGGTCGTATGGTACACGAGCCAGTTCTACGCCCTGTTCTTCCTGCAATCGATCCTCCAGGTCGACGGCTTCACCTCCAGCGTTCTGGTCGCCTGGGCGCTCGCCTTCGGCGCGATCTTCTTCGTGGTCTTCGGCTGGCTGTCCGACCGCATCGGCCGCAAGCCGATCATCCTCGTCGGCTGCCTGATCGCCGCTCTCGCCTACATGCCGGTGTTCCGCGAAATCTCGAGCCTCGCCAATCCCGCGCTCGACAAGGCGATCGACACGGTGAAGGTATCGGTCGTCGCCGATCCCGCGCAATGCGGCTCGCTGTTCAACCCGCTCGGCACGCGCGTTTTCACGACCCCCTGCGACATGGCGCGCGAGACGCTGGCGCAATCCTCGGTGCGCTACGTCATCGAGCCTTCGTCCGGCGCAAAGACGACCGTCGTCCGCGTCAACGGGACGGATCTGGCCTTCGATTCGGCCCGCCCGGCCGAAACGGCCGCGGCGCTCCGCGCGGCGCTGCACGCGGCCGGCTATCCGAAAGCGGACGATCCCGGCATCGTGCGCATGAGCGGCCTGTTCGACATCTTTCGCGCGCAGACCGCGGGCATCATCGGCCTGCTTGTCGTTCTCGTGCTGTTCGTGACCATGGTCTACGGGCCGCTCGCGGCCGCCCTCGTCGAGCTCTTCCCGACCCGCATCCGCTACACCTCGGTCTCGCTCCCCTATCACATCGGCAACGGCTGGTTCGGGGGCCTGCTGCCGGCGATCTCGTTCGCGATGGTGGCGCAGACGGGCGACATCTATTACGGGCTCTGGTACCCGATCGTGGTGGCGATCATGACGGCCATCATCGGCATGGTCTTCATTCCCGAGACCAAGAATCGCGACATCTACCTCGACGACCGGCCGCGCTGAGAGCGGCGCCTCGGCCCGGCCGCGCCTTGATTTCGCGCGCCAGATAGCCGATCAACAGCCCCGCGGCGCCGGGTTAGCACAGCGGTAGTGCAGCGGTTTTGTAAACCGAAGGTCGGGGGTTCGATCCCCTCACCCGGCACCGAATTGAGCCTCGCAGAACCCGTCGCTCGGCGCCGGCGGCGCGACGGATTATTTCCACACTCCCGCCGCGTGGTGGAGACCGGCGCGCAGGTCGACATCTGAGCTCGCCCGGCGAACTTGCCCCCAACCGTTGCCCGGACTATTGATCTGGCTCGATTTTGCTCGGGCGGACGGATGGAATGCGTTTGAGGGGGCCGAAAGCGATTGCGGCCGCGATGATTCTGGCCGGCCTGCTCGCCGGCTGCGGCGGACGCCCGCAGGGAACGCTCGTCCCGACGCAGGCGGTCGCGGGCGCGTCCAGCGTCGATCTTCTCGTCGCCACCACGCGCGAAACCGCTGCGCCCGGCGAAATGTTCAGCGGCGAGCGCGGCCGCGGTCTCGCCTTCGCCGATATCGCCATTTCGATCCCGCCCGACAGCGCCCGCCAGATCGGCGACGTTCAATGGCCCTCGTCCGCGCGCCCCGACCCGAACCGCGAATTCGCCACGCTGCGCGCCGA
This sequence comes from Rhodoblastus sp., assembly GCA_039808645.1. GTDB lineage: Bacteria > Pseudomonadota > Alphaproteobacteria > Rhizobiales > Beijerinckiaceae > JAJXWB01. Next base: position 9,428 of record JBDHTL010000094.1, on the reverse strand, counting down.
CCGCATCGAAGTCGACGAAGCGTTGCGCCGGATGCACGCGCGTGTCGCCGGCAAGCCGAAGAACGGCGTGCTGGTCTTCGTCCACGGCTACAACACGCGCTTCGAGGAAGCCGTGTACCGTTTGGCGCAGATCGTCCACGATTCGGGCGCGCGCGTGACGCCGGTGCTGTTCACCTGGCCCTCGCGCGGCACGCTGCTCGCGTATGCCTACGACCGCGAGAGCGCCAATTATTCTCGTGACGGGCTCGAGGCGGCCCTCCAGGCGCTCGCCCGCGACCCGAAGGTCGGCGAGATTTCCATCCTCGCGCATTCCATGGGCAATTGGGTGACGATCGAGGCGCTGCGCCAGATGTCGATCCGCGACCGCGGCATTTCGACCAAGATCAAGAACGTCATGCTGGCCGCCCCCGACGTCGACGTCGACGTGTTCCGCCGCCAGATCAAGCTGATCGATGAAGGCAAAACGAAGCCGGATTTCACGCTGTTCGTCTCGCGCGACGACGACGCGCTCGCGGTCTCGCGCGTGTTGTGGGGCTCGACCGACCGCGTCGGCGCCATCGATCCCTCCAGGGAGCCCTACCGCACGCAGCTTCAAAGCGCCGACCTGCGTGTGGTGGACCTGACCGATGTCAAGACCGACGATCCCACGGGCCACGCGAAATTCGCCGCAAGCCCCGAGGTCGTGAAGATGATCGGCACGCGACTCGCCTCCGGCCAGACCTTGAGCGACGCCAAGCCGGGCCTGGGCGAACGAATCAGCACGGTGGCGATCGGCGCGGCCAATGTCGTCGGACGAACGGCGGGCGTCGCCGTCTCGGCGCCGATCGCCATCATCGACGGACGGACGCGCGAGGGCCTCTCCGACCAGTTCGACGAACTCGGCGCGTCCGCTTCCGGCGTCGTCAGCTCCGCCGTGCGCGCGCCGCTGTCACGCTGATCACTTGCTGTCGAATACCCGCATCTCGTTCCAGACGCCTTCCGGCATCGCCGCGGCTTCCTGCGCGAAACCCGCGAACGCCTGATAGAGCGGCGCCTGCTCGCCGTGCTCTTCCGCCAACCGCGCCGCTTCTTCCGCCGCCTCCGCGAAGCGGCGGGCGCGATAGGCGGCGAGCATCGCGTCGTGGCGCGCGCGCAGCCCGGCGAAAGCCGCGCTTCGTGCGACCGCCGCGTCGCCGATGAGCGCGAACAGCCGCGTCGGCGCCTCGCGCCCCTTCACGCGCACGCGATCCACCTCGAGCCAGGCGAGGTCGGCCGCCTCCATCTGCGTCTCCTCGCTGGCGAGAATGTCGACGCCATAGAATTTCGTCAGGCTTTCGAGCCGCGCCGCGACATTCACGGGATCGCCGATCGCCGAATAGTCGAACCGCCGCAACGACCCGATATTGCCCACCGAACAGACGCCGGTGTTGAGGCCGACGCCGAAGCGCGCGTCCTTGTGTTCGCGGCGCTTGGTCTCGTCGCGCGCGGCGCGCGAATGATTGAAGCGCGCGAGCGCCGCCCGCATCGCCAGCGCGGTCAGGCAGGCGTTGCGCGCATGCGCGGGATCGTCGAGCGGCGCGTTCCAGAAGGCCATGATCGCGTCGCCCATGTATTTGTCGACCGTGCCGCCGCGCGCGAGGATCGTGTCGGTCAGCGGCGTCAGATAGGCGTTCATGAAGGCGATGGTCTGCGCCGCGTCCAGGCCTTCGACGAGGCCGGTGTAGTCGCGCATGTCGCAGAACATCAGCGTGAGGGCGCGCGCCTCGCCGCCGAGGGTCAGGCGTTCCGGCGACAGCGCCAGCCGCTCCACCACGGCGGGCGAGACGAAACGGCCGAAGGCGTTCTTCACCTGCGCCTTCTGCGAGCGCTCGTAGCGGAAGAGTTCGATCAGCCCCGCGAGATAGGCGACGACGATGGTCGCCGATGGATAGACCGGATCGATCAGCACGCCATGCGCGCTGAAGGCGCGCCAGCCGAAGCCGAACATGGCGGCTATCGCCACCGCGCCGATAAGCGCGCCGACGAACGGACGCACGACCGAGGCGGCAAGGCCCGCGATCAGCGACAGGACCAGCGCGGCGGCGAGTTCCGCCGGCCCTGCCCAGTCCGGCCGCACGAGATCGCCGCCCGCAAGCGCATGTTCGATCAGTTGCGCATGGATTTCGACGCCTGGCGCGACGCTGTCGAGCGGCGTCGCGCGCTGGTCGAGCACTCCGGCCGCCGACGAACCGACGAGGATGATGCGCCCTTCGATGTCTTCGCGCGGAATTTCGCCTGCCAGCAGCTTCCATGACGAAATGAAACGTCCGCGCTGCAAGCGGCTGAAATAGATGCGCCGCTCCGCGTGCGGCCCGGTCGCGAGCACGACGTCGCCGACCTTGACGGCGTTGACTCCGGTCGCGGCGCCGAAGGCCGTCTGTCCGCTGGCGTTCGAGGAGCGCACGACGATGGTCGAGGCGCCTTGGGCCGTGCGCAGGGCCTCGAGCGCGAGCGAGGGCACGAGCGTCGGTCCCGAGCGCACGATCAGCGGCGCCTCGCGCACGATCTGGTCGCGCCCCGGCAGCCAGTTCAGCACGCCGACGCCGGCGGCGGGCTGCGCGAGTTGCGGCAGCGGCGCGGCGATCGAGGAAAAATCCGCGAGCCAGGGCGTCGGATCGTCGCCGGCATAGGCGAAGCCCGCCTTGACCGGCGCGCTTGCGCCGGGCGCGCCGACATTGGTCATGATCGCGCCGAGAACCACCGTGGCCTTCGATATCTCGCGCGCGAATTGCGCGTCGTAGCTTTCGACGCCCTGCATCGCCGTCTCGACACGACCGCGCGTCTGCGCATCGAGATCGCGCGTGAAGAATTCGGGACTGAGCCGATCGGGCTCGGCAAACGCCAGGTCGAAGGTGATGGTCGCGGCGCCGAGATCGGACGCCGCCTTGACGATGGCGCCCATGCGCGCGCGCGGCCACGGCCATTGCCCGAGACGCGCGAGGGATTCGTCGTCTATGTCGACGATGCGCACCGGCGTATCAGGCGACCAGACGCGCGGCCTGATGCGCTGATAGGCGTCGAACGAGAAATTGCGCACGCCCTCCAGTTCGTCCGGCGCGGTTGCGCCGAGCGCGAGCATCGCGAGAAGCGGCAGGCCGAATGAAGCGACATAGGCCCACCGCAGGCGCATTCAGACCACGCCTTGTTCGCGCAACGAAGCGATGGCTGCGTCGTCGTAGCCGAGCGCGCCGAGCACCTCGCTCGTATGCTCGCCGAGCAGCGGCGCGCGATGATGAATTTCGCCGGGCGTGCGCGACAGTTTGAGCGCGACGCGCGACAATGGCGCGGGATGCGCGAGGCCGGGATAGTCCATCGTCTGCAAGAACCCGCCGGCCTGCACATGCGGATGGTCGAGCGCCTGCTGCGGACTCAGCACGGGAGCGGCCGGAATTTTCGCGCGCGCCAGCGTGTCGACAGCGTCCTGCGTCGTGCGCTCCGCGCACCAGCGGCTCATGCGCTCGCTGACGATTGCGCCGTTCTCGCCGCGCTTGAGATCGTCGGAGAAACGCGGATCGGTCAACCAATAATCCTCGCCCATCAGCTTCGCCCAGCGGTCGAACAGCGGCTGACCCGTCACCTGGCACAGAAGCCAGCCATCCTGCGTGCGATAAATGTCGGAGGGCGCCGTCGTCTGGCCGAGATTGCCCGTCGGGACGCGATCGGCCGCAATCACCGCCTGCTCGATCAGCGTGGCGTTGGTGAAGGACAGCGCGGTCGCCAGCAGCGCGCCCTGCACGATCTGCCCCTTGCCGGATTTCTGGCGCTCCATCAGCGCGGCCAGCGTGCCGAAGGCGCAATGCAGCGCCGTGCCGAAATCGACCCAGTTGACCATGGCGCGATAGGGCGGATCGCCCTGCCCCGTCATGTAGACCGCGCCCGACATCACCTGCCCAACGCCGTCGAAACCGACGCGGTCGGACCAGGGCCCGGCATCGCCGAAGGCGTTGGCGGTCGTGAGGATGATGTCCGGCTTTACGGCGCACAGGGATTCGTAGTCGAGCTTCATCGCCTCCAATGTTTGCTTCGGGAGGTTCGCCACCACAACGTCGGCGGTCGCCACCAGTCTCTTCAAGACCTCCTGCCCTTCCGGCCGCATCGGATCGAGCGTCACGCTCTTCTTGTTGCGATTGACCTGGAGGAACAGCGCGCCCGCGCCATCGTCGCCGACCGGCGTGACATAACGATCCTCGCTGCCGCTGCGCCGCTCGACGCGGATCGCCTCCGCGCCGAACTCCGCGAGCAGCGTCGCGCAATAGGGGCCTGCGATATAGCGCCCGAAATCGAGCACGCGTATGCCTTCCAATATCCCGCCCAAGCGCCCCACCCCGTTTTCTATCGTTGTGGCGGCAGTCTATCCTGCGCGCGCCGGGAGGAAAGCTGACCAGGATGAATGACACGCATGCGGGCTGGCGCGCCCTCTCGCGCCTCTATCACGCCTTTCTCACCGGCTCGCTGCTGCGCGTCGCCTCGCGGCGCGGATCGGACGCGGCCTCGGAACTTCTGTTCCGCATCTTCCGCCGCCAGCATCTGGCGACCTTCCTGCCCGGGCTGGACAAGCTCGGCCTGACCGGCCTGCCGCACGCGGTCGCCTGCGCGCAATATCACTATCTCTCGAACCAGATCGGCGGCGTGCGCGTCGAATACATGCCGGAAAGCGATCGCAAGGCCTGGGTGCGCTACGCGCCGCCGCGCTGGATCTGGGAGGGAACCGCCATCTGCGGCGTCACCGGCGACATGTCGCGCGCGGTGCTGCGCGGCTGGCACGCGCACAACGGCGTCACGCTCGGCAATCCGCGCCTCGGCTTCGTCTGCACCAAGCAGACGCCGGACGGTCAGGACGGGCTCGAGGGCTATTACATCGAATACGACCACGACATCGCCCCCGAGGATCGCCTGCGTTTTTCACGCGCAGAGGAGGCGCCGCCCTTCGATCCGGCCAAGGCGCCGAAACTCGCCAACGCGACGTGGCCGCAAGCCCGATTGGACAAGGCTGCGCGAAATTACACGATGGAATACGTGCGCTCGCTTATTCCGGAGGCGATCGACCTTTTCGGGCCGCAGGACGCGCAATGGCTGATCGGCGGCGCGGCGCGCCTCGTCGGCATGCATTTCTACGACGAGTGCCGCGGCCTGCTCGGGCAATCCGGTCCGGGCGCCGACGCCTTCGCCGACTTCTTCGCGGCGATGGCCGAGGCCGGCGACGAGGCGTGCAGGCGCGAGCAGGACGGCGAATCGGTCCGCCTCGAGCAGACCGGCTGGCGGCTGATGCGTGGGGTGTCCCATCTGCATGGCGCGAATTTCGGCATTTGGAACGAGCTGTGGGCCGGCTGCCTCGCCGCGCACGACCGCTTTCTCGCCTGGGACGCGCGCGCGGCGGGAGAAAGCTTCGAATTTCGGATCGCCGCGCGGCATCGCTTGTAGGCCGGCGGCCACAAAGGCATGCTCGACGGACGAGGCGACATTGTCCTCGAGTCCGGGGACATGCCGCACCTCTTTCGTTCCATTTTCCATCCCACGAGCTTTTCCGGCGCGCAGGACGCCTTCGCTCATGCGCTGCGCATCGCGCTCGCCGCGCGCGGCGAATTGCGCCTCGTCCACGTCCATGCGCCGCACGAATCGCCGAATTTCGACCCGTTTCCGCGCATGCGCGCGACGCTGGGGAGCTGGGGCCTGATCGCGGGCGACGAGAGCGAGCAGACCGTCGCCGAGCGGCTGGGCCTCAGCATCGACAAGCAGCTCGTCTGGAACGCCAGCCCGCGCGCCGGCATCCTCGCCGCGATCAATGCGGCGCGCCCCGATCTGATGGTGCTGAGCCTGGCCGATCGCGCCGGCGTGCCCGACATTTTCCAGGATTCGATCGCCGAGGACATCGTTCGCGCCACGGGCGGGCTGGCGCTCTGCGTCCACCGCGACGGCGGCGGCTTCGTCGCGCCGGCGACGGGAAAGGTGCGCCTGAAGTCGATCCTGGTGCCGGTGTCGGAGCGGGTGCCGGCCGCCCGCGCCATCGATACAGCGCTGTCGCTGTGCGAATTGTTCGGCGAGGCGACGCCGGAAATCCAACTTCTCCATGCGGGCGGCCGCGCGCCGCACAGCCTTGGACGGCCCGAGGGCGCTCCGGGCCGGGCCATCTATCGCGTCCACCAGGCCGCGGGGCCCGTCGTCGAGGAGATCCTGGCCGCGCAGACGCGGCTGGCGGCCGATCTCATCTGCATGCCGGTCATGCGCCGCCACGGATTCATGGCCGCCGTGCGCGGCTCCATCGCGGAACGCGTGCTGCGCGCGGCCAGCTGTCCCGTCCTGCTTGCGCCGACGGGTTGAGCGCCTTGGTCGCGGGGCGGGCTTCGGATAGAAGGGGGCGCATGTCTGAAGCCCCGAGTCCCCAGCCGATGCCGTTCGAGGAACTGGCCAAGGCAGTCCACAAGCGCCGCTCCGTCTACGGCTATCTCAGCGGCCTGAAGCTCGAACGCGCCGAGCCCGGCGAAGCCTGGGCAAGCCTGCCCTACCGGCCTGTATTCGTCGGCGACACGGAAACCGGCGTGCTGCACGGCGGCGTCGTCACGGCCATGCTCGACGAAAGCTGCGGCATGGCGGTCCAGCTCGCCCTCGACGGCAGCCGCGCTATCGCCACGCTGGACCTGCGCATCGACTACCAGAGGCCGGCGACCCCCGGCCTCGACATCAAGGCGCACGCGATCTGCTACCGCGTGACGCGCTCCATCGCCTTCGTGCGCGCGACCGCCTATCAGGAATCGGAAGACGAGCCGGTCGCGACCGCGACCGCCTGCTTCATGGCCGGCGCCAACCGCACCAACATGCTGCGCGACAAGCCGCGCGACTATCGCGTCCCGCCGCCGCTCGACGCGCCGGAGGATCCCACGGGCCTGTTCGCCAACAGCCCGTTCGCGCGCTGCCTCGGCATCCGCGTCGGCGCGGACGGCGTGCCGGTGATGCCATTTTCCGAGCGCATCATCGGCAATCCCATCCTGCCGGCGATCCACGGCGGCATGACCGGGGCCTTTCTGGAGACGACGGCCATCGTCAGCCTCACGCGCGAGCTCGGCGTGGCGCGGCCGCCGAAGCCCATCGGCCTGACGATCAACTACCTGCGCTCCGGCCGCGCGCTCGACACCTATGCGAGGGCCTCGGTAGTCAAGCAGGGCCGCCGCGTCGTCGCTTTCGAGGCGCAGGCCTGGCAGGACGATCCCGACAAGCCCATCGCCTCGGCCTTCGGCCATTTCATGCTGCGGTCCACGCCGGGCGCGGACGAAGAATGAGCGGCGACCATCCGACCGTGCCGCTGGCGTTCGAGGCCATTTCGCCCGAGGAGAGCCGCGCGCGGCTGGACGCCTTCGCCAAACGGCTGCGCAAGCGGCGCACCGTGCGCGATTTCGCGCCCGACCCCGTGCCCCGAGACATCATCGAGCAGGCGATTCTCGCGGCGGGCTCGGCGCCGTCGGGCGCCAACCAGCAGCCCTGGACCTTCGTCGCCATTTCCGACCCCGCCGTGAAGACGCGCATCCGCGAGGCGGCGGAAGAGGAAGAGAAGGCTTTCTACGAGGGGCGCGCGGGCGCGGAATGGCTCGACGCCCTGGCGCCGCTCGGCACCGACTGGGAAAAGCCGTTTCTCGAGACCGCGCCCTGGCTGATCGCCATTTTCATGCAGCGCTGGGGCTGGGGACCCGACAGCAAGCGCGTGAAACATTACTACGCGCTGGAATCGGTCGGCATCGCCATCGGCTTCCTCATCGCCGCCCTGCACGAGGCGGGACTGGCGACGCTGACGCATACGCCCTCGCCTATGGGCTTCCTCAACGACATCTGCGGCCGGCCGGACAACGAGAAGGCCATCGTCCTTCTCGTGGTCGGCAAGCCGGCGGACGGCTGCCGCGTGCCCGACATTTCGAAGAAATCGCTCGACGAGATCGCGCGTTTCATCTGAAAGCGCGGTCGACCTGCTCCGAATGGCCACTTCCGCGCGACGCGGCGAGGGCCTACAAGGGCGCAAGATCAGCCTGCCTTTGAGCGGAATCGCTCAAAGGCAGAAAAGCTGATCGTTTTCAAAGTGTAGAGCGCGCGTTTCGCGAAAAGCCGGCATCCACTTTTTCGCCACGCGCTCCGGAACGAGCAGGATCATGCCGCCCACCATTCCGGTCGCCTCGCGCCCTCTCGAGCGCCTCGCCTATCTCTCCTCCGGCGTTCCGGACGCCGAAGCGGCGCGCGCGAGCCTCGTCGCGCTTTACGGCGAGAACCCGATCGAAGAGGCCGACGTCGTCATCGCGCTCGGCGGCGACGGACTGATGATCCAGACGCTGCACAAGCTGATGGGGCGCAATGTGCCCGTCTTCGGCATGAACCGCGGCTCCGTCGGCTTTCTCATGAACGATTTCCGCGAGGACGGCCTGCTGGAGCGGCTGGCGGCGGCGACGTCCTCGGTCGTCCATCCGCTGGTCATGCGCGTGACGACCAACGACGGCGAAACGCACGAGGCGCGCGCCATCAACGAAGTCTCGATGCTGCGCCAGACCCACCAGGCCGCGAAACTGCGCATCGCCATCGACGGGCAGACGCGGCTGGAGGAACTGGTGTCCGACGGCCTGCTGGTGGCTACGCCGGCGGGCTCTACCGCCTACAATCTCTCGGTCAACGGCCCGATCCTGCCGCTCGGCGCGCCCCTGATGGCGCTGACGCCGATTTCCGCCTTCCGCCCGCGCCGCTGGCGCGGGGCCCTCCTGCCCGACCGCGCGAAAGTCGTGATCGACGTGCTCGAATCCGACAAGCGTCCGGTCGCCGCCGTCGCCGATCACGCCGAATTCCGCAAGGTCGCGCGCGTCGAAGTGGCGATGGACCATGCGGTGGGGCTCACCCTGCTGCACGACCCCGGACATTCGATGGAAGAGCGGATTCTTCGAGAGCAGTTCGGGGCGTAGGCGACGACCGCATCACGCGACCTCATCCTGAAGGAGCGCTGCGCAGCAGCGCGTCTCGAAAGATGGCCCTGGCTGCAATGCTTCGAGACGCTTGCTCCGCAAGCTCCTCAGCATGAAAGCGTTGTGTGACGCGAGCCCCTACGCCGCCGCCAGCGCCCGTGAAATCACCAGCCGCTGCACTTCGCTCGTGCCTTCGTAAATCTGGCACACGCGCACGTCGCGATAGATGCGTTCGACCGGATAATCGGCGAGATAGCCGTAGCCGCCGTGGATCTGGATCGCGTCGGAGCAGACCTGCTCGGCCATCTCGCTGGCGAACAGCTTCGCCATCGACGCCTCTTTCAGGCACGGCCTGCCCGCGTCCTTCAGAAGCGCCGCGCGAAAAACCATGAGTTCGGCGGCGTCGATGCGCGTCGCCATGTCGGCGAGTTTGAAGCCGACGGCCTGATGCTCGATGATCGGCTTGCCGAACTGCTTGCGCTC